>NZ_JBIAIV010000090.1:0-15897 GCF_042871645.1 Streptomyces sp. NPDC005774 | reverse complement strand
CGGGCGAATAGACCTTCATCACCATAATCGGTCACCCTCTCCCGGCCCCCACCGGGGCCGGAGGTCAGGGTGTCCACCACCCGGGGGGAGGTCCCCTTGTCGACGAAGTACGGGTCGGTGGACAACTTGAAGGTCTCGGTGCGGTGCGGTTGCAGGCCGAACGCCCGCCAGATCCGCGACACGGTCGACTGCGACAGGCCCATCTCCTGGGCCATCGCCCGCGTCGACCAGTGCGTGGCGTTTTTCGGCGTCGACTCCAGCGTCTTGGTGACCACCGCGGCCACCTGCTCGTCGGTGACCGTCCGGGGGCCGCCGGACCGCGGCATGTCGCCCAGCCCGGCGATCCGGTGCTCGACGAACCGCTTCCGCCACCGGCCCACCGCATGCGGTGTCGAACCGAGCTGAGCGGCCACGTCCTTGTTCGACGCGCCGGTGGCGCAGGCCAGGATGATCCGGCAGCGCAGCGCCCAGGCCTGCGGCGTGGAACGGCGTCGCACCCATCCCTCCAGCGCAGCCCGTTCCTCGTCCGACAGGATCAACTCGGCCTTCGGCCGCCCAGTACGTGCCACCAGGCAACCCTACACATCTGAATAGAACTCTTGACTCAGAAGACTAGGGCGGCCGGAATGGCCGTAGTGGATCACATCTTTCCGTTGCGCGACCCTACCGACCGCCTGCGGTACAGCCCTCGCCGATCGCTCACTCCACCCGCAGAGGCAACCCACGGGTTCGGCTGCCCGTCTCGATGTCCGAGAGGGCGTTCGATCCGGCACAGACCACCGGAACGGACCTGCGCTTGACCAGGGTTGAGGAGAGAGCCTTGATACGTGCCCGGAAGGCATGGGTTACCGCGCTAGCGGTGCTGACAGTGGCAGGGGTGGCGCCGACGGGGGCGTACGCCGCCCCGGCTCCGCCGGACAAGCCCAGCGGAGCAGTGACACCCGACGCCGGGGAGACGCTGCCGCCCGGCTGGCGCATCGCCGGTGAGGACGGGCGGAACCACCTGGAGTGGCGCGCCCCCGAGCCGGTCCCCATGGGCGACTCCCGCGTGGAATTCCGCGCCAACGGTGCGCTCGTGGGCGTACCCGAGCCGCAGGACGACGGCCGGACCTTCCGTATCCCCCTCGACGAGGTCCGCACCGCAGACCTGGACGACCTCCAGGTCCAGGCGGCCGGGCGCAGGCTCGATGAAGCCCCGGGCGCGGGCGCGAGCCGCAAGGTGACGCCGCCGGCCCCGAAGCTCCCGCCCAAGCTCCCGGCGGGGACCGTCGACCCGGGCAAGGCCGGCACGTACGGCACCACCACCGGTGAGTACAGCCTCGCCTCCGTCAAGCTCCCGGGCCTCCCCGAGCCGGTCGAGATGCGCGGGGTCGTCGTCGCCCCGAAGAACGCCCCCGGCAAGCGTCCGATCGCGCTCTTCCTGCACGGTCGCCACTCCACCTGCTACGTGCCCGGCAAGGACGAGGAGACCTCCGGCAACTGGCCCTGCACCAAGGGCAGCAAGCCGATCCCCAGCCACCGGGGCTATCTGCGCGACCAGAAGCTCCTTGCCTCCCAGGGGTACATGACCGTCTCGATCTCCGCCAACGGCATCAACGGCCAGGACTGGAACGCCGAGGACGGCGGCGCGCAGGCCCGCTCCTCTCTGATCCGCAATCACCTCGGCCGCTGGGCCGACTGGGCCGCCAACCCCGCCTCCGCGCCCGCGGCGGTGCGCAAGGGCCCGAAGACCGACCTGTCCCGGGTGCTCCTCGTCGGGCACTCGCGCGGCGGCGAGGGCGTCAACCGCGCGGTGATGGACAGCCTGTACAAGCCGCCGGCCGCCCAGGACGGCTACCGGTCCAGGGCCCGTTGGAACATCCGCGGCACGGTCCACATCGGCCCCACCCTCTTCGGCCACAACCCGGTGCCCGACGTCCCCTCGCTCACGATCCTGCCCGGCTGCGACGGTGACGTCTCCGACCTCCAGGGCCAGGTGTTCACGGACGGCACCCGGGGTGTCAGCCGGGGCAAGGCCCTGCACAGCTCGGTCTACATGATCGGCGCCAACCACAACTACTTCAACAGCGAGTGGACCCCGGGCCAGGCCGAGGCCCCGGCCTACGACGACTTCTGGCACGAGCCCGAGTCGCCGGACCCGCTCTGCTCGCCCGGCGCCGCCGGGCGGCTCTCCGCCAACCAGCAGCACAAGGCGGGCGCGACCTACATCGCCGCCGCCGCACGGCTGTTCGTCGGCGGTGACGACCGCGTACGCCAGCTCGTCGACGGCACCGGCCGCCGCGCTCCCTCCGCCGACCCCGCCCGGGTGCTGACCCACGCGGTCGGCGGCAACCGTGGCGCAGGCTTCCTCCCCGACGCCCCGCAGGGCCCGCTGAAGGTCAGCGGCGCCCGTCTGTGCGACGCCGTCGCCTCCGGCCGCTCCGCCTGCATGGGCGAGAAGGACCCCGGCTCCTCGCCGCACTTCGCGCACTGGCGCCCCGAGCACGAGGACGGGCGCCGCGCGGTCGCCCTGGACTGGAAGAAGCCGGGCACGACCGCCCGCCTCACCCCGCAGAAACCGGTCTCGGTCAAGGGCGCGGGAAGCCTCGCGCTGCGCGTCGCCGTACCCCCGAACACCAGCGGCACCCGCTTCGACGTCAGCGTCAGGGACGCCAAGGGCAAGCGGGCCGTGCTGGGCAGCGTCCGTATCGACGGGCTGCCGGGAACCGACCGCACCGCCTCGTACTGGGCGCAGGAGCTCCGCGTCCCGCTCACCGCCGCGACCCGCGCCAAGCTGAACCTCAGCAAGATCGCCTCCCTCGAAGTGACCCCCAAGTCCCGCTCCGGCAAGGCATGGCTGATGGACGCCTGGTCGTGGAAGCCGGGCACGCCCGCGGTGAAGACCACGCCGCTCACCCGCGTCGACATCGGCCGCCTCACGGTCAAGGAGGGCGACTCCGGCTTCCGTACGTACCAGGTGCCCGTCCGCATCACCGGCAAGAACGCGGGCGCGGTCCGGCTGTACGTCATCGACCCGGACACCGGCAGGTCGACCGGCCGACTGGTCAAGGTCGGCCCCGACACCGCCGGGATCAAGGTCAAGGTGAAGGTCGAGGGCAACAAGCGCTACGGCTGGGACAAGCCCCACGACATCGCGGTCAAGGCCGTCCAGGGCACAGTCGTCGGCGCGGACGCCGGCGGTGTCACCGCCGCGAACGACGATCCGATGCCGAAGGTGACCATCGAGCCGGTGAACGCCGATGTCACCGAGGGCACGCCACTGACGTGGCGGATCTCCCTCTCGGAGAAGGCGGACATCGAGATTTGGGCCGTGGCCCAGCTGGTCCCCGTCACCGGCGGCCGCCCGGAGCTGTCCACGGCCGACGTCGACCAGGAGTGGCTGTCCCAGCTCGTGGAGGAGATCCCGAACCCGGCGGTCCCGCTCTCGCAGGTCCCGTACGGGACGCTGTGGACGGCGATCGAGGCGGGCGAAGAATCGACAGAGCTGACCGTCCCGACCATCCGCGACCAGGTGAAGGAAGGGGCCGAGTACGTGCGCTTCCAGGTGACGGACGACGAGGAGGCGCCGCTGGGCCCGCCGTTCGAGGGCACGGTCCGCGACGCGCCGTAGTCCGCACGGTGCTATTCCTCGCTGCTGCCGCCGCTGTCCGGGCGCCCGACGGGGCGAGCGCTCCCGGTGTCCACTTCGCCGCGGATGTGCTCGACTCCGCGGGGGTCACCGGGGAGCCGGCTGCTGACGATGCGGCGGAGCCGAAGGTGCTGTGAGCACCCGTCGGTGTGCCCCAGACCCATGCACAGGTCGGGGGCACACCGACGGCTGAACGGACCACGGACCAGCCTGCATCCGGCCCGCCACCGGGCGACCCGAGGAAGCTCGTCCGCTACGGCCAGGCCACATCGCTCAGGCCGTGTTTCAGGTAGCTGGTAGGTCTTGGGCGGATAGTTCTTCCGCCAGTTCCATACAGCGCAGGCGGGCTGGGGAGAAGTCGTAGGGCATCTTGCCGGTGGGCGTTGTCACGTTGGCGAGGATGTGATCGCTTGACGGCATGCCAGGAGTCGTGGGGATCCGCGGGGGTCTGGGCTCAAGCCCCCACGGGCGGGCCGGTGCTGCCGGTGATCTGGCTCCAGACGTCGAAGCGAGTGGTCATCTCGGTGCGGTATTCGGCGGCGGTCAGGAGGTGCCGCCGGGGCCGGAAGTGCGGTGAGATGCTGCTGAACGCGGCCAGGAACCGCTGGGCTCTGCCGGTACTGCGGAAGCCCTTCAGGGCACGCTCGCGCTGCCGCGTGGGCTGGTGGGAGTTCTCGGCCCGGTTGTTCAGGCCCTTGTGCGAGCGGTGTTCCACCGAGGGCATGACCTCGCGGTGCGCCGCGCTGTAGGAACGGAGCTTGTCGGTGACGACCACCCGCGGCACGGCCCCGATTCCTTTGAGGAGCCGACGGAAGAAGCGCCGGGCCGCAGCCTTGTTGCGCCGGTTCTGGACGAGGATGTCCAGGACGTTGCCGTCCTGATCGACGGCCCGCCACAAGTACGTCAGCTCTCCGTTGATCTTGATGAAGACCTCGTCCAGGTGCCACTTATCACCGGGCCGGGGCCGGCGGCGGCGCAGTGCGTTGGCGTAGGCCTGCCCGAACTTGGCGCACCAACGCCGGATCGTCTCGTACGAGACGAGCACACCGCGCTCGAGCATCAACTCCTCGACCTCCCGGAAGCTGAGCGGGAAGCGGAAGTACAGCCAGACGCAGTGGGAGATGATCTCCACCGGGTACCGGTGGCCCTTGTACGACGGCGGCGCGGACGACACGAGCGAACCCCTCCCCGGCACGACCAACTCCAAGATCATCCCAGGCCGGTCAGCCAACGTGACAACGCCCTTGATCGCAGTCCAGGCGCCGTCGTCGATGCGGGTGATGGCCTTCTTGACGGAAGCGTTCATCCGCACCGTGATGGAGAAGCGGGCGTTCAGGGCCCGGCAGGCGTTCACCACGTCGGCGCCGTAGAACGCGGAGTCCGCCCGCAGGACCAGCAGGCCGCTTGCGCCGCAGGCGCGGGCGGTGCGGATGGTCTCGGCGACGAACGCGGCTGCCCCGCGTGCGGAGTTCGAGGGTCCTTTGCGCAGCCTCGTTGCGGCGATCACCGGGGCGGCCAGCGGTGTGGAGACGACGCCGAGCAGCGCGTTCAGCCCTTTGACCTTGCTGTATCCGTAGCCGGCGCCCTGTTTGGCGTATCCGTGGGTGCGGCGGATGGTGTCGTCGATGTCCAGATAGGCCACCTGGTCCGCGCCGGGCAGCAGCGGAGTGTGCGCCGCGAGTGCGGGCAGGAACCGGCGGGCGACGGCGTGCAGTTGCTTCACATGGCCATGGGTGAAGGAACGCAGGAACGACCCGAGCGTGGACGGAGCCCGCACTCCGGAAAACAGGCGGCCCATCGCGCCGTGCCGCAGCCGGTCCATGTCCTCGATGTCCCCGCAGGGGGCAGCCCCCAGTCGGCGCCCGCGACCATGCCGCCCACCAGCGACATCAGCTTCGCCGTCGGGAAAGCGCCGGTGCCGTCCTGCGAGCGAGGCAGCCGGATGTACTCGTCGGCCAGGGCGGGCAGACCGCACCGCTCGGCCAGCCGCACCACCGGCCCCAACCCGCCGTACGCGATCAGATTCGGGTCATCGAACGCGGACGAGACCGCCGCCGCGGCATGGGAAGATTGCATCTCGGAAGTGCCTTGCCGATCGTGCCTGATGTGGTCCTAGAGAAACCCCATCATCGCAGGTCACAAGGCACTTCCTCGTTTCTGGAAGAACTATCCACAGGCATCAAGCCGGTGGATCCGGGATGAGGTATTCGGCAAGCGCAGGGTTCCGGTGGCACCAAGACTCCGCGACGTCAGCCGGACGGCCGTAGCCCGATTTTCTCCCCTTTGGGGAGTCGCCGTCAGGAGATCGGATTACTCAATGGCCGAGTCAAGCTCCATCGAGCGCGATCAGTAGCCGGTCAAAGCGGATCAAGTCCACGCAGGTGCCCGCCGTGGCCCCACGTACATCCACGAAGCCGGGAACGTCGGCCCGATTACGGCGGGCCGGGATCTTTCCTGTGCTCCGGGCGGCACTGTCACCACTCGTCGTAGTCGCCGAGCACCCGGAAACTGCCCACGACACCATCGTCACCGAACAGGCTCCCGTGGACGGTACGGGTCACAACGCCATTGGTGGCGCCGTGGGGACCCACGGTGGCGACCGGAGCGCCGTTGTCACAGGCGAAGCCGCGGAAGACCTCGACAGTCCTTCGGCTGTCATTGAAAACATTGAAGCTGCTGGAGCCCAGTCCGCTGGCCGCAGTGATGCAGCCCTCAGCGGAGGCGGAGTACACACGTTCGTTGAAGTAGATTTTTCCCTCTTCCTTGTGGCCGTAGCCGCGTCCGCCGCCCTCGCGGTCGCGGCCCTCGTCCTTCTTCTCTCCGCTTGCGCTGCCGCCGTTCGCGGGAGCCGCGGCAGGGGCGGCTCGTTGGACAGGTTTGGCCGCCCGTTGGGCAGATGCGGCCGCCTGGTGGACAGACAGGGACGCCGGGGCGGATCCGGAGGTCGAGGCGTAGGTGATACCGGTGGCTGCAAGGACCGCCGCGCCTATTCCGGCAGCGGCCACAGCAAATGTGCGCGTGGGCATGTCACTTCTCTCTGTCGCACGGACGTCGGCCGGGCGGCCGACCTGCGATGAACGTAACGAAGACCCTCATAGCTGTCATTTCGGACATGTTCAAGGTGTGACGCCATGGGGCCAGCCAGGGGAAAACGCAGCATTCACCGCATACCGATGCGCCGATCCGAGCCGCGGGGCCCGTGGTGCTCAGCCCTCGCGTCGGCCGAGGAACCAGGTGAAGTGAAGGGCCGGGTCACTGACCTGCGGCCGGACAATCGATCAACGCTGCGACCAGCGACTTACTGATCGTTTCAGAATGACGTTCGGAGTCGTCGCAAGCAGATGATGCTGCAGGCGAGTTGCAGCAGGCCGAGGTGGAGGTCGGCGCGTATCTCGTAGCGGGTCCGCAGCCGTTTGAACTGGTGAAGCCAGGCGAAGGTGCGCTCGACGACCCAGCGGGTCTTTCCCAGGCCGGAGCCGTGGGCGGTGCCTTTGCGGGCGATCTTCGGTGTGATGCCCCGGGCCCGGAGGAGGCGGCGGTACTTGTCGTAGTCATAGCCCCGGTCGGCGAACAGGCGCTTGGGCCGGTGACGGGGGCGGCCGCGGGTCCCGCGGATGTGCGGGATCGCGTCCAGCAGAGGCATCAGCTGCGTGACGTCGTGACGGTTTCCG
The DNA here is from genome assembly GCF_042871645.1 of Streptomyces sp. NPDC005774. Taxonomy (NCBI): domain Bacteria; kingdom Bacillati; phylum Actinomycetota; class Actinomycetes; order Kitasatosporales; family Streptomycetaceae; genus Streptomyces; species Streptomyces sp. NPDC005774. The sequence goes on along the minus strand of NZ_JBIAIV010000090.1, from coordinate 8,598 downwards.
CCGGTCAGGGACACCGCAAGGGGTGTTCCGTTCCGGTCGGTGATCAGGTGGTGCTTGCTTCCCGGGCGGGCCCGGTCGACCGGCGAAGGTCCGGTGTGAGCCCCCCTTTGAGGGCCCGGACGTGTGAGCCGTCGATCGCCGCGTCGTCCATCTCCAGCAGCCCCGCCTTGCGCGGCTCGGCCAGCAGGACCTCGTGCAGACGTGGCCAGACTCCGGCCTCGGTCCAGTCCCGCAGCCGCCGCCAGGCCGTCACGCCGCTGCAGCCGATCCGCTCCGCGGGTACATCGGCCCAGCTCACGCCCTTGCGCAGCACGTAGACGATCCCGCGCAGGGCGGCCTGGTCGTCCACCGGCAGCCGCCCCGGATACCGGCGACGACGCGGCGGACGAGGAGGGAGCAACGGGGCTACGCGGTCCCACAGGTCATCAGGCACAAGATCATCCGACACCCGCAGAAGTCTGCCGCCGGCTCAGCCCACAACCAAGCCCTTAGCTTGACTCTGTCGGGGATCTTGGAGTTTCCCGGTGCGTCGGGGTGACCGGTGGGCATGCTCGGGGTGTTCCGAGAGTCCATGCGGTTGTCGAGGTGTCCGTTGTCGCTCCGTCCTCGTTCCGGTGAGCAAGTCCCGCCTCTGACCGCGCAGATCGCGCGGGCGAGCAACCCGGCCGGTACGGCGGCGATGTGGGTGAGAGACCGTCTCGACGGGCTATGGCGTGACGAGGACTTCGCCGACTGGTACCCGCGTGATGGACGTCCGGGCCTCTCGCCCGCCCAGCTGGCCACCGTGTGCGTGCTGCAGTTCGTACTCGGCCTGTCGGACCGGCAAGCCGCCGAGGCGGTGCGCTGCCGCATCGACTTCAAGTACGCCCTGGCCATGGAGCTGGACGATCCCGGCTTCCACCACAGCGTGCCGGCCGACTTCCGTGACCGTCTCACCGAAGGCGACCGCGCCGACCATCTCCTCGACCTCGCCCTGGCCCGCCTCAAGGAGGCCGGCCTGGTGCGAGAGCGCACCACCCAGCGCACCGACTCCACTCACGTCCTGGCCGCGGTGCGCGACCTGACCCGGCTGGAGATGGTCACCGAGGCCGTCCGCGCCGCGCTGGAGGAAGTCGCCGGCGCCGCCCCGCACCTGCTGGATGAGCTGGTCGACGAGGATTGGGGGCGCCGTTACGGCCGTCCGGTCCGCCTGGGGAAGAACCCCACCAAGCCCAAGACCAGGATCCTCGCCACCGGCGACGACGCCGTCCGGCTGCTGGAGCACCTCTACCGGCACGGGGGCGACCGCGCGTTTGGCCCTCGTGTCCAGGCCCTGCGCCAAATCGTGGTGCAGAACTATCACCACGACGTTGCGGGGCACCTGCGCTGGCGCACCGCCGAGACGGAAGACGGCCCCGGGCTGCCACCCTCGTCCCAGGCGATCGTCTCTCCCTACGACACCTCGGCCCGCTATGCCCGGCACGGGCACCTCATCAGCTGGAAGGGGTTCTCCGCCCATCTGACGGAGACGTGTGCTCCCGATGGCCCGAACGTGATCACGGACGTGTCCACCACCGCCTCCACCACCCACGACAGCAAGGTCCTGCCCGGCATCCACACCCGCCTGCACCACCGCGGCCTGCTGCCCGCCGAGCACCTGGTCGACAGCGGCTACACATCCCTGCCCCATGTGGCACAAGCCGCACGTGACCACCAGGTCACCGTCTCCGGGCCGCTCCGGGGCAACCCCACCCGGCAGCACCGCCGAGGTGAGGGCTTCGCCCGCGACGACTTCCACATCGACTACGACCTCCGGCAGGTCACCTGCCCCCAGGGGCAGGTCAGCCAGGGCTGGCACGGCCCCTACCCGACCTCCTCGCCCACCGCGGCCCCACTGATCGTGGCCCGGTTCACCAAGAGTCAGTGTCAGCCGTGCCCGGCCCGCGAGCAGTGCACCACCTCCCGCGCAAGCCACCGAACCGTGGGCTTTCCCCCACGCGAACTCCGCGACCTGCAACTCCGCGTCCGTGCTGAGCAACAGACACTCGAGTGGAAGACCCGCTACGCGGTCCGCTCCGGAGTGGAGGGAACGGTCAACGAGTTCGCCCACGGACACGGCATGCGCCGCTGCCGCTACCGAGGCCAGGGCAAGGTCCACCTCCAGCACGTCCTGACCGCCATCGCCATCAACATCGAGCGCCTCAGCGGTCTCCCGGCGACCGAGGAGGCACCCCCTGCCCGCCGACCGACCGCCTTCCAGACCTACCTCGATCAGCATGAGATTCCCCGGCCGAAGTCCTGGCGCACCCTGGGCACCTGACCCCGGCAACTCCAAGATCCCCGACAGAGTCAAGCTTAACCAAGCTCATTCTGAAACGATCAGTAAGTGCTGCTCGCGCTCGCCGCAGTGCTGCACGATCGCACCGGCGGTGCCATGCCCGTAGCGGACGAAGGGGTGATCGTCGATCAACCAGGCCGACGGCCGCAGCAGCCGGTCGGTGCGGGCCGCCACACGCCGCATCACCTCGCGGTAGTCCCAGGTGGACTGGGCGACGAAATGCCCCAGGTTCTGCCTGGGGATGCCCAGGCGCTCCGCCATCGGCTCCACTGACTTGCGCTTGCCGTCCAGCATCAGCCCGCGCAGGTACTGCCGGCCGTAACCACGCTGACCTGCGTAGGCCAGGTACGCGAAGACATCTCCCGTGAACTCCGCGAGATCTGCGTTCAGTTCCTCGACTGCCTGACGGTCCATCGCTCCACCGTCCTCCCCAAAGGCATGGTCACGCAGCTATTTCGCGAACCGATCGAGGACCATGACCAAGCTCTGTCCGAGGGGATTGACACCGCCTTCCTCACCACCTGGCAGACCTACGGCTTCGCCCTTTTCGGCGCGGCCGCCCTGTTCTTCCTCAAGAACGCGATGCAGGCCGGACCACTCGTCGCGTCCCAGCCCGCGATCACACTCGGTGACGCCGGTGTGAGCCTGGCCCTCGGAATCACGATCTACGCCGAGTATGTGCGCGGGGGCTGGTGGCTCCCGCTCCAGCTGCTCGGCGCCGCGCTCATCGTCGTGGGCGTGCTGGCCCTCTCGAAGCTGCCGCTCGCCCGCGCACTGAGCAGCAAGGACCGGAAGCCGCCCCCCGCCGAGGCACCGTGAGGCCGGCCGGCACCCCTGTGCGACGTCCGGCCGTGCGGATCAGCTGCCCCACCCACGGTCCGCACCGGGCGTCCGGGTCGGCCACACCACCGTCCGCCGGCACCTCGATGCGCACAGCGGAGTCACCGCCGTGGTGCCCGACGAGGTGAGCCCCTGCCCCTGCCCGCGGGGGTGTCCACCGGCAACGGCTACGGCAAACTCGCCGGCACGACCCGGCTCACCGAACTCGGCACGCTGGAGACCCCGGTGCTGCTGACCTCCACCCTGTCGGTGTTCCGGGCAGCCGACGCCCTCGCCGGCTGGATGCTCCGACGTCCCGGCTGCGAGGAGACACAGAGCCTCATTCCCGTCGTGGGGGAGTGCAACGACGACTTCCTGTCCGACATCCGCTCACGGCTCGTCCAGGAGGAGCACGTACGGGCCGCCCTCGACGGAGCGTCGGACGGACCCGCGACCGAGGGGGCTGCGTCGGCGCGGGCACCGGCACGGTCACACCGGGCTTCAAGGCCGGCATCGACACCGCCTCGCGCACACCGGACGTGGGAGACCGACGCTTCACCGCGGGCGTCCTGGTGCAGGCGAACTTCGGCGGCACCCTGCGCGGCTTGGGCCGCACCGTGACCCCGCGGTCTCCGGGCCTCGAGCCCGACGATCCGGCGCTGGCGCCGTTGGCGGAGACCGGCTCCTGCATGATCGTGGTGGCCACGGACGCCCCGCTCGACGCCCGGCAGCTCACCCGTGTCGCGCGAAGGGCGGCGTTCACCCTCGCACGCACAGGCGCGGCCTACGGCCACGGCAGCTGCGACTACACCGTGACCTTCGGCACCCGGCCGAACGCCGTCGCCTGCGCAGCCGACGCCGAACCGGGCCCGCTGTTCGAAGCGGTCTTCGACGGGGTGGAGGAGGCGGTGCTCGACTCGCTGCTCGCCGCGACGACGACCACCGGATTCCACGACCGGACCGTGCCGGCCCCGCGGCGCGCACGAGTACGCGGGCCCCGGCCGATCAGGTCCGTCGTCCCCACGCCATCGCCATGCCCGGCCCGAGCTCGGCGAGCCGCGGCGAGTCCAGGTATGCGAGAGCCTCCTCGATGACATCGGCGTCGACCTGCCCCGTCGCCTCGAGCGCCGGCCGCATACGACTCCAGGTCTCGGACCAGAACCGGGCCAGGGGACTGCCGGGGAGCAGGGGCGGACAGAACACTTCCGCGGCGACGTTCCGCAGGTCCTCCTCGCTCAGGAAGCGCGGATACGCCGGCACACCGGAGATGTCGGTGCCGATCGTCGTCCCAAGGGCCTGCCACATGGCGTCCATGGTGCGCCGGTATGCGGAGCGGGTGCCGAGAAGGTCGGGCAGTTCCACCGTGTCACCGAGCACCAGTGTTCCGCCGGGGTTCAGCCAGCCGGCCAGCCGGGAGACGATCCGCCGGCGGTCGGGCAGGTGCATCAGGACGAACCGGGCGTGGATCAGATCGAACGCCCCCGGTCTGAGGTGCTCGTCCGTGAGGTCCGCGGTGAGCACCCGCAGCCGGTGATCCCCGAGAGCGGCGAGTGCGTCGGTATCCCTGTCCAGGGCGACCACCTCTTCGACGCCCGCCTCCTCCAGCAGCCACCGCGCGACCGTTCCGGTCCCCGCGCCCACCTCGAGGCAGCGCAGACCCGGCCCCGCGCCCAGCATCCGCAGACGGTGTGTGGTGAAGGGGTCATACACCAGCGCACCGGCGTCGATGCGCGCGGCCTCGCCCGGGCGCTCCGGTTCGAAGAGATCCTCCCCGTACCGGCCGCCGTCGGCGGGAGCGCCGTACGGGATTCGCGAGTCGATCATGACCGGACCTCCGTCGCCCCCGCGTTCCACCGGAACCCGAGGTGCGACTGGTCCCGGGAGCCGCGGTGCCCGCGCGGCCGGACTTTCGCCTCCACGGTCTCACAGCCTGCGCGGGGTGGCGCGTGGGCGGCCGGCCCCGCCCTCCGGGCTCGGGCGGCACTACTGTCGACGCATGAGTGAAGCACCCAGGTGTTCCGTCGTCGTCGAGCGAACCGGCACCGGCCACTTCGTCGCCACCAACGCCCGTGGCGGCACGATCCACTTCGGTACCGCCTCCGGCGATGGCGGGAACGCCGAGTTCACTCCGGTCGAACTGCTGCTCGCCGCGATCGGTGGCTGCACGGCCGCGGACGTCGACGTGGCCACCGCCCGGCACGCCGAGCCGGCCGAGTTCTCGGTCTCGGTGACCGGCGACAAGATCAGCGACGAGCTGGGCAACCGCATGACCGGCCTCGAGGTCACCTTCGCGGTCACCTTCCCGGACGGCGAGGGTGCGGACCGGGCCCGCGCGGTTCTTCCTCGCGCGGTGCGAACGTCTCATGACCGGCTCTGCACGGTCAGCCGCACGATCGAGATCGGTACACCCGTCAGGACGACCATCAGGGACGCCTGAGCGGGCTTCGTCGACACCGTGCGCCGGATCCCGCCCTACGAGGGCCCGTCCGAGGGGCCCGGGACCGCGGCCGGGGCGCGAAGGTTGCGCCGGCGCAGCAGCAGGGCGGGCGCCGCCACTGCCACGGCGACGGCCGCCGCGGCCAGAGCCCAGGGAACGCCGGACATCGCGTCCACGCCCACGGCATGGTCCACCGACCAGGAACCCGGGCCGGTCATCGCCAGGGGCAGTGCCAGGGCCCCGTATCGGAATATCCCGCCCGCCGACGCCGTTGCACCCCCATGCCGGCATGCCCGAGTCAAAAGGATCGGGCGGTGGCGGAAGGAGCACCTCATGGCACGCAGCACAGCGCGGCCCGTCGTCAGGCTGAAGTCGGCAGCCGGTACGGGAGTCACCTACGTGACCCGTAAGAACCGTCTGAACGACCCCGACCAGCTCGTCCTGCGCAAGTACGATCCGGTCGCCGGAGAGCACGTCCTCTTCCGCGAAGAACGATGACACCCGCCTCCCTCGCCCTCGTGCAGCCCCGCGGAAGGAGACCGTGATGAAGGTACGCAAGTCCTTGCGCTCGCTGAAGTCCAGGCCCGGCGCCCAGGTGGTGCGCCGACGGGGCGTGACCTTCGTGATCAACAAGAAGGATCCGCGGTTCAAGGCCCGCCAGGGCTGACCAGCCACCGCACCACCCGGACGGCCCGGTACTGCGCTCGCGGTACCGGGCCGTCGCGGCGTGGTACCGCGCCCGGTCGACGCGCGCCTGGCCAGGATGGAGCCCCACGCCCAGTCGGGGCGAGCGGACGTCCAGGAGGCGGAGATGGCGGTGGACCGGATCGGCATGGTCGTACACGGCGGACGTCCCGAGGCCGCGGAGGCGGCCCGCACGGTCCGTGCATGGTGCGCCGAACATGCCGTCGCCTGCAAGGACATCGACGTGTGGAACGACGGCGAACGGCGCAGCGCCCGGCAGGAAGTGGCGGCGGCCGGCGACCCCGGCCTCGTCGTCACCCTCGGCGGGGACGGCACCTTTCTGCGCGGGGCCCGGCTCGCGGCCGCCATCGACTCGCTGGTCCTCGGTGTCGACCTCGGCCGCGTGGGTTTCCTGACCGAGGTGCCCATGACCATGGTGCGTATGGCGCTGGACGCCGTGCACGACGACCGGCTCGACGTGGAGCAGCGCATGCTGCTGACCATGCGTGCCTCGTGCCGCCTGGAGGTGCCCTCGGACATCGAGGCGCTCATGAGCTACGGCCGAGGCCCGCTCCTGCCCCCGACCAGCGTGCGCTCCGACTGCGAGACGGGCGGCGAGTGGGGCATCCCGCTGGACGTGACCGCCCTCAACGACGTCGTACTGGAGAAGCTCGCCAGGGACCGGCAGATCTCGGTCGGGGTCTACATCGCGGGCCGGCTGCTGGCCTCGTACTCCGCCGACGCGCTGCTGGTGGCCACGCCGACGGGATCGACCGCCTACAGCTTTGCCGCCGGCGGCCCCGTGGTCTCGCCGGGCACCGAGGCACTGGTCTTCACACCGGTGGCACCGCACATGACGTTCAACCGGTCGGTCGTCGCCGCCCCGGACGAGCCCGTCGGGCTGCGGGTGCTCGAGCGCTCGGGCCGCGCCGCCGTCAGCATCGACGGCCAGCTCCGCGGCGTGATCGGCCCCGGTGACTGGATCGGCGTCTACGCCGCACCGCGCAGGCTGCGTGCCGTACGGCTCGGCCCGATGGACTTCTACGGCCGCCTCCGTGACCGTATGAACCTCACCGACGCGCCTGCCGCGGTCGCCGACGGCACGCCCGCACCGCTCTGGCCGGTCCGCAGTGCGCCGCCGGGAGACCTGGCGCACCTCGCCATGCCGGACGACCCGACGGCATCCGGGTGACGGGGTCCGTCACTCCCTACCCCACCTGGGAACCTCCCGCGCCCCCGGGGACGCGGCACTCGGCGCGGACTGTCGGCGGAGCAGGCCCATCAGCGTCAGGGAGCCCGGCCCGAAGAAGGGCGCTGTCACGTTGTTGAGGGTGTGAGCGCCTGACGGCGTGTCGGGTGTGGTGGGGCCGGGTTCCGGCTTTCGTTCTCAGGCCGGGGTGGGCCGGCCGGCGGCGCCGGTGATCTGGTCCCAGATGGTGAAGCGGATGGTCATCTCGGTGCGGTAGCCGGGGGCGGTCATCAGGTGGCGGCGGGGCCGGAAGTGCGGTGAGATGCCGCTGAACGCGGTCAGGAACCGTTGGGCTGTGCCGCTTGGAAAGTCATCGCTGCTGGTCAAGCCGCATATCGGTACTCGTTGATCGCTCCGCCGAGGATGCGGGTGCGTAGGAGTTTGCCGGGATGGCCGTGCTGGCGTTCGGCGGCGGGTTCCTCGCTCACGTCGGGCGGGAGTTGGTCCCGGGCCTGGTGAGGCCGGTGCCCGTTGTAGTGATCTTGGTACCGGCCGAGGACGCGACGCGCATGGGCCTCGTTCACGATCAGCACGTGGTCCAGGGCTTCCCGGCGGATCGTGCCGATCATGCGCTCGCAGTGGGCGTTCATTCGCGGCGCCCGGGGCGCGCTGAGCAGCACGTCCACGTCCTCTGACTGGAAGACGGCGTCGAAGGCCTCGGTGTACTTGGTGTCGCGGTCGCGCAGCATGAAACGCAGGGACTCCATCCGTGTGCCGAAGTCAGCGGCGAGGTTGCGCGCCTGCTGCACCGCCCACTGGCCGGTCGGGTGGGCGGTAACGCCGGTCAGGTGCAGGCGCCGGGTGCCGTGCTCGAGGAACGCCAGCACATACAGGCGCTTGCCCAGGACGGTGTCGAGGTGGAAGAAGTCCGCGGCAATGATCCCCTCGGCCTGGGCAGTGAGGAACGCGCGCCAGCCGGGGCCGGAGCGGCGTGGGGCCGGGTCGATGCCCGCAGCATTGAGGATCTGCCAGACGGTGGCCGGTGAGATCGGGTGCCCGGGGGTTCCCCCCGAGAAGTGGACACCAGTTCGTGTTGTTATGCGGCGAGTGTCATGTTAGCCGACTGCTTCTCGTAGGCGACGGGGCTGAGCT
>NZ_JBIAIV010000089.1:0-15942 GCF_042871645.1 Streptomyces sp. NPDC005774 | reverse complement strand
AAGTACACGGCCGCGTTCAGCAGCGGGGTCGCCACCTGCCACAGCTGGCCCAGCTTCGCCTGGCTGTACTGCGCGGTCAGCTTCGCCCGGGAGAAGGCGAGGATGAAGTGCCGGCGCGCCCACAGCTCGCGGACGTAGCCGGGCAGGGTGGGGCGGGCGCCGCTGACCGTGAGGCCGTGACGGGCGGCGAGGGCCGGGAGGTCGTCCTCGGCGGCCGGGGGGACCGGTGCGGGAGGCGGTGTGTGGAGGACCTGACTCACATCCGCTGCTTTCGCTAGGGAGGGTGGGGGTGGGGCGACGGTGGGGTGGTGCGGTGCCGGATCCCGCCGGGTGTTTCCCCGCGTGTCTCCGCGCGTTCATCTACGTCGGGACGGCACCGTATCGTCGCCACGTGAGCGTAGGCCCAACGCGCGTCGGAACGCAACCGTTTCGTCGTGACGGCCCAGGCCCGGAACAGGGCCAGGGCACGTCCGGGTCGGGCCCGAGCTCGACCTGCCCAATGCCTGCCCAATGCCGGTACGTGCCGAATCGGTGTAGGTGCTGTCGTCAGAACGGGCCCGTATCGTCGTCGCGCCCTATGCTGGGCCGCATGACGACGAACGCCGAGGAGCCCCAGCCGCGTCCGCGCCGCAGGGCCCCCGCCGGGGCGGCCGTACTGCGCGAGGACGTGACGGAGGCGATCCGGGCCGCTGTCTTCGAGGAACTCGCGGCCGTCGGCTACGCGCGGATGTCCATCGAGGGCATCGCGCGCCGCGCGGGCGTCGGCAAGACCGCGGTGTACCGCCGCTGGCGCTCCAAACTGCACCTGGTCCTGGACCTGGTCTCCGCCCTCGCCGTGCAGGGCCTGCCCGCACCGGACACCGGTACCCTCGAGGGCGACCTGCGTCTGCTCTACGAGGTCACTTCACGCGCCCTGCGCCACCCCGTCGCCTCACAGATCCTCCCCGACCTCCAGGCCGAGGCCGCCCGCAACCCCGACATCGCCGAGGCCCTGCAGAAGGCGCTGCGGGAGGGCCAGGACGGGGTCGCCAAGGGCATCGTCACGGCGGCACAGGAGCGGGGCGAGGTGCGTCCCGGCATCGACCACGACCTGGCCCTCGACCTGATCTCGGGCCCGCTGTACTGGCGCTCGGTGATCATCCGCAACCCGAAACTCCCGAAGGGCTACCTGGCGGCGCTGGCCAGAGCCACGACGGCGGCGCTCAAGGCGCTGTAGGCCAGGGTGCGAGCTCCGTCAGGAACGGAGCCGGCGGCCCAGCGGGGGAGGAGGAACCGTCCCTCGTGAACGGCCCGGAGCACGTCACTCATCGGCCACCACATCAGCTTGGGATCGGCCTCGGTCGCGGTGAGTTCCTGCGGCCGGGCGTCAGGCCGCGAGCCTCGAAGAGGCGGACGCGTGCTGTCGAGACCGGTGTGATCGCGTGGGAACCGGCCGAAGCTGGTTGATCCTCGACAACTGCCTGTCGGACCTGGACGACCGGGACGAGAATCGAGGCCGAAACCGCTGATGAGAGGGGCGTGGCCGTGCGGCACACAATGAACTTATGGCGTCACGGGCTCGGCGAGGTGCCCGAGTCGGTCTGGCAGCGGACCGAACTCCGCGTGCTGATCCTCGCAGACAACGGGCTCACGGCCCTCCCGGCGGAGATCGGACGGCTGAAACGGCTGAACACCCTGGATCTGGGCCACAACCTCCTCACGTCGGTGCCCGGCGAACTGGGCAGTCTGACTGAGCTGAGCGGCTGCCTCTACCTGCACGACAATCGGTTGTCACAGCTTCCGGACGAGCTGGGAGGCCTGACGCTGGTGCGCTACCTGAACGTCGGCGAGAACCTCCTCACCACCCTTCCCGAGGCCATCGGCAGCATGACCGGCCTCGTCGAGCTCAGAGCGCAGCACAACCAGCTCACCACGATGCCCGGCACGATCGGCCAACTCCGCAACCTGCGCGAGCTGTGGCTACGGGGCAACGCGATCGGGCACCTGCCCCCATCGGTTGCCGAATTGCACCAACTGCGCCACCTGGACCTCCGGGAGAACGCGATTGCGGAGCTACCGGAGCAGTTGGCCGGACTCCCGCGACTACGCCAGATCGACCTGCGGAGCAACCACCTCAGCCGGCTGCCGGACTGGCTCCCCCGGCTGACCTCGCTGGAGAAGCTGGACCTGCGGTGGAACGAGATCGAGCCCTCGCACCCCTTGCTGACCGAACTGGAGCGGCAGGGGTGCGTCGTACTGACGTGAACAAGACGACACCCACTGATGCACACCGGAGTGCCGTCGTTTTTCGGGCCCTGGCTCATCTTCCGTGCTACGAGCGCGGACGCACTGATGAGGCCGGGGTCGGGTTCTCAAGATCGCGGAAGGGGATGTGGAAGACACATGGCGCGATGTGGTGGATACCACCGGTGCGGTGCCAGTGGGCGGATGGGAGGCACGCTGGTGTGCAAGGTGGATCATGGGGCGCCTTTGGGACAGCGGGCAGATGCTGCTCCGTGGGTTCAGCCGCGCAGCCGTCGGGCGAGGGCGGCCAGGTCTGCCGCGTGCAGCACGCGTCCACCGAAGCCCGGCAGGGGGACGTGCAGGGCGTCCGTCCAGTGCGCGGGCACGGCGGTGATGCCGTACACGGCTCCCGCCAGTCCTCCGGTCACGGCCGCCACCGTGTCCGTGTCGCCGCCGAGGTCGATCGCGGCGCGTACGGCGTCCTCGTAGCCGGTGGTGGTACGCAGGGCCCAGACGGCGGAGCCCAGGCAGGGCCAGACGGCGCCGTTGAACTCCGTGGCCAGGTCCGGGTGCCAGTCGGGGGCGAGGACGGTGGCGTAGCGCTCGCGGTGGTCCGGGTGGACCGCGCGCAGGGTGTCCGGTACGGCGGTGAGCGGATCGCCCCCGCTCAGGGCGACGCGCACCAGCTCGTGGAAGACGGCGGTGCCTTCCCAGGCCGCACGGTCGCCGTGGGTGAGCGCGGCCAGTCGGCGGGCGGCGTTCATGGTGACCTCGCGGCCCTGCCGCGCGAAGTGCACGGCGGAGGGCGTGGCCCGCTCCCCCAAGCTCTCGACTTCGCTCGAGCAGGGAGGTACCCCCATCGCCCCGTTACCGGCGGCTCGTCGGTTCGTCTGGAAGTGCAGTGCGGCGGCCACGTCCCACGGGTCGCCGCTGCTCAGCACCGCTTCCGTCTGGAGGCCGATGTCCTTCGGGTCGGCGGCGGCCCACCGCTGGAAGCGGCGGAAGACGTCGGGGAGGTCGAGGCCGTCGTGTTCCAGCAGTGACTCGGCGATCAGGATCGCCATCTGCGTGTCGTCGGTCGCCTCGCCCGGTTCCCAGCCGCCGCCCCCGCACATCTCTTCGCCGAGTCCCGGCTCCGGGAAGCGGGCCGAGAAGGCTCCCTCGGGGCCGAACTCGAAGGGGCGCCCAGGGCGTCGCCGACGGCGGAACCGACGACGGCGCCCACGGCGCGCTCCGAGGAGACCGGGGCAGGGGTCATCCGCACAGGTCAGCCGCGTCCCGCTGCGGGGTGGAGACGCTGCCAGCCGGCCCAGGCCGAGGTGATCATGTCGTCGACGGTGTGGCGGGCCTTCCAGTCGAGTTCGGTGGCGGCGCGGTCGGCCGAGGCGACGACGTTCGCCGGGTCGCCGGGGCGGCGGGGTTCGATCGTGGGCGGGAGGTCGTGGCCGGTGAGGGCGTTGATGCGGTCGATCATGCCCCGGACCGAGACACCCTCCCCGCGGCCGATGTTGAGGGTGAGGTCCCGGCCGGGCGCGGCGCGCAGGGCGCGCGCCGCGGCCACGTGGGCCTCGGCGAGGTCCACGACGTGGATGTAGTCGCGGACGCAGGTGCCGTCCGGGGTCGGGTAGTCGTCGCCGAACACGCGCGGGGGCGTGTTCTCGGTCAGCTTCTCGAACACCATGGGGACGAGGTTGGAGGCACTGGTGTCGGCGAGTTCCGGGCGTGCGGCGCCCGCCACGTTGAAGTAGCGCAGGGAGGCCGTGGACAGTCCGGTCGCCCGGCCCGTCGCGCGGACCAGCCACTCGCCGGCCAGCTTCGTCTCGCCGTACGGGGACATGGGCAGGCAGGGGGTGTCCTCGGTGACCAGTTCGGCGGCGGTGGACGGCGTGCCGTACACCGCCGCCGAGGACGAGAACACGAAGGACGACGCCACGCCCGCCGCCGTCACCGCCTCCAGCAGGACGCGCAGGCCCTCGATGTTCACCCGGTAGTACTGCAGGGGCAGTTCCACCGACTCGGCGACCTGCTTCTTCGCCGCCAGGTGCACGACGCCGGTGACCTCGTGGTCGGCGAGGGCGCGCGCCACCCGCTCGCCGTCCAGGACCGAGCCGACCACCAGCGGCACTCCGTCCGGTACGCGGTCGGGGATGCCGGTGGACAGGTCGTCGTACACCACCGCGCGTTCCCCCGCCTCGGTCATCGCGCGTACGACGTGCGCCCCGATGTAGCCGGCGCCGCCGGTGATCAGCCAGGTCATGTGCGGCCGTCCCCTCGTTGTTGACCCGTAGTGGTGCGGGTAGTGCGGGTAGTGCGGGTGGTGCTCCGGTGCAACCGGGGTGTGCGGTGGGCGGTCGGTCTTCACCGGGCGGTCGGTTTCCACCGTTCGGCAGGATCCTAGGCTTCGTCGGCCGCAGCCGTGTCCAGTGCGGTGGTGAGACGGTCCAGGCGGGTCTTCAGGTCCTGGATCTCGTCGAGCCCGAATCCGGTCGCGGTGACGATCCGGCGCGGGACGTCGAGGGCCCGCTCGCGCAGCGCGACGCCCTCCTCGGTGGGCCGCACCTCCACCGAGCGCTCGTCGCGCGCACTGCGTTCCCTGTGCACCAGGCCGGCCGCTTCCAGCCGCTTGAGCAGCGGGGACAGGGTGCCGGAGTCGAGCCGCAGGTGCTCGCCGAGCTTCTTGACGGGCAGCGTGCCGTGCTCCCAGAGGGCCAGCATCACCAGGTACTGCGGGTAGGTGAGGCCGAGGTCCTTGAGGACCACGCGGTATACGCCGTTGAAGGCGCGCGCGGCGGACTGCAGGGAGAAGCAGATCTGCTGGTCGAGGCGGAGCCAGTCGCCGGCGGGCCCGGGCGACTCCGGGGTGGCCGGTCCGGGGTTCGGGGTCGGTGTCATGGCTCCAGGGTAGCTCTTTCGAGCCATTTAGTTGTGCGCAATTTAGTTGTGTGCTCTACTCGATGTGTGCGGAGGGCGGCCCACTGGACGGGCCGGCCGCCCCACGACCACGACTCGAAAGGGAAGGTTTCCCATGGACGCGCTCTACACCGCTGTCGCCACCGCCACCCACGGTCGCGACGGCCGCGCCGTCACCTCCGACGGCAAGCTGGACCTGGGTCTCAGCGCCCCCGTGGAACTGGGCGGCAACGGCGAGGGCACCAACCCGGAGCAGTTGTTCGCCGCCGGTTACGCGGCCTGTTTCGGCAGCGCCCTCGGGCTGGTCGGCCGGGCCGCGAAGGTGGATGTCAGCGAGGCCGCGGTGACGGCCGAGGTCGGCATCGGCAAGCAGGGCGAGGGCTTCGCGCTCGCCGTGACCCTGCGCGTCGAGCTGCCCGACACCGTGGACCAGGAGACCGGCCGCAAGCTGGTCGAGCAGGCTCACCAGGTCTGCCCCTACTCCAACGCCACCCGCGGCAACGTCCCGGTCGAGCTCGTCATCGAGTAGTCACCGGTCCCGGCCCGGGTTCGGCAACGGCCCGGGTTCGGCAATGTTTCGGGCCCCGGCGCGCACAGTGCGTGCCGGGGCCCGTACGCGCTACCTCACTTCACCGCGCCCGCCATCACACCGGAGACGAACTGCCGCTGGAAGGCGAAGAACACGACCAGCGGGATCGCCATCGAGATGAACGCGCCCGGCGCCAGCACGTCGACGTTGTTGCCGAACTGGCGTACCTGGGTCTGCAGGGCGACCGTGATCGGCTGGCTCCCGGCGTCCGTGAAGATCAGCGCGACCAGCATGTCGTTCCACACCCACAGGAACTGGAAGATGCCCAGTGAGGCGATCGCCGGCCCGCCCAGCGGCATGACCACCCGTGCGAACAGGCGCAGTTCGCCGGCACCGTCCAGCCGGGCCGCCTCCAGCAGCTCCTTCGGGATCTCCGCGAAGAAGTTGCGCAGCAGGAACACCGCGAACGGCAGACCGAAGCCGACGTGGAAGAGGATCACGCCGACGAGTGAGCCGAAGATGCCGATATTGCCGAAGAGTTCGGCGATCGGGATGAGTGCCACCTGTACCGGCACCACCAGCAGCCCCACCACGCCCAGGAACCACCAGTCCCGGCCGGGGAACTCCATCCAGGCGAAGGCGTATCCGGCGAGTGAGCCGATCACCACCACCAGCACCGTCGCCGGGACGGTGATGTACACCGTGTTCAGCAGCGAGCCGGTGATGTCGTCGTTCTCCAGCAGGGTCTCGTAGGCGCCGAAGGTGAGCTGCGAGGGCTCGGTGAACACCGTCCACCAGCCGTCGGCGGCCATGTCCTGCGGGGTGCGCAGGCTGGCCAGCAGCAGACCGATCGTCGGGACGAGCCAGAACAGGCCGACGACGATCAGGAACACCCGCACCAGACCACCGCTGACCCACTCGGCCAGCCGGGACCCGAGTGACCGGGACCCGAGTGACCGGGAGCCGGGCGACCGGGACCCGTGTGCCTCGGACTCCGGCGGCCCCGATCCCGGCGCCACGGGCCCCGACGGCCCGGCTCCCGACGGCCCGGACTTCGGCGAACCGTCGCCCTCCAGACGTGAGTTCATCGCCTGACCTCCCGCCTCAGCCGCCGCACGTTGAACCACATCACCGGGATCACCAGAAGCAGCAGGAACACCGCGATCGCGCTGGCGATGCCCGGTTGGTCCTCGGAGAAGCCCTTGCGGTACAGCTCCAGCGCGAGGACGTCGGCGTCGTCCTGGGAGGAGCCGGGCGCGATGATGAAGACCAGGTCGAACACCTTGAGTACGTTGATCATCAGGGTGACGGTGACGACCGCGAGCACCGGCGCCAGCAGGGGCACCGTGATCCGCCGGAACACCTGCCACTCGTTGGCGCCGTCGACCCGCGCGGCCTCCAGCAGCTCCCGGGGCATGCCCGCGAGCCCGGCCGCGATCAGCACCATCGCGAAGCCCGCCCACATCCAGATGTACGAGCCGATGATGGCGGGCGTGACCAGCGACGGGCCCAGCCAGTCCAGGCCGTTGTACGGCGCCTGGAAGTTGCTCGCCGGCAGCCGGAGCTGTGCGCCGTCCGCCTTCGCCGACAGGGAGAACGTGCCGTCGGCGCCCGCCGTGGCCGTCTCCACCACCGTGCCGTCCCTGACGGCCTCGATCTTCATGCCGGGATAGCCCAGCTCGTCCGCGTCGACCTCGTTCAGCGTGCCGACGCCCTTGCCGCGGGTGAAGTCCTGCCAGGTCGTGCCGGTGATCCGGTCCGCCTCCGGTTTCGGCGCCGCCGCCCGTGCGGCGTCGTCGGGGATCAGGTCCGGGGCGACGCCGACCAGCGGCAGCGCGACGGTGTCGCCGACGCCCACCGTCCCCCTGGTGACGAAGGCACCCCCGCCGGCCGCCTCCAGCGGCGACTCACGGCCCGGGTGCGCCTTCGGGTACGCCGACGACTCGGCGAAGGTGTCGTGGACGCCCACCCACACCGCGTTCGCGACGCCCTTGTCCGGGTCCTGGTCGTACACCAGACGGAAGATGATGCCCGCCGCCAGCATCGAGATCGCCATCGGCATGAAGACGACCAGCTTGAACGCCGTGCCCCAGCGGATCCGTTCGGTCAGCACCGCGAAGATCAGGCCGAGCGCGGTGGCGATCGTCGGCGCGAACACCACCCAGATGATGTTGTTCTTCAGGGCGGTGCGGATGCCGTCGTCGGTGAACAGCGCCTGGTAGTTGTCGAATCCGGCGAATCCGTCGCCGGACTGGTCGTAGAAGCTGCGGACGACGGAGTACCCGATCGGGTAGACCACGAGCGCACCGAGCAGTAGCAGCGCGGGCAGCAGGAACAGCGCCGCGACGGTTCTGCGGGTGCCGGTGAGGCTCTTGCGCGACGTGGGGGCGGCGGAGGCCACTAAGGGCCCCGCCGCCTTGTCCGACTTCATCGCCGGATCAGTTCCCGTACGCCGCGGCCGCGTCGGCCTCCAGCTGCCGCTGGGTTCCCGCGACGTCCTTCGGGTTCTTCAGGAAGTCCTGGAGCGCCTTCCACTCACCCTTTCCGGGGGTGCCGCCGAAGGCCTGCGGGGCCTGGTCGGACATGTCGAAGCGGAAGTCGTCCCCGGCGTCGACGAGCGCCTGGGCCATCTTCCGCTGCACCTCGTTCGGGTACGCCGAGTTCGGCACGTTCTTGTTCGGCGAGAGATAGCCGCCCAGCTTCGCCTGGATGCCCGCGGCATCGGGGGAGGCGAGGAACGTCGCCAGCGCCTGCGCCGCCTTCGAGTCCTGCAGGATCACGGCCGCGTCGCCGCCGGACACCACCGGCGGGCTGTCACCGACCGCGGGGAACGGGAACACCTTCGCGTCCGTGCCGACCTTCGCCTCGCCCTCACCGATGGTGACCTGGACGAAGTCGCCCTCGTAGACCATGCCCGCCTTGGGCTGGTCGCCGCCGGTGAAGGTCTGCGTCACGGAGGCCGGGAACTCGGTCTGCAGCGCGCCGTCCGGACCGCCCGCGAGGTAGTCGTCCTTGCCCCAGATCTCCGCCAGCGTGGTCAGCGCTTCCTTCACGGACGGGTCCGTCCACTTGATCTCGTGCGCGGTGAGCTGGTCGTACTTCTCCGGGCCCGCCTGGGAGAGGTAGATGTTCTCGAACCAGTCGGTGAGCGTCCAGCCGTCGGCGCCGCCGACCGAGAACGGGGTGACACCGGAGTCGTAGACCGTCTGCGCCGTGGTGAGCAGGTCCTTCCAGGTCTTCGGCTCGCTCGCGCCCGCGTTCTCGAAGACCTGGGCGTTGTACCAGATCAGCGACTTGTTGGCGGCCTTGTAGTAGACGCCGTACGGCGTGCCGTCGACCGAGCCGATGTCCTGCCAGCCCTGCGAGTAGTTCTTCTTGAGCTCCGCCTGCGCCTCGGCGCCCAGCGGCTTGGCCCAGCCCTTCTCCACGGCCTGCTTGACGGCGCCCGGTTGTGGCAGCAGCGCCACGTCGGGCGGGGCGCCGCCCGCGATCTTGGAACCGAGGAAGTTGATGATGGGGTCCTGGGCGGGAACGAACGTCACCTTCGCGCCGGTGCGCTTCTCGAACTCCGCGAGGACCTTCTTGAAGTTGGCCTGTTCGGTGCCGGTCCACACGGCGGTGACCTCGAGGCTCTGGCCGTCCAGCTTGGGAAGGGTGACGGCGGAGGCGGTCTCGTCGGCTCCGCCCCCCGTCTCGTCGTTGCCACCGTCGTCGTCACCCCCGCACGCGGTGAGCGAGACCGCGAGCACGCCCGCGACGACGGCGGCCGCCGCTCTGACGGCCCTGCGGGTGCGGGGGGTTGCTGTTGCCGTGGGTGTGCCGGACGACCTGCGTGCCCGGATGATCCTGCTCGTCCTGCGCATCACTGCCCCGTTCTTCGTACCTCGTCGAACGTCGAGCGCTGTCCCGTGCGCTCTGGTGTACGCCGTGAGGTCGAGATCGGCAAGAGCGCGGCTCGTGTCAAGTCCGCGATCGTGACCGCGTCGTGACTCTCCGGGGCGGAGGGGTTCGGTCCGGCCCGTCCGGGCAGCCCGCATGCCCGCGCCACCCATCGGGGGCGCGGACGTTACGGGCTGGGGCTGCTGGGGCTGCTGGGGCTGCTGGGGCAGGTGGGGTGACGCGAGGGCCGTGAGAACCGAGACGCTGCGCGCCGCTCTCGCCGCTCTCCCTGCTCTCCACCGCACGAGTAGCGGGGAGAGTGGCGAGAGCGCAGGGTCACAGCAGCGACGGCACCTCGGTGGCCGAGACCTCGCGGCCCGCGCGTTCCAGTGCGCTGGCGAGCAGGGCGAGGTCGGTGGGGCCGTTGCCGAGTTCCCGGACCGGGCGGCGGGCGGGTGGATCGCCCATGCGGTGCCACTCCAGCGGCACGACCGTGGGCCGCAGCGTCGCCGTGCGCGGGATGCGCCCGGTCACCCGCCCGCCCTGGAACGAGGTCTCCCGGCCGTCCACATGGACCAAACGCCCCCGGCCCGGCGCCGGTTCGCCCCCGCTCTCCCGGTTCGATTCGAACGGGGATGCGGCCCCGCGGCCCGGCGCGGGCGCGTCGAGCGTCACGCGCAGGGCCGCACGGCGCACCGGTTCGGACTCCGCCGTACGGGCGCAGGGGCCGGTGGCGGACACCAGGTGCACGCCCAGCCGCTCGCCCTCCCGTGCCACCGCCTCCAGCGCCCGCAGCACCGACCCGGCGGCGGGCCGTCCGGGCGAACCGAGCGCGGGGGAGACCAGCGCGTCCAGGTCGTCCACGACCACCACCAGCCGGGGCAGCGGCGGCGGAGCCTGGGCCCTGCGCCGTGCGGCCCCGGGCCGCAGCCGCAACGTGGAACTGGGCGGGGCCTCCAGGTCGTCCCCGAACTGCTCGCCGACGGCGGCCGCGGGGCCGCGGGGTGCGGCCGTGCGCTGGGCGACCATACGGTCCGACAACTCGCGCCCGGTGTGCCACTCCACGAAGTCCGACCGGCCGAGCAGTTCGGCACGACGCTTCAGCTCGGCGCTCAGCGACTGGGCGAACTCCCGCATCCGCACAGGGTCGTTGGCGCTGAGATGCGTGGTGACATGCGGTACGTCCGTGCACACACGCAGTCCGTCGCCCTGCCCGCCGTTCGGCCCGTTGCCCTGCCCGCCGCCCGTGGTGCCCGCGCGGCCCTCCACCAGCACGATGCCCAGCCGGTCCGGCCGTTCGGCCGCTGCCAGGGAGGCGACGACGGCCCGGAGCAGTTCCGTACGGCCACTGCCGGACGGCCCCTCCACCAGCAGATGCGGCCCGTCGGCCACGAGGTCGGCGGACACCGGGCCGCGCGGCCCGGCACCCAGCACCGCGCACACCCGTCCGCCGAGCCGCTCCTTGTCGTCGGCCGCGTCCGCCCAACGGGCCATCAGCGAGGCCGGGGTGGCGCGGGCCAGGCCCAACTCGTCCAGCAGCCGCGCCGACCGGGGCAGCGGCACCGACACGCGCGCGTGCTGCGTACCGGGGACGCCCGCCGTGCGCAGCGGTGCCAGGGCCCGCGCGAACCGCTCGGCCCAGGCGGGGGAGACCGCGTCGACCGTGGCGACCGTGCCGTGGCCGACCGGGCCCGGCGCCGCCCCCGAGCCGGTGGCGGCCACCCGCAGCAGCCGCAGGGTGGTCGCCACGTCCCCGCTGAGCAGGGCGACGGCACCGCACTCCCGGAACGCGGGCGTCACCGCGCAGGCCGCCTCGTACGTCTCCGCCACCGGGGACGAGGCGGAGGCGGCGGCCGTCTCGGCGAGGCACACCAGGTGGATACCGGCCCGCGGTCCCCCCACCGCCAGCCGCGCCACCGCGTCACGCACTTCGGGGTCCCCGGGGTCACCGTCCACGACGACCACGGTGTACGGCCCGGTGAAGCCGCCTGCCGGGCCGTCGCCGGCGCCCCGGGCGGGCCGCCGGGGGGTGCCCCGGTCGGCGCCGGATGCCCGGGGCTGCTCGGGTATGAGCGGGGCGGCCGGGGTGGAGGAGGGGGAGGGGACGGACAGGGAGGAAAAGGTGGGAGGGGAGGCCGGGGCGGGTGAGGTGCGGGCCGCCTGGTCGTGGTCGTCCAGGCGGCGCAGCAGTTCCTCGGCGCGGGCCGCGGCCTGTTCGCGGTCGTGGGCGAGGAGCAGCCGGCAGTCCTGCCCGTGTCCCGGCCGTACGTGCGGCAGCCAGCCCAGCCAGGCCCATTCCGCGGTGCGCTCCTCCAGGGTGCGGGAACGGTCGGCGGTGATCAGGACGATCTCGAGTGTGTCGGGGGAGTGCAGCACGGCGAGCTGGGCCAGCACCGCGCGGGCCAGCCCGGTGAGCCGCTCGCGCGGACCGGCCAGGCCCAGCGAGCCCACTTCGCGCAGCCCCGAGGTCACGGGCACGGCGGGCAGCAGGCCAGAGCCGCCGGGGACCGCCCGGTCGGCCGTGCCGAGGCGTATCGCCAGGGCCTCCGGGTGACCGGGCCCGCGCTCCCACAAGCGGGGCCCCGGGCCCAGCGCGGTCAGCAGCAGGGTGGCGGGGTCGGGCCAGGTCTCGGGCGGGCCGGGCGGGGCGACGGCCGGTTCGGCCGGGGCGGCGCCGGCCGCCTCCTCGCCGTACATCTCCGGTCCGGTGCTCTCCTCCGGCTCCGGACGTCCCCCGGCCAGTCGGCGCGCCCACGCCGAGAGCCCGCCGCGCCGGCGTCCGACGGAGGGCTGCGGGGCGAGGCCGGCGTCGGCCGGACCGGTGCCGCGCACCGGCGTACCCTCGCGGCCGTCGGCGGGCCGGGTGCCGGGGGCGGCGGGCCGGGCGGTGAGCCCGCCGTCGGCGCCGGATCCGGTGGGCGCGCCCGTGCTGCTCGCGTGGGTACCGGTCTCCGCCCCGGGCGCCGGGCCGAACCCGCCGTCGGCCGGCCTCGGCTGCGACACCCGGCGCCCCCGGGGGACCCGTGGCATCTCACCCCGGGAAGCGACGTGGACCGTACGCCTGCTGCCGGTGCTGCCGGTGCTGCCGGTGCGGCCTGTGCGGCCTGTGCTTCCGGAGCCGGAGCCGGAGCCGGAGCCGGAGCCGGAGCCGGAGCCGAAGCCGAAACCGGTGTCGGAGCCGGGGCCGGCAGAGGAGCCGGAGCCTGCGTCCGGCCCGTCGCCCGTCCCGCGGTTCTCGATCCCCGGTGCGCCCCCCTGGCCGGGCACCAGCGGGGTTTCCCCGGCGGTCCGGGCCGCCGGGGAACCGTAGCCGTGGTGCGTCGGCCCGTCCGGCGGACGCACGGCCGCCGCCCCGGCCCCCGCGGGCGGCTCCGCTGATGCTCCCGCGGGCGGTTCCGGCACGCGGACGTGCCCCTCGCCGTCCGGCGTCGTCCGGGCCCGCGCCCCCGGCCCCGCGGCCGGGGTGAGCCGCAGCGCCGATTCGCCGATCCGCAGCAGTGCGCCCGGTGCCAGACCGACCGGGCGGGAGCCCACCCGCCGGCCGTTCAGGGTGGTGCCGTTGGTGGAGCCGAGGTCGGCGACCGAGACCCTGCCGTCCGGGCCGACCGTCACCGCGCAGTGCAGCCGGGAGACGTCCGGGTCGTCGAGCGGCACATCGGCGTCGGCCGAGCGGCCGATGCGGATCTCGCCGCCGTGCAGCAGATGGACGCCGCCCGCGTCGGGGCCGGCGACGACATGGAGCCTTATCGGGGTGTCGTCCAGCTCGGGGTGCGGCTCCGGTTCGCCCGGGGCGCCCACGGCCAGTACCGCGCCGTCGATCAGCGGAGGCTCGCCGAGTGTGCAGCGCTGGGCGTCCAGCCGCTGGTCACCGGCGTACAGCACCGGGGCGCCGGAGGAGCCCGTGGAACCGGAGGCGCTGTCGCCGCCGAAGACCGCGGAGACCAGCGCGGCGGCCACCGCCGCCAGGGCCGTACCGGCGGGGGCGGTGACGAGCACATGGCCTCGCGAGGGGGAGGGCAAACCCAGCGGATCTACCACGGTCAGGCGGATCTGCATCGCCGTGAGCGGTCCCTTCTGCGCGAGCGCCCGCGGCATGGAGGACGGAACCGCTCCGCGGTCCCCCACCGCGGACTTCCCCCACCACCACATGCGCACGTACGGCCAGTACTGCAGGCATCCTCGCACCTGCCACCGACAACGCGCCCGCATCCCCGCATCAAATGATCTTGATTGGTCGGCTCTGCCCTCAAAAGTGCCTGCCCCATGCGTTGTGGATGATCGTTTCGGCACTGCTTGGGATCGGTCACGTCCGGCCACCGGCAACCGGCGGGCCGGGTCGAGCGTCTTTCTTCGAACACGGGAAGGACCCCGCGAACCCCGCTCGAGCCCCGTCCGGGCCCCCGCCCGGGGAAATCGCGTCGTACCCGTACGAGGACCGGGAAGGAAGTCGTCGACGGGGTCAGGCCGCTGTCCCGCGCCGCGGCATTACAGTGGGGCGGAACATTTCCGAGCACGACACACCACGGTGTACGCCAGTCAAGCAAGCAGCAGGGAGCGCATGACGTGCGGCCGGTAGGCAGCAAGTACCTGCTCGAGGAGCCGATCGGACGCGGCGCCACGGGCACCGTCTGGCGAGCCCGCCAGAGGGAGACCGCGGGGGCCGAGGCGGCAGTGCCCGGTCAGCCGGGAGAGACCGTCGCGATCAAGGTCCTCAAGGAGGAGCTCGCGAACGACGCGGACATCGTGACGCGGTTCCTGCGGGAACGCTCCGTCCTGCTCAGACTGACCCACCCCAACATCGTCCGGGTTCGCGACCTGGTCGTCGAGGGCGATCTGCTGGCCCTGGTCATGGACCTCGTCGAGGGTCCCGACCTGCACCGTCACCTGCGCGAGAACGGTCCCTTCACGCCCGCCGCCGCAGCCCTCATGACCGCCCAGATCGCCGACGCGCTCGGCGCCAGCCATGCCGACGGCGTGGTGCACCGCGACCTGAAGCCCGCCAACGTGCTGCTCAAGCAGGGTGGCGGCGAGCTGCACCCGATGCTGACCGACTTCGGCATCGCCCGGCTGGCCGACTCCCCGGGGCTGACCCGCACCCACGAGTTCGTCGGCACGCCCGCGTACATCGCGCCCGAGTCCGCCGAGGGCCGCCCGCAGACCTCCGCCGTCGACATCTACGGCGCCGGCATCCTGCTGTACGAGCTGGTCACCGGCCGCCCGCCGTTCTCCGGTGGCTCCGCCCTGGAGGTGCTGCACCAGCACCTGAGCGCCGAACCGCGCCGCCCCTCCACCGTCCCGGACCCGCTCTGGACGGTCATCGAGCGCTGCCTCAGCAAGAACCCCGAACAGCGGCCCAGCGCCGAGAACCTCGCGCGCGGCCTGCGGGTCGTCGCCGACGGCATCGGCGTGCACGTGAACTCCGCGCAGATCTCCGCCGCGGAGAACGTCGGCGCGCTCCTCATGCCCGACCCCGCGCCCGCCCCCGTGCCCGGCACACCCGGCGCGCCCGGTTCCGCCGACCCGACGCAGGTACTGCCGCACACCGGGGGCGCGTACGACCCCAACGGCGCGACCAGCGTCCTGCCGCAGACCGGCGCCAACGCCTCGGCGGGCGTCGGAGGCCCCTCCGGTGCCGCCGACCCGACCGCCGTCATGCCCCCGGTGCCGCCAGGCCCGCCCGGTAACGGTGGCCAGGGACAGCCCGGGCCCGACGACCCGCATCCCTGGCAGAACCAGATGCGCGCGGCCCGCGACCGCAACGAACAGACCCAGGTCCAGTACCTCGACCCGGGCGAGGACCCGCTGCGCCGCCGCCCCCAGCGGCAGGTCTCCCGGCAGCAGCAGCCTCCGCAGCACCGCCCGCAGCCCCAGTCCGGCCCCGGCCCCGGCCCTGGCGGCTACGGTCAGCCACAGCCGTACCAGCAGGCACAGCAGCCTCAACAACCTCAGCAGTACGCCCCGCCCCCGCCGCAGCGGCCCCAGCAGCCCCAGCGGCCCCAGCGGTCCCAACGACCGCGGCAGCCGGAGCCTCAGCGGTACACCCCGCCGCCGGAGCCGCGACGCCCCGCGCGCGAGCCCCGGCAGCGCGGTGCCAACCCGATGCGCATCCCCGGCCTCGGCTGTCTGAAGGGCTGCCTGTTCACGATCGTCATCCTGTTCGTCGCGAGCTGGCTGATCTGGGAGCTGAGCCCGCTGCAGGAGTGGATCGGCAGCGGCAAGGGCTACTGGGACCAGCTCACCGACTGGTTCACCAGCACGGTGGACTGGTTCCAGGACCTGGGCGGGTCCGGCCCGCCGCAGTAGTCCGGAGCCGCGGGGGGGGGGGGGGGGGGGGGGGGGGGGGGGGGGGGGGGCGCGGGCCGCCCCCGCCCCGCCCGCCGGCGGGGGGGGGGGGCGCGGGG
>NZ_JBIAIV010000088.1:0-18240 GCF_042871645.1 Streptomyces sp. NPDC005774 | reverse complement strand
GATCGACGACATACCGATCCTGACAGTCCAGGCCATCCGCCAACACCGATTCACGGATTTCCCAACGGAGTCTTTTAAGAGGGGGAGGATGTCAAAAGCACATCCGCAGCATCTTCGCCAAGCTCGACCTGGCCCCCACCGACGACCGTACCGACCGCAGGGTCGCCGCGGTCCTCCGCTACCTGGAGGGCGGTGCCGCCCGGCGCTCCTGACCGGCGTCAGGGGCGTCCCCGCCGTACGAGCGGGCGGCGACCTTCGCCACGTGCCGGGTGAAGACCTCACCGGCGTCGGGAGTGAGGGAGCGCAGGGCGACGAGCGCCGTGAGAGCGACATCGCACAACTCTGCACTGACATCGTCCCAGGAATGCGTGGTGCCCTTGCGCGGATTCTGCCCGGTGACGCCGATCACCGCCTGGGCGACCTCACCGACCTCCTCGGACAGCTTCAGGACGCGCAGCAGCAGAGCCTCCCGGCCGTCGACCGCGCCATGGGTCTCCAGCCAGGCGTGCAGTCCGTCGACGGAATCCCAGAAGCCACCGGACGACGAGAAAGACGGGGAAGGGATGGAAGGGGCGGAGGGGGAGGGGGAGGAGGCGAGCGCGGGTGCGCTCTGGACCGGCATCGGCGTCGACATCGGCATCGGGCTGGGGCTCGGGTCGCTCATACGGTAGACCCTGGCACAGGACGCCGACCACGCCCGGCCCTCGGCTCTCGGCCCTCAGGACGGCGTCCGACCGCCGCAGGCACGTCGGCCGTCAGTCGAACAGAGCTTCCTGCTCGCCCTCCCGCGCCTTGCGCAGGCGTCGGCTGCGCGCTCCCACGACCACCGCCGTGGCCGCCGCGGTCGCGGCGAAGGCCGCGACCACCATCCAGTCCCGGTCGGCCGAGTGGCCGAGGGCGTGGTCCAGGGAGAGGCGGCCGGGCCCGGTGACGGCGAGGCCGGCCGCCGTCAGACCGAGGGTGGCGGCGTGCTCGTAGCCGCCCTCCTGGTTGAAGAAGCCGTTGGGCGCGTGCACGGCCGCCGCGCCCGCCATGGCACCGGCCGCCGCCGCACCCGCCGCCGGGGTGGCGAGGCCGAGCGCGAGCAGTACGCCGCCGCCCGCCTCCGCGAGGCCCGCCGCTGTGGCGCTGGCCCTGCCCGGTGCGTAGCCGATGGTCTCCATGAACTGGCCGGTGCCCTCGATCCCGCCCCCGCCGAACCAGCCGAACAACTTCTGCGCGCCGTGTGCCGCCAGTGCCCCGCCCGTCCCCAGCCGAAGCAGCAGCAGGCCCAGATCACGTCGGTCGTAACAGGTCACGTCGTCTCCCGGTCCTGGAGCAGTCCCAGTGGTACTGGTAGTCGCAGTCGCTTGGCGTGACCACCGTCGCACCCCGGGGTCCGGACCGGCCTGCGGCCGTCCGCCGTTCGGGTGGTGCGGCTGGCGCCCTGCGGCGGCCGGGAGGACGCTGGTGGACATGACGATCCAGACCACCCGTCTCAGCGACCCCACCGTCCGCGCCTTCGTCAGCGCCGTCAACAACCACGACCGCGAGGGCTTCATGGCCCTTCTCGCACCCGGCGCGACCATGGCGGACGACGGTTCCGAGCGGGACCTCGCGGACTGGACCGACCGGGAGGTCTTCTCCTCCCACGGTCACATGGACGTCGACCGGGAGTCCGACGGCGGCCGTGCCCTCGTCGTCCGCTACCGCAACGACGTCTGGGGCGAGATGCACACCCGCTGGAGCTTCACCGTCGACGGCGACGGCAGGATCAGCCACTTCGAGACCGGACAGGCGTGACGCGCCGGTCCGGCGTCCCACCGCGGTTCGACACGGCAGTCGCCCCACCCACCGGCGCGTACCCCACGGTCCCACGCGGGTCCGCCCCCTGCCGGTGCGGTGGAACGACTGCCGCCTCCCCCCGGATGTGGCCTGTGGAGTTCGCGGAAGCCGCCCGCTTCATATGTGAAGCTTTGGTGGAGGAGGGGGTGGGTATATGTCCGCCATCGGCCGCAATGTTGCGGACTATTGCATTCCGCTTGTGAAGCCTGAGGGGTCGACGGCTACCTGAGGCTGCACGTCGACTCCCGGCTCCCGACTCCCGGCTGTCCGACTACCTGACTGCCCGGCTATCCGGCTGCCCGGATGTCCGGATCGCTCAGTGGGATTCCCCCGGGTAGCGGACCCCGATGTGCTCCCGGATCGTGTCGAGCGTCCGCATCACCGCGAGCGTGCCGTCCAGTGGGACGAGCGGGGACTCGGTTTCACCCGCCCGCAGGGCGCGCATCGCCTCGGCCGCCTCGTGCTTGAGGCTGTTGCGGGCCCCGTCCGCAGGGTCGGCGATGAACTCCTCGGCGTCCTTGCCGTCCCGGTGCAGCACGAACCGGTCCGGGAAGAAGAAGCCGTACGGGATGTCGATCCGGCCCGCCGAACCGGTGACCGACGCGGACGTCGACGTACCGCCGACGATGGAGCAGTGCACCGACGCGATGGCTCCGCTCTCCCAGGAGAGCAGCGCGCCCGTCTGGAGGTCCACCCTCTCCTCCGAGAGCGTGGCCTTCGCCACGACGTCCGACGGTTCCCCGAGCAGCAGCTGCGTGAACGAGACCGGATACACGCCGAGGTCCAGCAGCGCGCCGCCGCCCAGCGCCGGGTCCCGCAGCCGGTGCGACGCCGGGAAGTCTCCCGCCAGTCCGAAGTCGGCCTGCACCGTGCGTACTTCACCGATCGCGCCATCGTCGATCAGTGCCTTCAGCCGCCGCACCATGGGATGGCAGTACATCCACATGGCCTCCATCAGGAAGAGTCCGCGCTCGCGCGCCAGGCCGACCAGTTCCGCCGCCTCGCGCACGTTGAGGGTGAACGGCTTCTCGCACAGCACGTTCCGCCCGGCCTCCAGGCACAGCCCGGCCGCGGCCCGGTGCGCCGAGTGCGGAGTGGCGACGTAGACGATGTCGATCTCCTCGTCCCGCGCGAGCGACTCCCAGTCGCCGTACGCCCGCGGTATCCCGAACCGCTCGGCGAACGCCTTCGCCGGCTCGGGCGACCGCGAGGCCACCGCCACGATCTCCGCGCCCGGCAGATCTACCAGATCCGCCGTGAACGTCGCGGCCATCCCGCCCGTCGCCAGAATTCCCCAGCGCACGTTCTGCCCTGTCATCCGCCCCACCTTGCTCGTTCGTCGTTCATGGTCCGTGGTTCGCGATCTCGTGCGAGCGCCCGCGCCTTTCCGTGGAAGCGCTCCCATGACGTCTTGGCGAACATCTTCACCCGAGAGCGCCGTCCCTGACGAGCACCCCGTAAGGGCTGAGAGCATATGGAGCGCATGACTCGAAAAGGGAGGGGCCATATGTCCGAGGGCGAGGCATCCATGTCCGGACCGGTATCCGGGCCGGCACCGGCAACGACATCCGGGCCGGCACCGGCAACGACATCCGGGCCGGCACCGAGTGCGACGCCGGGAACGGCCACTTCGGCACCCGTCGCCGGCCGGGGGAGCCGGAGCGGGGGGCCCGGAGCCCAGGGCCGGGCGAGCCTCCTGGTCACGATCGTCCTGGGCAGCCTCACCGCCACCGCCCCGCTGGCGATGGACATGTACCTCCCCGCGCTCCCCGAGGTCACCCGGGCGCTGGGGTCCACCGCCTCCACCGTCCAGCTCACCCTCACCACCTGCCTGGCCGGCATGGCGCTCGGACAACTGGTGGTGGGGCCGATGAGTGACCGGTGGGGGCGCCGCCGTCCGCTGCTCATCGGTCTCGCCGTCTACATCGTGGCCACCGCGCTGTGCGCGATCGCGCCCACCGTGGAACTCCTCATCGCGTTCCGGCTGGTCCAGGGCCTCGCCGGCGCGGCCGGCATCGTCATCGCGCGGGCGGTCGCCCGTGACCTGTCCGACGGCGTGGCCATGGCCCGCTTCTTCTCCACGCTCATGCTGATCTCCGGTGTCGCCCCGGTCGTCGCCCCGCTGATCGGCGGGCAGATGCTGCGCGTGACGGACTGGCGGGGAGTCTTCGCCGTCCTCACCGTCCTCGGTGTCCTGATGGCGGTCGTGGTGTGGCGGAAGCTGCCGGAGACGCTGGAGCCCGCCGACCGTCATCGCGGTGGGGCCGGTGAGGCGCTGGGCTCGATGCGCCGGCTGCTCGCCGACCGGGCCTTCAGCGGCTACGTCCTCACCGGCGGCTTCGCCTTCGCCTGCCTCTTCGCCTACGTCGCCGCCTCCCCGTTCGTCATCCAGGAGATCTACGGCGCCTCCCCGCAGACGTTCAGCCTGCTGTTCGGGATCAACTCGGTGGGGCTGATGATCATGGGCCAGATCAACGGCAAGGTGCTGGTCGGGCGGGTCCGGCTGGACCGGGTGCTCGGTCTCGGCCTCGTCGTCGTCGTGGCCGCCGCGACCGCGATCCTGCTGATGGCACTGGGCGTGTTCGGGGACGTCGGGCTGGCACCGATGGCCGTCGCGCTGTTCGTGCTGATGTCCGCCATGGGCATCACCATGCCCAACACCCAGGCGCTCGCCCTGATGCGCGTCAAGCACTCCGCGGGCTCCGCGTCCGCCCTGCTCGGTACGTCGTCCTTCCTCATCGGCGCCATCGCCTCCCCGCTGGTCGGTATCGCGGGGGAGGACACCGCCGTCCCGATGGGCATCGTCCAACTGGCCGCCGCTCTGGTGGCCCTGGCCTGTTTCGCTGGAATGTGCCGTCCTTGGGGCGGACGCACCGACACGGACGGAATCACCCTCCGCCGGCGCGCAGCCGGTGCAGCGGGCGGACCTGACGCGGCGGGCGGACCTGACGGGACCGGCGTAACCGGCGTAACCGGTGGAACCCGCGTAACCGGTGGAACCCGCGTAACCGGTGGAACCGAGAGAGCGGGGGCGGACAGCTGAGCGCGCCGAGACTGCGCCACGGCACACCGGAACGGGCCGGGCTCGACCCCCGCGAACTCGCCGCCCTCGTCCGGGAGGTCCGCGCCCGCACCACCGGGGACCACCCCTGGGCCGCGGGCGCCGTGGTCGTCGCCGGCCGCGGCCCGGTGCTCGCCGTGCAGGAGGCGGTGGGCTGGGCCGTACGGTATGCGGCGTACGACGAACGGACCGGCACCCCGGTGGAACTGCCGCCCGGCGACCGCGTGCCGATGACCGTGGACACCCCCTTCGACCTGGCGTCCCTGACCAAACTGTTCACCTCGGTGGCCGCCGTGCAGCAGATCGAGCGCGGCACCCTGGGTATCGACGCCCGGGTGGGCGCGTACCTGCCGGACTTCCCCGCGGCCGTACGGCACGGCATCACCGTCCGGCAACTGCTCACCCACACCTCCGGGCTGCGCCCCGAACTCCCGCTGTACGACTGCGCCGACGACGCCGAGCGCCTGGCCCGGCTCCGCGCGGAGCGGCCGATCGGGGTGCCCGGCACGTACTGCTACTCCGACCTGAACATGCTGCTGCTCCAGCACCTCCTGGAGCGCCTCACCGGCCGCACCCTCGACACGCTCGTCCGCGACGGCATCACCCGGCCGCTCGACATGACCGCGACCGGCTTCGGCCCGTGTCCGGGCGCGGCGGCCACCGAGGACCAGCGGCGGCCCCGGGCCAAGGCGGACCGAGGCATGCTGCGCGGCGAGGTGCACGACGAGAACGCCTGGGCGCTCGGCGGCGTCGCGGGCCACGCCGGCCTCTTCTCCACCGGCCCCGACCTGGCGGTCCTCTGCCGCACGCTCCTCGCGGGCGGCTCGTACGGCCCCGCCCGCATCCTCGGCCCCGACTTCGTGGACCTGCTGCTCACCCCGCCGGGCCTGGGCTTCGCCCTGGACCAGCCGTGGTTCATGGGGGAGCTGGCGGGCCGGGGCGCGGCCGGTCACACCGGCTTCACCGGTACCTCCCTGGTCCTGGACCGCGCCACCGGCACCTACCTCGTCCTTCTCGCCAACACCGTCCACCCCCGCCGCCCCCGCACCCCGGACAACACCCCGCGCGCACAGGCGGCGACGCGGGTGGCGCGGGCGATACGGGGACGGTGAGGATGTGGTGAGGGGGCCCCGGGCACGGAGCGGCCCCGCCGCCCCGCCGTTCTGCCATTCCGCCGCCCCGGCCGGTGATCCGGTCTCCGCCCGGCGCCATAGAATCGCCAGGTGAACGCCCCTGCTCCCGCCTCTCCCGCCGACACCCTGCGCAGCGCACTCGCCGGACTGCTCGAGGGGCTCCCGCCGCGGCAGGCCGCGCAGGCCGTCGAGCGGCTGATCGCCACCTACCGGGGTGCCACCCCGACCGGGGCGCCCATCCTGCGCGACCGCGCGGACGTCGCCGCGTACGCCGCGTACCGGATGCCCGCCACGTTCGAGGCCGTACGGTCCGCGCTGGCGGCGTTCGCCGACGCGGTGCCCGGGTGGACACCCGGCGACCACCTCGACATCGGCGGCGGAACCGGCGCCGCCGCCTGGGCGGTGAGTGCCACCTGGGACGGGAAGCGGCCGGTGACGGTCCTCGACTGGGCCGAGCCCGCCCTCGCCCTCGGCCGGGAGCTCGCCGCCGCCCACCCCGCCCTCGCGGACACCCGCTGGCAGCGTTCCCGGATCGGCACCGCCCTCACCCTCGACAGCGCCGACCTCGTCACCGTCTCCTACGTCCTCAACGAACTGACCGACGGCGACCGCGCCGCTCTCGTCGACGCCGCCGCCGGGGCCGCGCGGGCCGTCGTGATCGTCGAACCCGGCACCCCCGACGGCTACGCCCGCGTCATCGAGGCCCGCGACCGGCTCATCTCCGCCGGCTTCCGGGTCGCCGCCCCCTGCCCGCACAGCGCCGCCTGCCCCATCGCCCCCGGCACCGACTGGTGCCACTTCTCGGCCCGGGTCAGCCGCTCCTCACTGCACCGCCAGGTCAAGGGCGGCTCCCTCGCCTACGAGGACGAGAAGTTCAGCTACGTCGCCGCCATCCGCCTCCCGGTGAGTCCCGCACCCGCACCCGCCCGCGTCGTGCGCAAGCCGCAGATCCGCAAGGGCCAGGTCCTCCTCGACCTGTGCGAGAAGGATCCGGCCCTGCGCCGCATCACCGTCACCAAGCGCCACGGTGACCTGTACCGGGCGGCCCGGGACACCGACTGGGGCGACGCCTGGCCGTCCCCGTCGGCCGAGGACGAAGGGCACTAGGCCCGCTCCTCGGGCCCTCCCTCCTCGCCTGCTTCGTTTCCTTCGCTTCCTTCCTGCCGCTGTTCCTGCTCCCGCCGCTCCTGGAGCTTGCGCAGCAGTTCGCGCTTCTGGGCCTGGGCGTCGAGCCCGCCGCCGACGCGGCCGTCGCGTCCGCCGCCGCGCAGGGCCTTGCGGCCGAGGTGCTGTCGGGTGCCGCCGACGCCCAGCATGTTTCCGGATCCGCCTCGGGACATGGTGATCTCCGTTCTTCCGGCTACCGAACCGTTGGCGAGACGTATCGTCTTGCCAGTGCTCGCCACTCTCAGGCGAGACGCGACGTCTTGTCAACCTGATAAATTCGGCCCATGGCATCGAACAACCCCACACCCCCCGACTCCGCCCGCCGCAGTGAGCGCTCCCGCCGTGCCATCTACGACGCGGCCATCTCCCTGGTCGTGGAGATCGGCTACCCGAAGACCACGATCGAGGGCATCGCCGCCCGCGCCGGCGTCGGCAAGCAGACGATCTACCGGTGGTGGGGGTCGAAGGCGGAGGTCCTGCTGGAGGCCTTCCTCGACCTGAGCGAGCAGGCCGCCCGCGCCGTCCCGCGGGAACACGAGGACCGGGAGGACCGGGAGGAGCGTGAGGACGGTGAGGACCGGGCGGGCCGGGCGGGCGACGAGAGCCAGGGGATCCCCGACACCGGGGACCTCGCCGCAGATCTCAGGATCGTCCTGCGCGCCACGGTCGACGAGCTGCGCGACCCCAAGTTCGAGGCACCGTCCCGCGCACTGGCCGCCGAAGGTGTCGTCAACGAGGAGCTGGGCCGGAGGTTCGTCGCCAAGCTGCTGGAACCGCAGCTCCAGCTCTACGTCGACCGGCTGCGCTCCGCGCAGGAAGCCGGCCAGGTGCGCCCCGACATCGACCCGCGCATCGCCCTGGAATTGTTCGTCTCGCCACTCGCCCAGCGCTGGCTCCAGTACACGGGGCCGATCACCTACGAGTACACCGACGCCCTCGTCGACTACGCCCTCAACGGCCTCACCCCGCGTTGACCAGCCGCGATGGCGAAGGGTGCTCGCGCCCCGCAGCCGTACCCTTCGCCCCGGGGGACGCCCCTCGTCACGTCCGGGCCCCGCTTGTCCCGGCTGTGCCGATTATGTGCCCCGGCCCCCCTGGGCGCAGGATGGTGGGACGATAGGGCATGCTGGGGAGCACGACGGCGAGGCGAGGAGCTAGATGAGCGCGGAGTTCGGCGGTAGGACCGGCAGGCAGGGCAAACTCTCCCGGTGGCTGCGCGGACGCCGCCCGGAACCGGCCGTCGACCAAGGCGACCGTGAGGCTCTGCTGCTCGCCGCGGCCGGTGCGGGACTCCCGCTCGCGCCCGCCGCCCACCCGGCCGGATACGGCTGTTCCTGCGACCGCGTGGGCTGTCCGACTCCCGCCCGGCACCCCGTGTCGTTCGCCTGGCAGACGCAGTCCACCACTGACCGCGCCCAGATCGAGCGCTGGGCCCGCCACCAGCTGCAGGCCAACTTCATCACCGCGACCGGCATGGTGCACGACGTACTCGACGTGCCCCTCGAAGCCGGTCGCGAGGCGTTGGAACGCCTGTCGGCGGACGGGGTCGAGGTCGGTCCCGTCGCGGAGAGCGACGACGGCCGCATGCTGGTCTTCACCCTCACCCGGGGCACCCCCGAGGACGAGGACGAATGGTGGCCGTGCGAGCTGGACTGCCACCCCGAGACGATGGACGAGCATCCCGGCCTGCGCTGGCACTGCCGTGGTTCGTACGTGCTGGTACCGCCCGCGCGGCTGCCCGGTGACGACAACCGGTCGGTGCACTGGGTCCGCGGCCCGGAACATCCGCTGCCCGACCCGCTGAGCCTGCTGGAATACCTCACCGACGCCTGCGCCCGCCACGCCGGCGAGCACCCCGAACAGGCGGCCGCCGCGGCCTGGCCCTCGCGCCGCTAGGGCTTGTTGTCCGGTCCACTCCGGTCTGCGTACTTCACTCCGGTCCGTCCGGTCCGTCCGTCCGGCAGCGGCCGCGCTACTCGCCCTTCGCTGACGTCAGTCCCTGGATCCGCCCCAGGATCTCCACCTCGCCGTCGCCACCGCCGCCGTCGCCCGGGTCCAGAGCCACCTCGTTGGACACGAACTCCATCGTCAGGGTCTGCCGGATATCGCCGGTGGTCAGCGCCAGTACATCCTTGTTCGGTGTCGGCACGGACGCCCCGGCGGCTGCGGTCTGCTTCTCGAAGTGGCGCGTGGTGAAGAAGACCAGCGCCCCGCCGTCCTCGGTACGCAGCGCCAGCGGCGCGTAGTTGCCGTTCGTCATCGGCTCGTCGATGTACTGCGTGGCCAGGCCCGGCCGGGTCGACTTCTTCGTCCGCAGTGCCCGCCACGCGCTGGTGTGCGGTCCCTCGGCGAAGGCGGCTTCGCCACCGTCCTCGCCCTTCTTCAGGTACGTCGTGTAGGTCGCGCTCAACTCGCCGGGCGGTACGGCCAGATCGGCCGCGTTCGCGGGCACCGCCTCGGCCCAGCCGTCCTTGTCCACCGCGAACTTCGGCAGGACGTCCGGGGCGACCAGCGTCAGATACGTCGCCTCCCAGGTCTCGTCCAGACCGTTGCGCGTGAACACCAGCAGCCAGCGGGAACCGCCGCCCTTGTTGCCGGCCGCGTCCGCGAGGAACCAGCGGGGCCAGCCGGCCTTCTTGGGGATGGTGAACTTCGCGTCCGTCAGCTTCAGCGGCGCGTGCCGGGCATTGCCGTCCGGGCTGTTGGCCTTCCCGGCCGCCAGTCGCGCCGAGTCGATGTCGGCGAGCGCGCCGGTGGTGTACTCGGCGTCCAGGGAACTGTCGTACGCCTTGTCGGCCTTGTTGTAGGCGGCCGTGAACTCCTGGAGTGCCGTGGCCGCTTCGGCACGGGTGGTGGCCGGAAGTACCTCCCGCTCACCGTGCACCACCACGCAGCCGCTCGCCGTCAACGACAGAGCGGTCACCGATGCCGCCGCGATCAGCACGCTCCGGTCGAACCTGCGGAACCCGTGGAACCCCCGGAATCCGCGGAGCCTTCGAAGGCCGAGATACCTGCTCATCCGGTTCCTTCACCCTCCCCTTCCCGGAGGCGAACCCTACCGGGGCGGGGTGCGGTGCGAGCGTGGGGACCGGATACAGCGGCCACACCGTGACATGCCCCGCCCCGGCGCGGACACCGGCCGCGCCGGGGCGAACCGTGTGACGTGACGGTCAGCCGCTGTGCACGTCCCGGTTCGGGAGGACCAGGACCGCGCCCGTCCGGGGATGCGGAAGCACCTCGACGGGCTGGTCGTACACCTCGGACAGCAACCGCTCGGAGAAGACCTCGTCCGGTGGCCCGTCGGCCGCGATCTCGCCGGCGCGCAGGACCGCCACCCGGGTCGCGTAGGCCGCCGCGAGTCCCAGATCGTGCAGGACGACGACCACCGCGTCCCCGGCGAGCGCCCGTTCACGGCACAGTCGCAGCACCAGCTCCTGGTGCCGGAGGTCGAGGGCGGCGGTCGGCTCGTCGAGCATCAGCAGGGGAGCGCGCTGGGCGAGTACCCGGGCGAGGGCGACCCGGGCCCGCTCGCCGCCGCTGAGCGCGGAGAACGGGCGCGCGGCGAAGCCGGTCACCTCGGTCGCGGCCATCGCCTCGGTCACGGCCGCGTCGTCGTCCTCGGGACGGGCCGAGGTCCAGGGCGCCCGGCCCATACGGACCACCTCCTCCACCGTGAACGGGAAGGACAGCGACGCCGCCTGGGGCAGCACCGAGCGGCGCAGGGCGAGTTCGGGCGCGGACCAGGAAGACGCCGGGCGCCCGTGGATCCGTACCGCCCCCGAGGTGGGCGGGAGATCGGCTGCGAGGACACTCAACAGGGTCGATTTTCCTGCCCCGTTGGGCCCGACGAGGGCCAGCAGCTCACCGGCCCGGACGGTGACGTCCACCCCCGAGAGCACCTCACGGGCACCGAGCCGGACGGACAGCCCCTCCGTCTCGGCGAGGACGTCACCGGGCTCCGGCGCGGGCGGCGGGACGGGGCGACGACGCAGGCGGATCATGCCCAGCCTCCTTGCTTGCGGCGGGTGCGGCGCAGCAGCCAGAAGAAGAACGGGCTGCCGATCAGCGCCGTGAGGACACCGAGGGGGAGTTCGGCGGGCTCGGCGATCGTACGGGCCGTCAGGTCGGCGGCGAGCAGCACCAGCGCGCCGAGCAGCGCACTGCCCGGCAGCAGGAACCGGTGTCCGGGACCGGCCGCCATCCGCAGCAGATGCGGGACGACCAGGCCGACGAACCCGACGACCCCGGAGACGCTCACGGCCGCCGCCGTCAGCAGCGCGATGATCAGCACGAGGACGATCCGCAGCCGTTCCACGTCCACGCCCAGGTGCCGGGCGGGCCGTTCGCCGAGCGCCAGCAGGTCCAGCCGGCGGGCGTACGACGGGGCCACGGCCAGGCCCAGTACCGCGCACGGCAGGACGGCGAGGACCTTCGGCCAGGTGGCCTGGGACAGCGAACCCAGCTGCCAGAAGGTGATCTGGTTGACGGCCGCGGTGTCGGCGAAGAAGAGGAACAGCCCGATCAGCGCGCCCGCGAAGGCGTTCACGGCGATACCGGTGAGGATCAGCGTCACCACCTCGGTACGGCCGCCCGAGCGGGACATCACGTACACGACCAGCACGGTGACGAGGCCCGCGGCGAACGCCAGGATCGACACCGTCCAGTTGCCGGCGAAGTTCAGCCCGAGGGCGATCGTCGCGACCGCGCCCACCGCCGCGCCGGAGGAGACGCCGATGACTCCCGGTTCGGCGAGCGGGTTGCCGAACACGCCCTGCATCAGAGCGCCCGCGCAGCCCAGTGAGGCGCCGACGAGCAGCGCCAGCACGATCCGCGGGAACCGTACGTTCCACAGCACCGACTCGGCGACCCGGTCCAACTGCGTGCCACTGGGCCCGAGTCGGTGCTGGATCGAGGCCAGGACGTCACCGACGGGCACGTGGTAGGCGCCGGTCGCGGCGGCCATGGGAATCAGGACCAGCAGACCGGCGAGGAGGCCGACGGTCAACAGCCAGGCGGCGGTGCGCCGTTGCCGGGGCTTCGAGGGGGAGGGGGAGGGGGTGGCAGCAGGCGGGGGCACGGAAGTCGGCACCGGTTCCGGCACCGGTCGTGCGGGCTTCTCCAGGAGCGTCACGCGGCACCGCCCGACTCCGTGTCCGACTCCGTGCCGTACAGCTGCTCGACGACCGAGGTGAGCACCTGGTCGGTGCGGGGACCGTAGTTGAGGAGCACCCCGTCCTCGACGG
This sequence comes from Streptomyces sp. NPDC005774, assembly GCF_042871645.1. Lineage (NCBI taxonomy): Bacteria > Bacillati > Actinomycetota > Actinomycetes > Kitasatosporales > Streptomycetaceae > Streptomyces > Streptomyces sp. NPDC005774. The sequence continues at coordinate 5,812 of NZ_JBIAIV010000088.1, read as the reverse complement.
AGACGATGCGCCGGTCCATTCCGGCCGGCGTCTGCGCCACACCGGGGATCTCGACCAGCCCGTCCACACCGCCGACGGACTCGAGGCCCTTGGCCATGACGAGGATCGCGTCGGGCGCCGCCTTCACGAGTGCCTCACTGGTGATGGCGGTGAAGTCCTTCTCCAGTCCGGACCCGGCGCCGGCGTCGACCGCGCCGGCGGCCTCGATCAGCGAGGTCGCGCCCGAACCCTTGCCGCCGATGAGGTACACGGAGGCGGAGCCGCGCAGATAGAGGAAGGCGACCCGGGGCCGGGGATCCTCGTCCGGGACCGAGTCGGTGACGGCGGCGATCCGCTGCTCGGAGCGGGTGGTCAGTTCCCTGCCCGCCTCCGGTACGCCGAGCGCGTCGGCGACGGCCCGGATGCGCGGGCCCACGTCGTCGAGGCCGGCCGCCGGATCGACGACCAGGATCCGGATGCCGGCGGCGCGGATCTGGTCCATCGCCTCGGCCGGTCCGGTCGTGGCCTCGGCGATCACCAGGTCGGGGCGCAGCGACAGCACGCTCTCCGCGGAGACGTCATGTCCCCTGGTGACGACGGGGAGTTCGGAGGCCTCGTCGAAGGTGGCGGTGACGTCGCGGGCGACGACCCGGTCCCCGAGGCCGAGGGTGAACACGATCTCGCCGAGGCTTCCGGAGAGCGGGACGAGCCGGTCGGCCCGCTCGACGGTCACCTTCCGACCGTCGGCGGAGCGGACGGTGACCGGGAGTTCGGGGCTCGGGGTGTCGGTGAGGGGCTCCAGGCGGTCGGAGACCGGGGAGGTGCTCCGAGAGCCCTGCGAGGAGCCGTCCGCCCCGTCCGCCGTCGTTCCGGAGCCCGTGCCGGAGGGCCCTCCGCAGGCGGTCGTGGTGAGGGTGAGGGCGAGCACGGACAGCAGTGCTTCCGCCAGTCGGGTGCGCAAGGGTCGCACGGTTCCGTCCGTTCCTTTCGGTACTGCGGATGTTGTCCGCGATGCAGCTTAGGTTAGCCTTACCTCACTTTCTGCTGGTCGTCGCCCCGGAGGATCCGCCATGCCCACCCGCCTGCGTGCTCTCGTGACCGTGCTGTGCGCGGCCGTCCTGGGAGCCCTCCTCCCGGCCGCCACCGCGCACGCCGAGAGCCGCACCGTCCAGGGCGGACGGCTCGACTGGGGCATCAAGTCGTCCTTCCAGAGCTACATCACCGGGCCCGTCGCGAAGGGGAGTTTCTCCCTCACCGGCGGCGCGGCCACCGTCGGCGGCAGCGGCTTCCGCTTCCACTCGGCGACGGGCGCCTACGACGGCGGCACGGGAGCCTTCCGCGCCTCCTTCTCCGGCGGAGTGCGCTTCCTCGGGCACGCCACGGAATCCGGCGGCCACCAGCTCGACCTCACCGTCAGTTCGCCCACCGTGAGCGTCTCCGGCTCCACCGGCACGCTCTACGTGGACGTCGTGAGCAAGGCGAGGGGCACCGGGGCGGTCACGACGTCCCGTCAGGTGCCCTTCGCCTCCCTCTCCCTGGGCGGCATCGACATGCGCGGCGGCGGCACCTCCGTCGTTCTGAACAACCTGCCCGCCACCCTCACCTCCCAGGGTGCCAGCTCCTTCGCCGGCTACTACACCGCCGGCACCGCACTGGACCCGGTCAGCCTCTCTGCGGACATCCAGCGGGCGGCCGCCCAGCCGTCGAGCACGCCGGAGCCGAAGTCCCCGGAGCCGAAGAAGGCGACGAAGGAGAAGCCGGCCGCGAAGGACAGGACCGAACTGGCCGACGGCGCCGTGGACTGGGGCGTGCGCCGCACCTTCCGCGAGTACGTCACCGGCGACCTCGCCCAGGGCGAGTGGACCCTCTCCTCGGGCGCCCTCGACGGCGGCGCCCTCTACCGCTTCCCCGGCGGCGAGGGCACGCTCGAGGACGGCGACCTGACCGCCGCCTTCGACGGCACGGTCCGCTTCACCGGCGAGAACGGCCTCGACCTGCGGCTGAGCGCCGTACGCGTCACTGTCGAGGACGACAAGGGCACCCTCCACGCCGACGTGAAGAGCCCGGACCACAGCGGGAAGAAGGTGCCGCTGATCACCTTCACGGCGAAGGGACTCAAGGCGAAGGACGGCTTGGCCCTCCTGACCGAGGCACCCGCGAAGCTCACCGCCGACGGCGCCGAGGCGTTCGGCGGGATGTATCCCGAGGGCACCGCGATGGACCCCGTCTCCCTGGCCGTCGCCCTCACCGACGACGCCGAACTCCCCGCCCTCCCCGACCTCGGCAGCACCCCGACGCCCGAGGCCGCACCGTCCAAGGCCGCGACCGACCCGTCCGCCGAGCCCGTCGCGAGCGCGGCGAAGGACGACGACGGCGGCCTCCCCACCCCCACCCTCCCCCTCGCCCTCGCGGCCGGACTTCTGACGGCGTTCGCCGCAGCGGCCGCGCTCCTCGTCCGCAGGCGCCGTGCACGACCGGCCGCGGACACCACCCCGCAGGGGTCTGCGCAGAGCACCTCGCAGGACACCCCGTAGGGGAACCCCGCAGGACACCCCTCAGGGCACTGCGCAGGACCGCCCCGAACCCACAGCAAGGAGAAGCCCGACCATGCCCGCAAGACGACGCCGCTCCAACGCCATCGCCGCCGCCGTGGCCACGGCCGCCGCCCTCGGCGCCACCGCCCTCACCGGCGCGCCCTCCGCCGCCGCGGCCGAAGTACCCCTCACCGGATACGAATTGACCTGGGGCATCAAGGAGTCGTACCGCACCTACGTCGCCACCTACGCGAAGGGCACCTTCACCCCCGCGGACGGCGCGACCCAGGCCGACGGCAACGGTGCCTTCACCTTCGTCGACGGCACCGGCAGCTACGACTCCACCTCGCACAGGATGGAGATCGGCTTCGAGGGCAGCCTGGCGATCGAGTCCAAGGCGCACGGCTTCGCCCTCACCCTCTCCGACGTCAAGTTCGACAGCGCGGCCGCCGAGATCACCGCCGACGTGACCCGGGGCGGCACGACCGAGGACGACGTCCCGCTCGCGACCGTCACCGTGTCCCGCTCGATGACGGACATGGCGACCGAGCTGACCGAGAAGGCCGGCGAGGTCTTCGGCAGCGCGAGCTACGCGGGCGCGGCCGGCGACCCGCTGACGATCGTCCAGAAGACCAAGCCGACCCCTACGGACCCTGCCCCTACGGACCCCGAGCCGACCGACCCGGAGCCCACGGACGAGCCCACCTCGCCGGAGCCCACGAAGGAGCCGACGAAGGAGCCGACGGACGAGCCGTCGTCCCCGTCGCAGTCCCCGTCCCCGTCGCAGTCGTCCCCTTCCTCGCAGTCCCCGTCCCCGTCGGCGTCCACCCCCTCCGACGACAACACCCCCGCGCCCGCCCGGGGCGAGATAGCCGACGGCACCCTCGGCTGGGGCGTGAAGGAGTCCTTCCGCTCGTACGTGGTGGGCCCGATCGCCAAGGGCGAGGTCACCGCGTCCGACGGCGCGTCCCAGGCCTCCGGCAACGGAGCCTTCACCTTCACCGACGCGTCCGGCACCTACGACACGGACGAGGACACCCTCAACGCCTCCTTCGAGGGCGCGGTGAACTTCAAGGGCCACGAGGAGAGCGGCGGCGAGTACGGCCTCGACCTCACCCTGACCGACCTGAAGGCGACCCTCGACGGCGGCACAGGCAAGCTGTCCGCCGACTTCGACAGCCTCGGTGAGAAGTCCGAGGACGTGGTCCTGGCCACCCTCAAGGCGAAGTCGTCCGCGCTGACCGCCAAGGACGACGTCATCATCGTCAACGACGTTGCCGCCACCCTCACCGAGGCCGGTGCGAAGGCCTTCGGCGACTTCTACACCGCCGGCACCGCCCTCGACCCCGTCAGCCTGTCGGTCGCCCTGAGCGACGACGCCGACCTTCCGGGCGGTACCGGCGGTACGGGCGGCAGCGGTACCGGTGGCAGTGGCAACGGTGGCGCGGGCACCTCCGGCGGCACGGGCGGGACCGGTACGACCGGCGGCACCGGCGGCGTCATCGGTTCGACGACCGGGTCCACCACGGGCGGCCTGAACGGCGCCCTGGCCAGCACCGGTTCGGACACCCCGGTCGCGGCCATCGGCGGCGCGGCGGCGGCAACGGTGGCCGCGGGCGCGGCCGTGGTCTTCGCCCTCCGCAGGCGCAGCTCGACAATGGAGTGAACCGCGGGGACGCGGTGACCGCATGACAGGGAAGGGTGCCCCTCGACCGAGGGGCACCCTTCGCGCGTAGAGCCGCGGACATGCCCTTCCGGAACTCCCTAGCGGTCGAAGGCGGGCAGGGCGAACCGGGCGACGAGCGGGAAGCCGTCCTCCCGGGCGCTCTTGGCGTTCACCGAGTACACCACCGTCCGGGACAGGTCGCGGGTCGCGGCCAGCACCGTGTGGTAGCCGGGCCGGGAGCCTGTCTTGCCCCAGATCTCCGTCCCGTTGTAGACGAAGCGCTCAAGTGCCATGCCGTAGGACGCGTCGCCCTCGACGTCGGGGACGACGAACATCTGGTCCAGCAGCGGCTGCGGCACCACCTGGCCCCGGAACAGGGCCACCAGGAACCGCTCCAGGTCGGCGGTGGTGGAGATCATGTTCCCGGCCGCCCAGCGGTCGGACATGTTCCACTCCGTCACGTCGGTGGTCCGGCCGCCGATGTCCGTGTAGGCCCGGTGGTGCGGGCCGTGGATCCGAGGGTCCGGTCCGACCGGGAAGCCCGTGTGCCGCATGCCCAGCGGACGGAAGATCCGTACGTCCGCCTGGTGTTCGTAACGGTCGCCCGTCACCTTCTCGATCAGCAGGCCGAGCACGGTGTAGTCGATGTTCTGGTACTGCTGCCGCTTCCCGGGGCCGAACGCCGGCCCCTTCGCGACCGCCGTGGCCACCACCCGCTGCGGGCTGAGGGTCCGGAACCGGTTGGGGTACATCTCCTCGGTGGTCGAACCGAGGTTCGCGCCGGGCTTCAGGCCGCTGGTGTACGTGAGCAGGTGCCGCACGGTCGGCGGTTCGGCGAAGGAGTCCGGCAGCAGACCGGGCAGATAACGGGTGACGGGGGCGTCGAGCTCCACCCGTCCCTCCGCGACGAGTTGCAGCACGAGCGCCGCGGTGACCACCTTGGTCGTCGAGCCGGCCCGGAACCGCGCGTTCTCCAGCGCCGGGGCCCCGGTCCGCAGGTCCCGCACCCCGGCGGTCCCCGTCCAACGACCCTTGCCGCCGACCCGGACGAGGGCGGCCGAGATGTCCACGTCGGGGATTCCGACGAGGGCCTTCTCCAGGGCGGTGGTATCGGGTTCGCCGTCGGCCGGGGCGTCTCCGGCGGACAGCGCCATGCCGGGTGCCGCGGCGACGGGCGCCGCAGTTCCGGGCTGAACGGCGCCGGCCGCTCCGGCGAGCGGACCGATGACCAGAGCGGCCAACAGAGCGGAGGCGACAGCGGTGCGAGCACGAGTACGAGTACGAGCGGTCATGGGCGGACTCCGTCTTTCCAGGGGGTGGGGCTTCGGACGGTCCCCATCCTGGTGATCACGCACGCCCTCCAGATCCTGCGCACAGAGGAGTCCAACCACCCATATTCCGGGGTCAGTTCTCGGGGTGCCCCTTAGGGCGTGCCCGGCGGCGGCCTCCGTCACGAGGCGGCCGGCCGCGAGGAGACTCAGGTCAGGCATGGTCCTGCGTGCGACCGCCACCTGGCAGTCTGCTGCACGTCATGGCCACTCCGTAAGTTGTTAGGTGGCCCGGGAGGGCCGGGTGTGGCTTATGGCTTCTTGCCTTCAGTGGCTTCCGAGGAGTGGCCGCCCGGCCCTCCGGG
>NZ_JBIAIV010000087.1:0-18275 GCF_042871645.1 Streptomyces sp. NPDC005774 | reverse complement strand
TGGCGGCGAATCCCAGCTCGTTGCCCTGCTCCGCAGGAGCTGTGTTTCCTCCCCGAGCTAAAGCACGGGGTATCCACACAGGAGGAAGAGATGATCCTCTGCCACGCCATCCTCACCGGCTTCGGCGTGCACTGCTACCTCGTCTTCGACGCGGACACCGGGCCGAAGAGCCAGGACGGTCCGGACACCGAGAAGAAGTCGACGAAGTTTCGGGACGCGATCAACAAGAACGAAAACATCTTCACCTACCTGGGCGTTCCGACTCAGGCGCGCCCCTCGACCATTTCCGAAGCGAGCCACACGGTCTTCGAGGACGACCTCGAAACGTACCTCAGGAGCGACTGGCCCGCGTGGTCCGCCCGCTGCCAGGAGTTGATCGAGCAGGGCGCCGGCTACGTCCAGGGCAAGCACGTGCCGACGTACGCCGAAGCCGCGCGCACCGCCCACGGTGAACCGAAGATGCTGCACTCGCTGCTGGAGAACGCGACGGCTCTGGTCAGGCAGCCGATGCCTCTGGCCGCGATCGTGGTCGGCCCGGCGGTGACGAGATCCAGCGCCCTGGTACGCACCTCGTCGACGGCGGTCGTCCCGTACGGGCTCGCGCATCGCCTCCCGACACGAAAAGACCGCCACCTCCTGCGAGGCAGCGGTCACACTCGTGTCGTCCGTGCTCTGGGCACCATCAGTCTCAGAGCGCGCCCCGGCGCCGGCGCGTCACGGTGTCGGTGGCGTCGTCCTGCAGTCGGGCACGCCGTCGAGCCACGCCGCTCCCTGGATGTAGATGTTGGTCACCCACGCCTTGTAGTCCGGCAGGTACGACCACACGTCGTTGGTGTAGCCCTCGGAGGTGACCGGTTCGGCGTGCTTCTGGCAGTGGACGCGGATGGTGGTGGAGTACGGGAAGGCGTAGACGCGGGCGGCCCTGGTGGAGGGTTCGGCCTTGGTCCACACGTCGGTGCCCCAGGTCTGGTGGATGTGACCGGTGACGGGCCCGGTGTTGACACGGACGGCGCCGAAGTAGCCGTTGCTCAGGCGGACGTCACTGACCATGAGCCTGGTGCCGGATTCCTTGGCCTCGACCATCTTGCCCGCGCCCAGGTAGATGGCGATGTGGTGCAGGTCCTGTGAGGTGCCCCAGACGAGCAGGTCGCCGGGGAGCAGCGGGGCCAGGCCCTGGGCGGCGGTGAAGCGGTCGGCGGCGCGGTGCGTGTAGTGCTGCTGGCCGGCGACACCGTTGAGGATGTCGGAGCCTGTCGCCTGGGCGTACGCGTGGCGGACCAGGCCCGAGCAGTCGAAGCCGAGCCGTTCGGGGTCGTGCTCGCTGTCCGGGTCGGTCGGGTCGACCTGGCCGTATGTGGCGCCCGGCTGGGCGCCGTGCCCGCCGCCCCACGTGTACCAGGTGCCGGCCGCGACCTCTGCGCAGGCGGCGGCGATCGCGCGTTCGGCTACCGCGGAGGCTCCGGGTGCGAGGACGCCGCACGCGTCGGCGGCCGCACGCTGCGCGGGCGCCGCGGTGTTCGCGGCGGCGGCGGACACCGGCGCCCAGAAGAGGAGGGACAGTAACGCGATCAGTGTGCGGATGAGACCGGTCCGGCGGACCATGCCAGGACCCCCGTTTCCTGTAGGTGTTGAAGGGAGTGGTCGCACAGCAGCCTGCTGGCCGTGTCCTGCGCTTGTCGAGATCCAGGTGTCGCCTCCCGCCGACGGGCAACGGGAAACACCTGGGAAACCCCCTTCGAGCAGGTGAGTCCCCGTCACCCCCGGCCGTCGCAGGGCGCCCCCTCGGAGAGGGGGGTGCCGGGCAGGAGCTTCGCGCGCTCGTCCGCACCGATGCTCGCGCGCAGCCGGCAGATCTCCGCCAGCTGAGCCCCGAGATCGAGATCCCACAGCCGTACGGTGCCGTCCGTGCCGGTGCTGGCCACCGTGCGCCCGTCGGGAGCGAAGGTCACGCTCCACACCGCGTCGGTGTGGCCCGTCAGCGTCGCCCACGGACGTCGTCCGGCGACGTCCCACAGGCGCACCGTACGGTCGTTGCCGCTGCTGGCGAGCGTGCGGCCGTCGGGAGTGAAGGCGATGCCCCGGGTGGAGCCGGTGTGACCGGTCAGGACGGCCTCGGAGCGGCGTTCGCGGACGTTCCACAGCCGTACGGTGCCGTCGTTGCCGCTGCTGGCCAGCGTCCGCCCGTCAGGGGTGAAGGTCACGCTCCGCACTGCACCCGTGTGGCCTTTCAGCGTGCCGAGCGGGCGGTGCGAGGAGACGTCCCAGAGCCGTACGGTCAGGTCGTCGGCGGCGCTCGCCAGAACCCGGCCGTCGGGGCTGAAGGCGACGCCGTTGACAAAGTCCCGGTGGCCGGTCAGCGTCGCCAGCGGCGCGCGCTTCGTCACATCCCACAGGCGCACCGTACGGTCGGCGCCGGCCGAGGCGAGACTCCGGCCGTCGGGGGCGAAGGTGAGGGAGTAGACCTGCCCGGTGTGGCCGGTCAGGGTCGCCGGCGGTCCATGTGCGGCCACGTCCCACAGCCGGATCGTGCCGTCGGAGCCCGCCGATGCCAGGGTCCGCCCGTCGGGTGCGAAGGCCACCGAGAAGACCGCCTCGGTGTGTCCCCTGAGCGTCGCCAGGAGCCGTCGCCCGCTCACCTCCCACAGACGTACCGTGTGGTCGGCGTCGGCGGTGGCCAGCAGTCTCCCGTCGGGGCTGTACCGGGCCTGCCAGACCTCCGTGAACGGACGGGCCGTCAGCACCGTGCCGCCGAGGTTCCACAGGACCACGGACCGGTCGAAACCGGCCGTGGCGAGCAGGGTTCCGTCGGAGGTCACGGCCACCCCCATCACGTAGTCGGTGTGACCGGCGAGCACGGCGGTCTGCCGGCCGCTGCGGACGTCCCACAGCCTGGTCGTCCCGTCGCCGACCGCGCCGACGACCGTGGCGCCGTCGTGCGTGTACGCGACGGCGTTGATGTCGTCGCTGCTCCCGGACAACGTCGCGCCGAGCCGGCCGCCGCGCACGTCCCACAGCCGTACGGTCCGGTCGATGCCTCCGGAGGCCACCTTCCGGCCGTCCGGGGAGAACGCCGCGCCCAGCACTTCGTCGGTGTGCCCCTTGAGTGCGGCGAGGGGCCGGGCCCGGTCGGTGTCCCACAGCCGCACGACCCGGTCGGCTCCGGCGGAGGCCAGGGTCCGGCCGTCGCGGGCATGGGCCAGGGCGTTGACTGCTCCCTCGTGCCCGCTGAGGGAGGCGGTGACGCGGTACGGGCGCGCGGTGTCCCACAACCGGATCGGCCCCTCCGCGGTCGCGACGGCGAGCCGGTGCCCACGGGGGTCGAAGGACAGCGCCCGGGCACCCTTCGTGCTGTCGGCGAGCACGGCCTTCCTCCGACGCCCGGCGATGTCCCAGAGACTCACGGGCCCGCGCGTCGACGTTGCCGCGAGGGTGCGGCCGTCGGGGCTGAAGGCGATCGAGCGGACGGGCCCGGACACGGCGAACGTGGCGGTCGTGCGGCGGTCCGACACCCGTCGCAGGGTCACCGTCCCGTCGGAACTGGCTGTCGCCAGGGACCGGTTGTCCGGTGCGAAGACCACCGCGTTGACCGGCCCCCGGTGACCGCTCAACCGGCCGGAGAAGGGCTGGGACTGCGTGCTCAGCAGCGCGCCGCGCGCCTCGGCGGTGGCGTGGGCCCGGTAGGCCTCCCCGGCCAGCAGCATCGACGCCTCCGGCTGGCCTCCGGCCAGCGACGCGGACCGCACGGCGAGTGCCTGGGAACGCGCGACGCGTTCTTGGTCGAGGGCGCTCTCACGCTGCTGGTAGGCGAGGCCTCCGGCGGTCAGGGCGAGCCCCAGCAGGACGACGAGCGTGGCGAGCATCGACTGCCGAAGCCGAACCTGGCGTACGGCCTGCCTCTCATGACCTTCCTGCTCGACCAGACTCGCTCCGAGGAACGCTTCCTCGCCGGGGCCGAGCCGGCTCCAGCCGTTCAGTTCGTCGGCCCAGGAGCGCACGGTGCTCAGCCGGGTGCCGCGGTACAGCGCGGACGGATCACGGCCTTCGCGCTCCCATTCGGCGGCGGCGTGCGCGAGTTGCTGGTGGAGGAGCAGCCCGGCGCGGTCGGCGTGGATCCAGTCCCTCAGCCGTGGCCAGGCGTGCAGCAGGGCCTCATGGGTGATCTCGACCGTGTCGCTGTCCATGGTGATGAGCCGGGCCCGTACGAAGGCGTCGAGCGCGGCGGCCCCGCCGTCCGCGTCGGCGAACTGCTCCATCAGGGCGGCTCTGTCCATCCGGCGGCGGGTCGCCCCGCCGCCGTCCGCGACGTACACCAGACGGGACAGGACGCGGCGGATCGTCTTCTGCTCGGTCGGATACAGCCGGGCGAAGACGTTCTCGGCGGTTCGCGCGATCGCACCCTGGATGCCGCCGGCCCGCTCGTACCCGGCGACGGTCAGCGCGGACCCCTCGCGCCGCTGCCAGGTGGCCAGCAGGGCGTGGGAGACGAGGGGGAGTACGCCGGAGGGGGTCACGTCGGCTCCGGAACCGGCGTCCTTCCCGCTGCCCCGCGGTGTGCTGCCCCGCAGTGTGCTGCCCGGCTCGTCGCGCAGCCCCGCGTCACGCAGAAGCAGGGGCGCCAGGCCCGGTTGGAGAGTCAGTCCGGCGAGTTCCGCCGGTCGGGTGATGGACTCCCGCAGCTCCACCACGGACATGGGCGGCAGCACGAACAGCCCGTCGGTGAGGACCGGGGCCAGTTCGGGAAGGTCCAGACAATTGCCGGTGAAGTCCGCCCGGACGCCCAGCACCACGACGGTGGGGCCGTGTGCGCTCTCCTCCGGCCGGGAGGCCGCCAGCGCACAGAGCACCCGGACGAAGGAGCGCCGCTCGTCCTCGTTCGCGCAGAGGGTGAAAAGCTCCTCGAACTGGTCGACGATCAGCACCGACCGGCTGGGCGGCGGGGGCCGGCGTTCCCCGGATGGCGCCGGCGGATCGCCCACCATCGCGCGTATGGCGTCCAGCACCGCGTCGGGATTCTCGCGCACCTCCTCGACGGTGACGGCGAGGTCCCCGCCCACCGCTTTCGCGGTGCGTTCCAGGAGCTCGTCCAGGGGCCGTGAGGTGGGGGTGAACGTCACCACCGGCCACCGGTCGGCTCCCGGCATCGGGAAGTCGCCGCGCCGCAGGGCGGGCACCAGTCCGGCGTTGAGCAGGGACGACTTGCCCGCTCCCGATGGGGCGACGAGCATCAGAGGGCCGCTTCCCACCCGTTCGAAGACCCGTTCCACCAGTGCGGCCGTCGCGCGCTCCCGGCCGAAGAACCAGTCCGCGTCCTGCGGGGTGAACGCCGACAAACCGCGGTACGGACACATCCCGTCGGACTGCCGTTCGAAAGCGGCGGCCTCGGCGCCGCTCCCGCTGTCGGCGGGCGGTTTCTCCTGTACGAGCCTGAGCAACTCCCCCTCAGCGCCCAGTACTCGGTCACAGATACGGGCGACGTCGACGGTCGCCCGCTTCGTGCCGGTCTCGATCTTGCTGAGGTAGCCCTTGCTGTAATGCGTCTGCCGTGCCAGGTCGGTCAGCGACAGGCCACGTGCCTGTCTGAGTCGTCTCAGTTGTGCGGGAAAGGAGTGCGTGGTCAGCGCGTTCCGATCCCGCCCGTTCCGGTGGTCGACTTCATGCCCGTGCTGCGGATCTCCCACGGTGTCCCCCATGCAGTACGGCCGTGAGACGGCGGACGCCCAGGTTACTGCCGGGGTGGTAAGCCCAGCCAAACCTTTCCCCCGTGTGGCGCAAACACGAACGTCCGGAACCATGGAGCGGTTCCGGACGTTCGTTCTCCGTCACACGGACGGACCGGTCAGCTCAGGAAGGCCCCGCAGGCGCTGCGGGCCACCCACCGGTGCGAGGAGATGGTGTCGTTCGCGTTGACACCGTTGGTGAACCGGTTGTCGGTCAGGTTGTCGGCGTAGAGCTCGCCCGGCGCGAGACAGGCGTGGCCGCCGCCGAAGCCGGAGTTCTCGTAGAACGCGACGTGGTCGAGGCCACCGGTGAAGCCGCGGTTCATGACGGACGTCGCCCTGTCCTGCGAGCCGACCCACCAGTCGCTGTTGCCCGCGGAGCGGATCAGTTCGGCGCCCGAGCAGTCCAGGTTCTCCCAGGCGTACACGTTGCCGTTGCGCGGCCCCCACTTGCTGTCGCAGCCCGGTCCGGCGACGGTGTTCCCGGCCGCCTGCGAGGCGGTGGCGGGTACGGCGACGCCCAGGGCGGTGAGCCCGAGGACGGCGACCGTGACGATGAACTTGCGCATGCTGTTTCCCCTCGTTTTCCTCTGACGATGTGGTGCGCTGGCGGTGATGTGTTGGTGGTGGTGCGTCGGTGCCGGCGCACCGGGCCGGTGGCCCGGCGTGCCCTCACCGGGGGCGATGTCCGCCCAGGAGCGGAAAGTGGTCAGCCTCGCTCCGGAACGATGCGCACCGCCCGGTCGTAGGCCCGCCGACCGAGGTGCCGGTAGGTGTCGATGTCCTTGCCGAACCGGTCACGCAGGCGGTCCAGGTGATACGTCTCCCGCGCCGTGGCCACGGCGCGCAGGGAGGTCTCGCGGGCACAGGTCGCGTCGGCGACGGCGGTCTTCCGCTCGGCGGCGAACGCCTCGTCGGCGCGGGCCGCGCCCAGCCGGCTCGTGTTGACCCGGACGGCTTCACGTGCCGCCTGAGGGTCCTCATAGGGTCGGCCCGCCCTCTCCATGCATCGGGACCAGGCCCGTACCGCCGCGGTCAGGTGACGGTCCTTCATCAGCTCCCTTCCGTAGAGGGCGTTGAGGCCGGTGGCGACCTTGCCGGTGCGGTACCACTCGGCCGGGTCGCCGTAGAGTGCGCGCTCGGCCTCCTCCGTGCAGCCGCCGACGCGTTTGCGCGTCTCCCCGCCGCCCGGCAGCGGTGCCGTGAGCATGCGGGCGCTGTCGCCGCCGTCGAGCGCGGTGTCGAAGGCGACGCGCCGGGACGGGGAGAGGTTCTGGCGGTAGATTCCGTTGGGGTTGCTTTCGCGGACGCGCAGGCTCTTCGCTTCGATCCGGCCGCCGTACCCGTACGCACGGGCCCAGGCCACGTCGTCCTGCACGTAGCGCACCGGGCGGCTCTCCCGGAGCGTCGGGCCACGGTCCTCCCAGTAGGTGAAGCCCTGGCGGTTCATGCACTGCCTGGTCAGACGTTGCTGCGCGTCGGCGACGCGCAGTTCCTGTTGCCAGGTCAGTGCCCGGGGACGCGGACGCGGATCCTGTTGTGCCTGGCCGTCGCCGCCGTCGGCACCGCCGCCGCATCCGGTCGTGACGACCGCCACGACCGCCACGACCGCGCACAGAGACACGAGTGCACGTCTCATGGGCCCAACCTCCCTTCGCTGCCGCTTGCCGACGGACTCAGAGTTGCCCCGCTGCCGACGGAGGTCGACGGGTTTCCTGTTGCCCACCGGACGGTCGACCGGGAAACAAGGCGTGATCAGGGGAAACGCGGGAATGGAGGCAACGCGGTGGGGACGGTCGGAAGCGGTGCGGGTGAGGAGCGGACCCCTCACCGCGTCACGCTGCCGCCCGCGTCGTCACGGTGCCGGCGCTCGTCAACCGGCTGCGTCCGGAGGAGTTCGTCTGCGACCGCGACGAGCACGGCGCGTCGGTCATCCCGGCCCTCACCGTCGACGAGGTGAAGGAAATCGTCGAGGAGTCGGGGGGAGCTACGGCCCCGCGGTCGCCCGCGAGGCGCTGCGACACCGGCTGATCCCCTCCCCGCGCGGCACAGACCGCTCGTACGCCGGCTGCGTCAAAGACCTCACGGGCCGGACCTGACCACCGCTGAGAGAACGTCACTGCCCCGAGTGACGTCGGAAGGCCGCGTGTGCCGTGCCGTGCCGTACGGCGACAGTGCTGTGGTGGTTGCGTCAGCCGGCTTGTGCTCGGGCGACGAGGCTGGTGACGAGTTGCTCCGCCTTCTTGCCCCGGGACCGGACCAGCAGGCGTAGGGGCTGCGGCAGGTGGTGGGGCAGGTCGGTGGGAGCTGTCACCAGCCAGCGTGTGTGCAGCGTCTTTCCCGCCTTGAGGGTGGTGGGGCGGATCGGGTGTGGGGGGAGGGCTTTCCAGTTGTCGGGTACGAGTAGGTGCGGGCTGACGACTGTGGTGGTTGTTGCCGTGATGGTGGTGGTGACCTTTACGGTCCTGCCCGGCTCCACGGGGACGAGGCCGTCGGGTGGTGTCTCGATGGTGAGGGTGAGCCGGGGGTCTTCTGTGCGCCATGACTGCCAGGCGGTAACTCCCACGGCGCCGCCCGAGGTGCGTGTGGCGGTGAGTCTGAGGGCGGTGGTGGTGACGGCCCTCTCCAGGAGGATCCGGTTGAGGGTTCCCGGCCGGGGGGTCTGCGGGGTGCGGTGCTGGCCGGGCAGGGGATGCCATTGGCCGTCCTGGCCGAGGTGGTGGAGTTCGTAGGAGTCGGGGGTGCGGACTCCGCCGCCGTCGTCGTAGAAGGAGATCCGCAGGTCCGATACGGGTGTGGGGACGCCGAAGTCCACGGCGAGCCAGTCGCCGGCGTGGGGGCTGTCGTAGTTGGTCCACCGCGATGACGGTGTGTCGAGGTGGAGGTCCTGTCCGTCGATGGCCTTGGCCGGGCTGTCGAGGGGGAACGTGTACGAGGCACGCGCGAGGGGATAGCCCTTCTGTTCGACGTTCGCCAGGTCGTCGACCTCGTGGGGCAGGGTGTGCTGCCCGGTCTTGCCCAGGGGGAGCGTCACCGGCTTCAGGTCGGCCTGCCGGTGTATGTGCCGGCCGTTCAGCCAGACGTTCAGGCCGGCTCCGTGTCCGTAGTGCCGGCCGCTGCGGTCGAAGAGCACGCTGAGGTTGTGTCCGTGATAGGGGAGGTTCTCCACGGCGAAGTGATCCCATTCGCGCGGTACCAGTGGCGCGAGGGCGACGGTGGCATCGGGCCGGCAACGGATCCCGAGCAGCCCGGACAGGACCAGGTCGTTGAAGGTGGAGTGGTTGTAGTCCTCACTGTGCCCGCGGCCGTCGTAGATCCAGCGGTCCTCGTCGGGGTGGTGCGCCTCGGCGACATACGGCTTGCCGTCTTTGCGATGGGTCAGGGCGTAGGCGCGGAGCACGGCGTAGTAGTCGGTGCGGTCGACGTGGGACTGGGCGGGGTAGTCGATGAGGAGGTTGGCCAGGGCAGTGAGCGTCTGGCTGGTGGCGAACGGCCAACTCGGACCGTTCCAGCGACAGCAGCCTTCGAGTGCCTGGTGCATGAACCACGGGCTGCGCCGCTCGACCGTGGTGGGACCGAAAGGCGCGGAAAACCCCTCGGGATCGCGCAGTTGGGCCCATGCCGCGGCGTTGCCCGCCGGCGCCATGTGGAAGTACCACGGCAGGAAGCCGATCTGCTCGCGGTCGGCGATCCTGCGCCGCTCGGGATTCCCGTCACGCATGACGTGCTTGTAGAACTGATCCTCCTCGTCCCACAGCCGGCGCTCCTGATGCACCCGCAGAGCACGGGCACGCTCGTCGTAGCGGTCGGCCTTCGCCTCGTCGCCCCTGTGGCCGCGGCGCCGCAGGAGCGCGGCGATCGCCCTGGCGTCGCCGTACTGGTAGGCGTTGAGAGTGGGGCGGAACCCCTCACCACCGTGGTAGGGGTCGTCGCTCTGGTAGGAGCTCGCGGTGTACTCCATCGCGTCCCACACCGGTGTCTGCCAGTAGAGACCGACCTCGTCGTCGAACTGCGGAGCCCATCGCCCCCACTGACGCTCCAACTCGTCGAGCAGACCCAGGGCATGTTCCCATCTGCCGTCGGTCGACGCCCGGGCCACGACGGCATCCGCGATCCAGAAGGAGTACTGGTGTGCCCAGTCGGTGGTGTTCTTGTTGAGGAAGTCCGTGGCCGGTTTGGGTCCTGAGCCACTGCCGCGCAGCCAGTAGCCGATGTAGTCGTCGAGGTAGCGATGGTCGCGCAGCCAGCGCGCCTCGCGGATGTGGTGAGCGGCGGCGGCGTTGATCCCGCCGTGCGGCGCGGAGTAGCCGACCGGACCCAGGAACTCCGAGAGGATCCACCCTTCCTGGGGCCCGGTGTATTTCAGGGCGTGCTTGATCACGCGCCACCGGTAGTAGTAGGTGTCCCGGATCGTGGCGTCGGGCAGGTCGACGAAGGGGATGTTCGCCTCGTACCACTCGGCCTCCCTCAGGTCTCCCAGCAGTGACCGGTGGTCCAGGAAGGCTGTTCCGGGACCCACCGCCGGATACACCGGAGACACCGAATGCACCGGAGACGCGATCGACCGCTCGCCGGCTGCGGGTGCCTCGCCCAGAGGGCCGCCAGGTGCGCTCACGCGTGCGGCCGCGCCGGGCGGCACCGCACCGCTCAGGGCCACCGCGCCCAGGGCCGCAGCACCGCTGTGAAGAAGCCGCCGACGATCGAGGGCCATGCGGGTACTCCTTCTGCGAGAACGAGTGGACAGGGCTGCCCGAGCGTCCGACGGGCCGCGCCTGACAGCGTTGTCTGCCAGAGGTTCTCGGCTCAGACTGCCATGAGCGGGCCCACAGCTGAAGAGTCTGTGCAACGTTAGAAAGACCGATCCCGCAGAAAGAAGAATCCCGTGCCCGGCCGGCGCCCTCACCGGGCAACCGCACGGCTTGGACGCCGGGGGCTGCGCCGTACGTCCTCGACACGGTGCCGGTCGACCCAGGGCCCGCCGGGCACGTCGCGACGCTCGGCGCGGCCTCCTGCGTGACGCCGGAACACATCGCGGCGGACGAGGCTCCGCCGAACGGGCCGTCACCGGGCGGTCAAGGTCAACCGGAACCATGGGAGCGCCCGCGATGCTCGCCGAGACTGGGACTGAGGCTCTTGGCAGGTTCAGGGCATTCCTGTCGGACCTGTCGGCCCTGTCGGAGCAGAGCCCGAGGATGACATCTCACGCGGTACGTATCGCCGGGGCCGCCACCGGGGCCGACGGCGGCCGCCCTGAGGGGCACACGAGCCATGTGTCACGACTCGCCGTACGGATTTGAGTGGGCGGGCGGGCGGGCGTGCGGTCGGGCCGTATCGGCACGGGGTCAGGCTGTGCGTCGTGCGTCATGGGAAGCGGACGGTGACGGTGAGGCCGCCCGGCCGGCCGGGTTCGGCCGTCGCCTCGGTTCCGTGGGCCTCGGCGATGGAGCGGACGATGGCGGGGCCGAGCCCGTGGCCGGTGGTGCCGACGCGGTCCTGGGTGAGGCGGCGGAAGGGCTCGAAGAGGTCCGGTATCCGGTCGGCGGGCACGGTGGGCCCGGTGTTGGTCACGGTCAGCGTGTGGCCTTCGAGCCGCACACGGACCCGGCCGCCGGGGTGGTTGTACTGGATGGCGTTGCGGATGAGGTTGGTCAGCAGGTGGCGCAGCAGCAGCGGATCACCCAGGACGGTCAGCGGCCGGTCCGACGTCACGGTTACGTCCACTCGGCCTCCCTCGGCCTGTGGGGCGAGCTCGGCTGCCACGAGCCGGACCGCGGCCGACAGGTCCACGGTCTCGGTCTCCTCCAGGCCGCGGTCGCTGCGGGCGAGCAGCAGCAGTGCGGTGATCAGCTGTTCGGCCTCGCGGTTGCCGGCGAGGAGGTCCTCGCGTACTTCGGCGAGGCCGGCGGGGAGGGGGTCGGCGAGGCCAACCTCCAGGCTGGTGCGCTGGACCGCGAGGGGCGTCCTGAGTTCGTGAAACCGAGGTCGTGAACACCGCGGGCCGGTTCCTGGCCGATCTGAACGAACTGGAGTCGCTGACGGGCATCAGCTTTCTGCGGTCGGGAGACGAACCGGAGGTACTGAATGCCGGAAAGGCCCCGGTCTCCTATCTCTGACCCACAGTGCAAAGTAGCTGCGGGGCTACTTGCTCCCCTCCAACTGTCGCGGGACGCGGGAGTTCCGCAGCTCCTTGAGGTCCGGGATGTGGTTGTCCAGCGTGCCGACGGAGACGCCCAGGATCTTGACGATGGTGATGACACTGTTCTCCGGATTGGGCAGCATGTCGCGGGCTGCGCGGATGAGGTCCTCGTTGACGACTGTGGGGCGTCCGCCGACCTTGCCGCGGGCGCGGGCGGCGGCAAGACCCTCCTTGGTGCCGGCGAGGATGAGTTCGCGGATGAACTCGGCGAGCACGGCGAAGACGTGGAAAATCAGGCGCCCGCCGGGGTGGTGGTGTCGAGTGCCTCGTGCAGGGACTGGAAGCCGATGTCGCGCTCACGCAGCTCGGCGCCCATGTTGACGAGGCCCTGGAGGCTGCGGTCGTAGCGGTCGAGCGAGGGGACGACGAGGGTGTCTCCGGGGGTGAGGAAGGCGTGGCACGCCTTCAGCTCGGGGCGGAGGTCGTTCTTGCCGGACCTCTTGTCGGAGAAGATGCGCCGACAACCCGCCGCATTGAGCGCGTCGAGCAGGCGGTCGAGCTTCTGCCCTCCGGTCGACACCCGCGCGTAGCCGATCCGGATGTCGGTGAGGACGGCAGGCGAGGGGGTGAGGAGTTCGGAGGGCTCCAGGAACGCGTTCACGCCCGGGATCTTCTCAAGAAACGGTGTTCAGGGGGTTGTTGAAGCCCGAGTTTTTTTGAAGGAGTTTTTGAAGGCGTGTCGCGGTCGTTCGATCTTGAGCGCCGGATCTTCAGAGAACGATGGTTTCTTGAAGATCCACTGGAGGCTTTGACTCCGTGGTCTTGGGGTACTTCCTCTGCGCAGGCATCATCTGGGCTCCTCTCATGAGACCCATCTGCCCCTCTGTCACCCATCCCCGCATCTCGGGGGAACCTCAGATCTGTGTTCTGCCGAGCGCCCCGCTGCTCGGCCCATGAGCCGACCCGAATACTGAATGCGGCTGGGAGTCGTCCGATTTCCTCGGCTTGGTCGGTCGAGTAGTGCAACGAGCTTGCCTTGGCTGGTCGGCAGCCATCACACGTCGGTCGCCACCTCTCGGCCTGCGGCGCGACCCGCAGACTGGCAGGGCGCGGTAATGAGCACGACGGTCAGGGCACTCCTGCCTCTGCGTTCGCTTTCGTCAGCGCTGCCTGAGAGTCGTCGAGATAGGCGGCGAGCAAATCGGCCGACTGGTGACGGTCGCCAGCCTCCAGGGCGTCGTGCAGGGCGCGATTGCGTGGGACGAACGGTTCGTACAGCGTGCGGGGGGTGACCGCTGTGTGCAGCGCGAGTCGGAGCTCGGCCAGCAGGCGGCTCATGATCTCGTCGGTACGGGGGCTGCCGGCCAGGGCGACCAGGCTGCGGTGGAAGTGGATGTTCGCCGAGGCGACGGCCGTCCAGTCGCCGGCGGCCGCAGCCTGCTCGCCGGCGGTGACGGCTGTGGCGAGGCCGGTCAGGCCGTACGGCGGCGGGCCCAGCTCACGCACGACGGCGCACTCGATGAGCCGCCGGACGTAGAAGAGGTCCTCGACGTCCCCTGCGCTGAGGACCCGCACGAAGACACCGCGGTTGAATTCGTGCACCAGCAACCGCTCGTGGGTGAGCTGCCGAAACGCCTCCCGGAGCGTGTTACGCGAGACGGCCAGTGTCGTGGCGAGGCTGTCTTCGGACAGCTGCCGTCCCGGCGGCAGCTCGCCCTCGGCGATCCAGGTTCGCAGAGTCTGGGCGACGCGCGCCGCGGTGCTGTGGCGTGCGTCGCCGCGGGGCGTTGTCACGGGAGCCTGCCGGCGGGCACCACCACGTGCTGGCGCAGATACAGGTCCCTGAAGCTCACCGGGCCGCGCGGGCCAGGAACGCGGTCGAGGTTGATGCCGGTCTCCGGAAGACCCAACAGCTTGACGCCGTCCAGCAGGCGGGTGGTGGCGTTCCAGAACACTCCCGCGCCCGTGTACGCGTTGATGAACTCCGCAGCCACAGCCGCATCCTCGGTGGCGATGGAGGCGGCCAGGCCGGAAGTGTCCTCGTTGGCGATACGGGCTGCGTCCTTCGGGCCGTCCGCCGTGTCGATGGTGACCGTGGCCGGGCGGTCCGCGTCCAGCGCCCACTCGTATCCGCGAGGGTGAGCGTGTGGCGGCAGCGAGACGGCGATACCGAGGCCGCTCAGCAGCTCGCGGACGGCGGGCAGCCGGGCCTCGTACACCGACCGGTCGAGGAGAAGGAGGTTGAGGCGGTTGCACACGCCCAGCCGGTCGACGCTCGCGGTGATCAGCTCCTCTACGGCCTTGTCGTCAGCCGTCGCGTGCACGTACAGCACGCCGCCGCCGTCCGCATGGGCGAGCGTGCGCACACCGTGCCGGGCGGCCTCGCGACCAAGGTCGCGGGTGCTGTCGCCGCTGCCGCGCAGGATCACCAACGGGATGAGGTCGGGCAGCCGCACCAGCGCGTACGCCGCCTCGCGTGCGGCGCTGGGCACCAGCTGGATCGCGTCCGGGTCCAGGCCGGCCTCGGCGAGCGCAGGAGCAATGACGTGCTCCAGCAGCGCCTGCGCCGAGCGGAGCGCGGCCGAACCGGTGCGCAGCACACCGGCGTTGCGGGACTTCAGGAACTGCGAGGCGACGTCGACGGTGACGTTGGGCCGCGCCTCGTAATTGGCGCCGATGACGCCGACCGGCAGCCGTCGCTCCAGCAGGGTGAGGCCATCGCCGCGCTCCTCGACGACCCGGTCCCGCGGGGTGTGCGGAACGTCGGCCAGTGTGCGCAGCTCCGTCGCCATGGCATCCAGGCGGGTCGCGTCGAGGCGGAGACGGTCCTGCAGAGCGGGGGACACACCGGCCGCAAGGGCGGCGGCGAGGTCCTCCTCGTTCGCAGCTACGAGGTCGGCTCGCGTGCTGTGCAGCAGCGCTGCCATGGTGCGCAGAGCGTCGTCGATTGCACCGTCCTCGGCGGTTGCGAGTGTGGACGCGGCGGCCTGGGCGCGAGCGGCGCAGACGCCCACGACGTCGTCGACCGTATCGGTACGGATGGTCACTGGAGGCTCCTCTCCACGGCGGGCGGATACAGCGACCCTATTAGTTGTTGAACAATCCCGGAAGGGGATCGTTCAACAATCTCATCAGGGGACTGTTCGCCATAGGGCAAAAATTATTACGCCCTATGACGAATGCCAGTTTCTGGTCGCGGGAGTGACGAGGGTGCTGATTCGGACTTAGCGGCCAATGCCGCGAGTTGCTCACCTAATGCACCCATACCACACCAACGAGCCACGCGGCGGGAAGCTACGGGTTAATGATCTGCAAGCCCTAACCTTCTGGACATGGCTCAACCTGCTCGCCCCCTCCAGGTCATCACGCGGCTCGTCGCCGGAAGCATCTGCGTCTACGACCTGGCTGCCGATGTCCGGGGTGTGCTGTCGCCCGCCATGATCTGTCGGCCGTCTACCGAGGACGACGTCGTCGACCACGCAGTACCTGCTGATCTTCAGCGCGTCTACTACACGACCCTGAACGCGGTCGTGTGAGTGACAGCAGACGGGGCCGAGGTCTGGCGGTCAGAGTTCACGCCGCAGTCAGACCAGCAGTTCGGACACCGGCCCAGCTGCGTGCTGTCGTTGGACGGACTTGTGGTCTGGGTCTACCGGCCTGATGCCATGGCCGGCCGTAACCGCCCCGACCAGTGGGTCGCCCTGAATGCCACGACCGGAGCGGTCATCGCGCAGGCGGATCTGGACACCGTCGGGCATGGTGGTCAGCAACTGGTGCACCAGGCGGGCGATCAGATGTTCCTCGATGTGGGAGAAGGGCAGGACGGCTCGGTCATCTACCGCGCGTCGCTGGCCGGGGACCGGATGGATCTCATCTGCTATCCCTGGAGCGACCGGTGCCTCATCGACCTGGCGCCCGACGGACGCCAGTTCATGACCGTCGATCACGAGCAGGCCGACGTCGCCATCCACACCTACCCGGACGGCGAGGTGACGTTCACCCTCGCCGTCGACGCCTTCGGACACGACCCGGACGAGATCTACATGGAATGGAGCGGCGGCTACCTGAACCAGGACACCGTCATCGTCACCCTCGCCGGCGAAACCGAGGACGAGGAGGAGTGGTTCCGTCATTACCGCGTCGATGTGAGCTCCGGCCAGGTCCAAACTGCGTTCGACGCGCACGGAGAGAATCCCTACGACATCCGGCCCCTCGGAGACGGGTCCTGGCTCACCACAGATCCATCCGGTCACCCGATCCGCTGGAGCGACTCATAGGGAGACCCCAGGGCTGACCTGGTCGAGCCATAACGCGTGCGCCTCATGACACCTTTCCTCGTGTCTCCGTACGCGATCGGTCATTGGCATCCATCGGGAGTCGGGGTGGGGCACGTTGGCGACCGGCCCAAGGTCGAGGCGCTTGCCCATGTCCAGGCGGAAGGTGCCGTAGGGGTTGACATTGGACCAGAACAGCGCGGTCAGGCCGCGCCGGTCCTCGTCGCTGAGCTTCTTCGCCCACTTCGGCTCAGCCGAAATCTACTGCAACAGCAGTGTGTTGACGTAGACGAGGCTGGACTGGTGCAGGTGCAGGGCGAGCATCGAGGTCTCGGCGTGCTCCTTGTCCGGCATGTCGACCGCCGCCGTTGCCAGTTTGAAGAGGATGCCCTCCTCACTCCGGACCTTCTTCAGCTCAGCCGCTAGCTGCTTCTCCACCCGCCGCTCGGCACGGGCGCTGATCTTGTGGACCAGAGCGAGCAGCAGCTCCACCAGCGCATCGGTGATCTCTGCCTGCCGGGACACACAGCGCCGCCAGCAGCGTGATCCGCACGTCCTCGCCTGCGTCACGGAAGTCCGAGGGGTACATCTTGATCGCCCGCGCCCGCCACGCGGCCACCAGCTTCTCCGAGCAGTCCGCGAAAAGCCCCTCGGGCGGCCCTAGCTTGCGCACTTCGGTCA
This sequence comes from Streptomyces sp. NPDC005774, assembly GCF_042871645.1. Taxonomy (NCBI): domain Bacteria; kingdom Bacillati; phylum Actinomycetota; class Actinomycetes; order Kitasatosporales; family Streptomycetaceae; genus Streptomyces; species Streptomyces sp. NPDC005774. Next base: position 1,467 of record NZ_JBIAIV010000087.1, on the reverse strand, counting down.
GCTTGGTGATCTCCGTAGCGGCTCGGCGGCCTGGCCGTCCTTGCCGGTGCCGCTGCTGCCGCCGTGCCGGAGTCCTTTTTCCTCGCCGCCGTTCGGCCTGTCGCCACTGTTCGGCCTGTCGCCGTCGGCGCCGCCGGAGGCTTGACGTCCACCGCGTCCTCGCGGCAGCCAACCGTCCCGGACGAGCGAGCGGCGGCGGGTGGAATGCCTGGCCCCGGCGCGCAGGGCCGGCCGGAGTCCAACTGGCCGGCCTGCACAAGCTCGCCATCAGCGTCCACCGCCCGGACGGCCACACCGACATCCCCGCCGCACCCGGCCCGTGGGGGGCGGCCGCACTCGGCTCACGCAGCCCACCGCCGCCGACGAACGGGTATTGCGACCGATGGACGTGTCATCCGGTCACGCAGGCTTCCGGTGACCTGAAGGCGCGTTGTCGCGACGGCCTCGGACACAACGCCGAGGCATGGGCGAGGAGTTGTTCTTCGAAAATCCCCTGGCGCTCACCCGCGACGACCTTTAGGCTCTCGCAACCACCGCTGAGAGTCGATGCCGACACCCCCGGTAAACACTCTTTCGCAGATGCAACGATCGCAAAGTTCCGTTGCACCATCACGTCGGGTGAACTATTGATTCGCTGAAGCTCGACGACATCAAGGGGTAAGACTGTCGGCATTTTCCAGAAGTTTGACACCCATGCTACGATCCCGCAACGTTGTCGCAGGCCGGATCAATTACGACTTCGCCCTCAGGACGCGTATCCACGGCAATATCGCCGCTCTGGTCGCCGGAACCCCGGCGTTCGTGTTCGCTCATGACTCGCGGACGCTCGAGCTGTCCCGCTACCACCATATCCCGCACCGGATCATCACCGAGATGAGTGCGGATGTCGACGTCGCCGAACTTTATGCGGAGACTGACTACTCGGCATTCAATGAGCATTATGACGAAGGATTCCAGCGCCTGCTCGACTTCATGACGAAGAACGGCCTGGAAAACACCTACGAGCACGGGGACGGCGGCCAGGAATACGACAAGGGCATTTCGGCTCTCGATCTTCCCCGTCCGTACCGGCGTTCCGATGCCGAGAGCAAGGAAGACCTGCTCTTCCGTATTACCCTGCTCAGGGAGCAGAACAAGGCGGTCGCACGTCAGGCTGCCAGGGCGGAAAAGAAATCCGGCGCCCGTATCAAGAAGCTCGAGGTGCAGCTCGCCGAACTTACCGCGCAGCGGAAGTCCACCGAAAATCGGCTCCGGGCACTCGAGACCCAGACGAAGAACCACCTTCCCGCAAAGGCGAGGCGACTCGTGAAGCGGCTGGCTTCGAAGTAAGCAATCCGGCCCCCTTGGTACTCCAGCAGCGGTTCGTGTCCTGGGCGGTGTCATAGCCTCGAAGCAACAGTGCAGGTGAGAAGGGTTGCTCGTGGCAGTGCGGAGACCGTTGACGCTCGAGGAGCGTGAGGAGATCGC
>NZ_JBIAIV010000086.1:0-19095 GCF_042871645.1 Streptomyces sp. NPDC005774 | reverse complement strand
GGCGAATAGACCTTCATCACCATAATCGGTCACCCTCTCCCGGCCCCCACCGGGGCCGGAGGTCAGGGTGTCCACCACCCGGGGGGAGGTCCCGTAGTCGCCCAGAGCCGCGGTCAGCACCCACCCCACCGGACCGATCACGTGCACTGATCCCACCCCCATCTCCCCACCCGCACCGAATGTTTCGCGGCCCAGCTGAGCGGATCAGGCGGGATCAGGTCAGCTGGAGATCCGGCTATGCACTCATACGAGTGAACCGGATCCCGGAACGGAAGGGGGCCGGCCCAGGCTCTGAACCCGGTCAGCCGGGGACGTCCTCGTAGAGGCGCCGGTGCAGTCGCAGAAGCACCGCGACATCGGCAACCCAGGCGAGCCGCGCCGGCAAGCCCGGATCGCCGGGTCATTACCAGTCTGGACCGCCGCGACGATCTGGTCGATGAGCAACTCGCCGGCCTCCGTAACGGCCGGCGGCCGGGACGAGGCCCAACCATGGTCGTCTCGACCACCCAGCCGTTCCGGATCCGTCCGCTCTGAAGGCATCCACATCTTCAACGCCCCCAGCGGCCAGAGGTCATCTCCCCGGAGGGGGGAAAGCCGAAGACCCCGCCTGCGCCGAGCTTTCGGTGTGCCGGAGTTCGGCGAGGAGTTCATTCTGTCCGGCCAGGAGTTCGGTGAGGATGCGCCGTGCGGCGCGCAGGAGTTCCGCCACGTCGCCGCCGGCGAGGGCGTAGCTGACGGTGGAGCCGTCACGGATGGAGATCACGATGCCGGACCGTCTCAGTACCGCGAGTTGCTGGGAGAGGTTCGATGGTTCGATCTCGATCACGCTCAGGAGTTCGCGTACGGGTACAGGACCGTGTTGGAGCAGCTCCAGTACACGGATCCGGACGGGATGCCCGAGCATACGGAAGAACTCCGCCTTGGCCTGGTACAGCGGCACCTGCATGCGACAACACTCCCAACCCACGGTTCGGCCGTTCCAGGACCGGTAGCTGGACCTGCCGGATCTTCGGTGCCCAGCTCCAGCCATCCTCCCGTCTCCCGGCCCGGCCTGCCCTGGCTTGATCACATTCAGATGTGCTGAGTTGAAGACTCTTTCAACTCGTGGGCATGCGGAGCCGGGAGACAAGGGACGGCTACAGCTCCAGTTCCGCCTCGATGCGCCTGAGCTGGTGCCGGGCCATGGCCAGGTTCGCCCGGCCCTTGTCCAGGATGAGGTACAGGAACAGGCCATTGCCTCCGCGGCCCCTGATCAGCCGGAGGAGGTGGTACTGGCTGCTGAGGGTGATCAGCACATCCTCGATGTCGTCCTTGAGGCCCAGCATCTCCATCGTGCGGACTTTCGCCCGGATCACGTCGGTGTTCCCCGCCGCGGCCACCGTCAGATCGAGGTCCTTGCCCCCGCCCAGCGTTCCCAGCGCCATGCCGCTCGTGTAGTCGACCAGCGCGGCCGCCACGCTCCCCTCGATCGAGGTCATCGCCTCCTTCAGAGACGTCTCCACAGTCAGCATCAGTATCCGCTCCCTCAGTTCTGGACGACCCCGGCCGGGCCTCACCCTCCGGCCGAGTGATGACCGCAGACGCTACCCACATGCCGTCAGGAGTTACGGGAACACCGGGAATCAGGCAGGAATCAACCCTCTGTGCCCTAGCATTCGCCCCCACGAAATGCCCGTCGACGCACCGCCCGAGAGGACGGGGCGTATCACCGGATGGTTCAGCCGGGCTTTCCCACGGGCCCCGGTCCTCAGCCGTGTCGCCCCGTTGCTGAATTTTCGGCCTACTGTGGGTGGCGGTAGAGCTCGTGGGACGGTAGCCGGGCGAGTGCTGTGGACCGGTCCGCCCGGGCCTCGAATCACTGAAAGAGCAGCCTGTGCCCGACCTACAGACCAGCCAGCTTTACTGTTTGGCCGATCGACGATACTACGAAACTCCCTCCCGCTTAGCCTTCCTTACGGGCGGCTGACCGGGCCAAAATGGCCCGGACCCCAACGGGGTTTCCACGTTCCACACGAATGAGATACGACCGGGGTGGGTGCTCCCTTTACCCCGAGGCGGCGGTGTCCACCTGGCCGGAGTGACCTCTACCGGCCAGCACCTGCCGCTTCTCAACGGCTAGCCATGCACCCCACTCACGCACTCCATCGGCGGGGCTTGGGATCACGAGGCATCATCGGGAGTTCATATACTTCACCCGTCCGGTCTTCCCCTTGCCGGTAACTCCCGGATGGAATGGGAGTCCTTGGGCTTTCCCCTGAGCTTCGCACCACGCCGTTACCGGCATCGCACGTCAAGGGCGGGGACGGGTCTTATGGACACGGACCCGTGACTGCACCTACAGCTTCATCAACTGCCTCTCCAATCGGTCAGTCCACTCAAATTCGTGCAACTTCGTGTCGCACGGTCGCCCTTCCAGTGCCCGGGCGTCACCCGGTCTTCCGCCTCGGCGGGACGCCGGCTGATCACGGTCTCCGGCGTGACGTGCCCCTGGGCGCGCCGGCGGGCCCGTGCCCGAGGAACTCACAGCGCACGGCCGGTACGCAGACAGGTGACCAGTTCCCGTTCGAGTCCGCCTCGCTCACGGATGTAGAGGGCCTGGTAGATCGCCTCGTGCGAGATGCGCATCGACGGGTCGTCCGCGAAGTCGAGCGGCAACCGGTTCGCGATCTGCTGCGGACTCCACGCCCTTACCCACCTTCGGTCCTGGTGCCGGGGCTTGTTGCGCCCTTTCCATGTCGGCACCTCAGGACCCAGTGCCCGGGTACTGTCCGGCGGTGCTCACCGCACCCACGAGCCTGTCCTGCACATAGGCGCGCAGGGCTTCGTTGGTGGCCAGCTTTGCGCTCTTGGGGCGTCGTGTGGCCAGCTCCGCCTTCCACTGGGCGGTCAAGGCCCGATACTCAAGCCGACCGCAGCGTGTCGCGGCGTTCCGCTTAAGCTCCCGCGAGATCGTCGACGGCGCCCGACCCAGCCGACGGGCCACCTCACGAACCCCGCACCCCTGCGTGCGCAGCAGCGCGATCTCCTCGCGTTCGGTAAGCGACAGGTATCTGCCCGACCCCGGGCCCAGTTCGATCGTCGGCATGCCTCCACGCTGGCGGAACCAGCGTGAACCCACAGGTCCTGATACGCCGCACGCGACGGCCGCATCCTCGCTGGTCAGCCCTTCAGCGATCTTGCGCCAGAATGCGCGTTCGATCTCCCGGCGGATCGGAGGCGTGCCCGGCGAGCGCATCGCTGGACGCCCCGTCATCTTCGTCGTCCATCCTGCAGGCCGTCCCATCCCACACCTCCACATCGAGGTGTTGCGACGAGCCCTTGAACCCACCCTGGGAGCCCTTGTCGCTGTGATGCACGAGACCGGGGCGGGGTCTGCGGGCCGTGACCGCCATGGCGAGGGCGTCGGTGACCAGCTCGGTTCTCATGTGGTCGGCCATCGCCCAGCCGACGATACGGCGGGAGAACAGGTCCATGATCACGGCGAGGTAGAGCCGGCCTTGATCGGTGGGGACGTAGGTGATGTCCGCGGTCCAGCGCAGGTTCGGCGCGCTCGCGGTGAAGTCGCGGCCGATCAGGTCGGGGGCGGCCGTGCCCTGCCGGTCCTGGCGGGTGAGCGAGACCCGGCCGGTGCGGCGGTGCACGCCGGCCAGCCCGGCCTTGCGCATCAGGCGGGCGACGCGCTTGCGCCCGACGGACAGGCCGTCGATCTCGCGCAGGTCCGCATGGATGCGCGGGGCTCCGTAGGTTCCGTGGGACCGCTCGTGGTGCCCGCGGATCTTCTCCGTGAGCTCGGCGTCCTCCCGCCGGCGGCGGGAGGGGGCGCGGTCCCTCCAGGCGTAGTAGCCCTGCCGCGACATACCCAGCAGCCGGGCCATCAGGGAGACTTCGTGGTGTGCCGTGTTCTCGTCAATCAGCCGGTAGCAGATCACCGGCTGGTCTCCCGGACGAAGGAAACCGTGGCTTTGCGGAGGATCTCCTTCTCCTCGCGCAACTGCTTCACCTCGCGGCGCAGCTGGGCGAGTTCCTCCTTCTCGTCGCTGGTCGAGCCGGGGCGTTCCCCGGTGTCCATCCGGTCCTGGTTGGCCCAGGTCCGGATGGTCTGGGCGGACGGCTCGGACTCCTTGGCCAGCTCCTCCGGCGACCGGCCAGAGCGGACCAGCTCGACTATCTGGCGACGGAACTCCGGCGGGTAGGCCGGACGCGTCCTTGGCGCGATGAACTCCTCCTTGCGGGACCCAGTGTCCCAAAGCAAAAGGTTGTCCATCAAACTGGGGCAACTTCACCTGCCCCGGTGCCCTGCCGGGTCGTCGTGTGCCGGGACTGCTGCTGCGGCAGCCTGAAGGTGATCGGAGTCGACCACGCGGCGCAGACAGCACGCCTGCGCGCACAGGTACCCGTGCGGGTGTCCGCCTGCCTGGACGTGTGCGAACAGGCCAATGTCATCGTCGTTCAGCCCTCCGCCGCGGGCCGGGCCGCCGGTGCCCGGCCCGTCTGGCTCGGGCTGGTCAACGACCCGGACGCCACTGAGGACATCGCCGCCTGGGCACGCGCCGGCGGACCCGGCGTCGCACCCCGGCCGGACATCCTCGACCTGTACGCCATCACGCCACCGCGGCGACGTACGGCCTCCTGAAGCCGTGCCCGCCAGGAGGGCCCGCACGCCTCGGCGGTGACCCGCTGCCGGACGAGCCGGGCACTCACGCTCACTCACTGATCTCGCATCGGGACACTCGCCAGAAAGGAAGCGCCCCGACATGACCGAACATGCTCGGGCGTCTGCAGAGGCCGTCACCGCGGCCCTGCACGACGTGGCGGCTCTCGGCGGCTTCTTCGTCCTGCACGTCGGCGGCCGGGACGAGGGCTGGCATCCGCTCGACCACTCCTATGCGAGGGGCTTCACCGACCTGGCCGACGCTGTCACGCAACGGCACCACACCCGCGAACTGCGGATCGGCGTGTCCATCGCCCACCTCGGACACGCCGCACGCCTCTGGTCCCCTGCTCTGGCTTGCGTACTGCTGCACGGGATCGTCCCGGATCTGAGCGGACTGCAGCGGGCTGATGGCGGACCGGCTCTCCGTATGCCCCGCCCCGCCGGCTGGTACACCGGGCGACTGTCCGAACCCACCCTCGCCCTGAATGAGCAAGTGATGCGGCATCTGCAGGCGCTCGCGGCCGGACTCCACGTCAGGATCGCCCCGCGTCTGCTGGACGGGAACGCCGCTTCGGCGCTCGTTGGGGCGGCCCATGTCCTGCTGGCGGCCCGCCCCGGCCTGCGCGAGCCGCTCACCGGCTTGACGGCCGAGCTGCTGGGCACCGGACGGCTTGCGGGTACCGGAGTGATCACCGGACCGGATCTCACGTTCCGCCGCCGTAGTTGCTGCCTCTACTACCGTGCGCCGAACGGTTCGAAGTGCGGTGACTGCTGTCTGGCCGGTCGAGACCACCTATGAGGTGAGCGGCAGCGGGAGCGCCGTACGTGCCCGCCGGAGCCGGGCACGGCAGGCACTGCGGCTACAGAGACCGTGGGTGAAGGCATCACAGTGCCAGGCGTGTTCGGTGCAGGCAGATGTTGTCGGGCATCGGAGTTCGTCAAGCCTCCGCCGCAGTCGTGCCCTCTGGGGGACAGGTTGCCGGTCGAACCCGCAGACCACGGTCCACCGCCGTGCCGACGCCGACCGCCGCGCTCGACAACGCCGCGCGCAAGCGGAAATCCACCCGGGACGGCACCTGGTGCGCTTCGTTCGACGACTTCTCGGTCTGCACCATCAAAGACGTCAGCGGTGGTGGCGTGACCCGCTGGAACATCTCCGTGTTGAGGTCGGAGCCGGTCACTACGGGTACCGGCGTCACCTCCCGCGGCGGCCAGTCGCACTCGTGCGTGCGGCCGACCAGCTGCTCGGACAGTCCGAGTTCGGCGACGATGTCGGTCGCGGCGGGCAGCAGGGAGACGATGCGCATGCCGCGGCCCTACGGCCCCGGCACCGGGATCACGCGCCCCAGCGCACGGCGATCGTGTCACCGACACCCACGACCGTGCCCCGCGTGGCGGAGGCGAACGACGAGCCGTCGATGCTCACCTTTTAGGTGTTGGAGCCGCTGTTGGCCTTGCCGTTGAGCGAGGTGATGGTCCCGGTGCCGGATGTCGGGGTCACGGAATCATGCAGCCGGACGGCGTGGCCGAGCTCGTCGCCGCGTCGAGGACGGTCCCCGGTGTGGTGGTCTTCCCGGTCGGCTGCCCAGCTGTCGGCGCATGACGAACAGGTCCTCAAACTCCTTCGCGGGCACGGCGATCATCGGCCTTCCGCTGACCACGACGTTGTGCGGTTTCTGCCTCGTCCAGGGGCCTCTCGTATCGCTGCGACGGCTGCGGCGGCCGACAGGCCGCGTGGCTCACCGGGGGCCGGGCGTTCTCGTCCCGGCCCCCGGTGAGCCGACCGGATCAGGAGGCGTGCAGCTCGTCGCGGACGGTGTGGGCGGCGGCGACCAGGTTCTCGAGCGAGGAGCAGGTCTCGGGCCAGTCGCGGGTCTTGAGGCCGCAGTCGGGGTTGACCCAGAGCCGTTCGGCGGGGATGGCCTTCAGGCCGGTGCGCAGCAGTGCGGCGGCCTCCTCCTGGCTCGGGACGCGCGGGGAGTGGATGTCGTAGACACCGGGTCCTGCCTCACGCGGGTAGCCGTGGGCGGCGAGTTCGCGGGCGACCTGCATGTGGGAGCGGGCGGCTTCCAGGCTGATGACGTCGGCGTCGAGGTCGTCGATGGCCTGGACGATGTCGCCGAACTCGGCGTAGCACATGTGGGTGTGGATCTGGGTGTCCGGGCGGACACCGGCCGTGGTGAGTCGGAAGGCTTCGGTGGCCCAGGCGAGGTAGGCAGGGCGGTCGGCGGCGCACAGCGGGAGCGTCTCGCGCAGCGCGGGTTCGTCCACCTGGATCACCGAGGTCCCGGCCGCCTCGAGGTCGTTCACCTCGTCGCGCAGGGCGAGGGCGACCTGGCGGGCGGTGTCGGCGAGGGGCTGGTCGTCGCGGACGAAGGACCAGGCGAGCATGGTGACCGGCCCGGTGAGCATGCCCTTGACCGGGCGGTCGGTGAGGGACTGGGCGTAGGTCGTCCAGCGCACGGTCATCGGTTCGGGGCGGGAGATGTCGCCGGCCAGGACCGGCGGGCGGACGTAGCGGGTGCCGTAGGACTGGACCCAGCCGTGTTGCGTGACGAGGTAGCCGGTGAGCTGCTCGGCGAAGTACTGCACCATGTCATTGCGTTCGGGCTCGCCGTGCACCAGGACGTCCAGGCCGGTCTTCTCCTGGAAGGAGATCACCTCCTGGATCTCGGTTCTGACGCGCTCCTCGTAACCGGTGGTGTCGAGGCGCCCGGCGCGCAGGTCAGCCCGGGCGGTGCGCAGTTCGACGGTCTGGGGGAAGGAACCGATGGTGGTGGTCGGCAGCAGCGGCAGACCCAGGTGGGCGCGCTGGGCGGCGGCACGCTCGGCGTACGGCTGCGAGCGGCGGCCGTCGGCGTCGGTGACGGCCTCGGTGCGGGCGCGGACCGCCGCGTCGCGGGTGATGGGGGAGTTCTCCCGGGACGCCAGGTCGGCCCGGTTGGCGGCGAGTTCCCCGGTGATCGTGTTGGTGCCCTGGGTGAGGCCCTTGGCGAGCGTGACGATCTCGGTGGTCTTCTGCCGGGCGAACGCGAGCCAGCGCAGGATCTGCGGATCGATGTTCCGCTCCAGGGCCGTGTCGAGCGGAACGTGCAGCAGGGAGCAGGAGGCGGACACGTCGACCCGGTCGGCCAGACCTAGCAGGGTGCCGAGCGTGGACAGCGATGTGCCGAGGTCGTTGGCCCAGATGTTGCGGCCGTTGACGACGCCGGCGACCAGCCGCTTGCCGGGCAGTCCGCCGACGGCGGCGAGCGCGTCCAGGTTGGCGGCGGCGGCCTTGGTGAAGTCCAGGGCCAGACCCTCCACCGGAGCCTTGGCCAGGACTGGGAGCGCCTCGCCCAACTGGTCGAAGTAGGAGGCGACGAGCAGCTTCGGCCGGTCGGTGAGGCCGCCGAGGTCACGGTAGGCGCGGGCGGCGGCGTTCAGTTCGGCCGGGGTGCGGTCCTGGACGAGCGCGGGTTCGTCGAGCTGGACCCATTCGGCGCCGGCCGCGCGCAGGTCGGCGAGGACCTCGGCGTACACCGGGAGCAGCCGATCCAGCAGGGCGAGCGGATCGAAGCCGGCGGCCACGCCCGGGGCGGGCTTGGCCAGCAGGAGGTAGGTGACCGGACCGACGAGGACCGGCCGGGCGGTCAGGCCCAGGGCGAGGGCCTCCTTGAGTTCCGCGACCTGCTTGGTGGAGTCGGCGGTGAAGACGGTGTCCGGGCCCAGTTCGGGGACCAGGTAGTGGTAGTTGGTGTCGAACCACTTGGTCATCTCCAGCGGCGCCACGTCCTGGGTGCCGCGCGCCATGGCGAAGTACCCGTCGAGGGCGTCCGCCGCCGCGACGGCGTCCTGGTGGCGGGAGGGGATCGCGCCGACCATGACGGTGGTGTCCAGGACGTGGTCGTAGTACGAGAAGTCGCCGGTCGGAACCTCGCTGATGCCCGCCTCGGCGAGCTGCGTCCAGTTCGTGCGGCGCAGATCGGCGGCGGTGGTGCGGAGGGCGTCCGCGGTGACGCGGCCCTTCCAGTAGCCCTCGATCGCCTTTTTCAGTTCCCGGTTCTGGCCCTGGCGGGGGTAGCCGTACACGGTGGCCCGTGCTGCCGCGGCTGCGGACTTCGCTGTCACGGAGATCTCCTTCGCGAGATGAATCCCTGAGATCCCGGCAACGGGACGAGAAGCGCGAAGGGGCGACGGACCGGACGGAGGCGACCCGGCGTGGCAAGGGACGGTCGTCCGCCTGGTATGTGCGCCGACCCGCCCTCGAGGTCACCGGGATGTCCGCGCACGAGACGTCTCGTGCACGGGCAGTTGGCAGGTTTTCGGACTCGCGGGCACGTCCTCACTCCGTGAGGACACCTACTGGCCGTCGCTTCCCAGGACCGTGTGTCGGACCCAGTGCGTATGACGGCGGTCGTTCCCGCTCACCGCTGCGGGGCAGTCCCGGATTTCCACCGGGTTCCCTCTTGCGACGCTCCCGCCTGGCGGACGGGGCGAACCAGCTGCACCGGACACCCTAGTGGGCGGCGCAAGCCGGTGGACCCCGCGTCCGCGATCCGGATGCTGAACCGAGACACCCGGTACGGGAACATCACGGGGCGGGGAACGCCGCTCCGACGCTCCCGGCCCCTCCCGTGACGCCGCGCGGGTCCCGCGATCTCGCTGCGGACGGTGGGGGAGAGGGCGCCGCGCCAGGAGAAGTCGAGGCGGAGGTGACCGGGGCGGTTGTAGGAGCCGGACTACAGGGCGGTGGGGCCGAGGATCTGGCGCAGGACGGCGTGCAGGACGTGGCTGCCGGAGCGGGTCCGGCGGGCGCCGAGTCGCCACTCGGGGGCGACGGCGGCATGCACCGGGTCACCGGCGGCCGGCTTCCCGGACAGGACGCGGACCTGGTGGACGACCAGGCCCGGCACCGGTCGTTGCACGTCGAGTACCCTGCCTCCACCGACGTCCCGGAGAGAGAACCCTCGTCGCTGCCCTGGCCGTCGAACTCGGCGTAGAACGTGGTGCGGTCCAGCACGACGGTGACGATCTCGCCCTCACGGGCCACCGATGTCGGACCGGAGTGGCCCAGGATCGTCAGAATCTGGGAGCCGGTGGCCAGGGTGTCCCAGGCACGCCAGTCGGTCGGCCGTGCGCGTCCAGAACCGGGCTCAGCGCGGGAAGGTCGTTGCCGCCGGCCTTGCGGGCGCGGGCGTCGGCCCTTGCCCGTTCGCGCTGCTCACGTATGAGGGTCGAGAAGCCCTCGCGGTCGACTTCCACGCCCTGTTCGGCGGCCGTCTCCAGGGTGAGGTCGGTAGTCGCTGTGGTGGACGGTCACTCAGATGCGGTCCGGATCCAGGCCGTACCCGCCGTCGACAGTTCCCAGGCGAGGGGGATCGCCTCATCCTTGAAGTAGTCGCCGAAGGAAAAGTTGCCTTTCATCTGGAAGAAGGATCCGTGCCGGGTGGTGCGGCCGACCTCTTCGATGTCGAGGGTGCGCACGCACTTCTGCACGCTTGTCGCGCGGCCAGGGGCCGGTGCCTCACCGGTCAGCTACGGCTTGAAGGGGACCATGTCCGCGTTGACGAACAGCAGCGTCGGATCGAGGGTCGGCAGCGGGGCGCTGGGGACCACGGTGTGGCCGCGCTCGGCGAAGAAGTCGAGGAAGCGCCGGCGGATCTCGGCGGTACGCAAGGCGGGGCTCCGGAGGCCTACAGGGGAAGTGGGGCGAGGTCTCGGGCGGGGTGGCGTGGGCCGAGGAAGACGACTATGCCCTTGCTGTCGGGGGAGGGGTGAGTGGCCTGTGTCCAGCCTCGGCGGCGATAGAAGGCCATGGCCCGCGCGTTCTGGACGGAGGCCAGCAGCCAGGCACGCCCCTCGGGCGCGTCCTCGGTCACCGCTTCGAGGGGGTCGCCTGCGAGGCCGGTGCCGCGGGCGGCGGGACGGACGGCGAGTTCGCCGATCTCCCGGGCACCGCACAGCCAGTCGGCGGCGTGCTCGGGGCCGATGCAGGCCGTGGCCTGGGGATAGCAGCGGTCGGTTGGGAAGATCGCCGGGGTGGTCCACGCGGTGGCGAAGCCGACGACGTCCCCGTCGTGCACGGCGGCCGCAGCCGTGCACCCGGGACGGCGTACGCCGGCCGGCAGCCGGGACACGAACTCGATTGCCTTCTCCTCGTCCTCGTTCCAGGGCGGAGCGCAGAATGCGGCGACGCACACCGAGCGCAGTGCGTCGGTGTGCGTGAGCAGCCCGGCGTCCCCGTGGACACGGATGTCGATGGACATCAGGCGGCCACCGCTTTCTCTGCTGCGACAGGGTGCAGGGCTGCGTACTCCAGCGGTGCCGACGGGTCGATCGACACGTTCAGGGGCGCAGGTTCGGCCAGATGGTGCACCCCGTACAGCGGAACACCGAGCGCGTACGCGATGCCCTTGGCTCCCGCCAGTCCGACCTGTAGTGCACCGGACAGGCCCGGTCCGGTGGTGACGGCGACGGCTCCAATGTCGGACAGGCGCAGACCGGCATCCGTCAGCGCGCGGTACACAACCGGGCGGAGCACATGGAGGTGGGCACGTGCCGCGATCTCGGGCACAACTCCGCCGAAGCGGGCGTGCTCGTCCATGCTCGATGCCACCGCGTGACCCAGCAGCCGCCTGTCCCGTACGAGGCCCGCGCCGGTCTCGTCGCAGGACGACTCCATGCCCAGCACGATCCCGGAGCCCATCGCCCACCTTACTCGGGCGGGGGTGAGACGGCGGGATTCGGCTGGTCTCTCCCAGGGCCGGTGTAGGTCCTCGGCGAGCGGTCGGGCGAGGCGGAGCTGGGTATGGGCGGCGATGATGAGCCAGGAGGTCCGGCCGGTCTCCAGGGCGGCGACGAAGGAGTACGGCCAGCCCGGCACGAACTGATCCGTCTTGCGGTCTCCGCGCCCGTAGGCGTGGCAGAACAGCCGGTCGTCGCTGGTCAGGGCGTCCGGGCGGAGCCAGTTGCTGAGATCCACCGCCAGCACGATGCGCCCGTCGGTCGTCCTCGGCAGCGGCAGGCCGACCAGCGCGCGACGCAATCGCGTCGGCTCCAGCCAGCCCCGGTCCAGCGCGGGATACAGGGCCCAGTGCCCCCGTCGGTGCTCGACCGCCAGGCAGATCTCGACCAGGGTCTTCACCGGCTCGTCCGCGCACAAGATCGCGTCGGTGAGCTCGAAGAGCGCATCGGCACGGCGGTACGGGCAGTCGTAGAAGTCGGCCCGAAAGCGGGACAACACGCCCAATGCCTCGCCTGCGGGCGCGCCGACGGGGAGACTCATAGGCAGCGGCCGTTCCCTCGTGCTTCGTTACTCGACATCTCGAAGCGTGAAGAACGGCTGCGTCAGGTGCCGCCGGTTCCCGGGGATCTCAGCAGGTCGAGTGACCTGCGACGTTAAACGCCAAGCTCAGGTGCAGGGTCTGCGGTCGGGGAGGCCGCCGGCCGCAGTGCGGCGGGTGGATTCAACGGTGGCCGGTCGGCAGCCAGTGGTCCAGGTAGGTCCGCGGGCCGTCCGGGTCGGCTCCTCGTGCGACGTAGCCCAGGTAGCCGTCGGGGCGGACGAGTCCCTGCGCGGTGCCCGGCCACGGGCTCTGCCCGCCGAGCCGGTGGACGGAGACCAGGGCGATCCGTCCCTCCAGGGCCGAGGAGAGCCGTTCGTCCGGCCAGCGGGGTGGTGGCCCGGACAGCAGCAGGTGCCAGCCCGGTGCCGCCGTGCGTGCCTGCAGCCCGCGGGGCAGGTCGGGCAGCCGGTCGCCGGCTCTCGGCCCGCCCCTGGGCGGTCGTGAGCCGGCCGTGGAGGCGGGGCTGCGCCGGTAGTGGATGCCCAGTTCGGAGACGGTCCGAAAGAGCCGCCCGCGGATCTTGGCCGCGCGTAGCGCCAGCGGGGCCAGACGCGGGGCGATGTGGGTACGGCCGATGCGGAGGAAGGGGTTGCTGCTGGTGGCGATGGTGAAGGCGCGGTCGGTGAAGCGCCGCACGCTGTGGCCGACGGGTGCCCGCTCGGCCTCATACGTTGCCGGCAGTTCCTCGGGTGCCACGCCCCGGCGGACGAGGGCGAGCTTCCAGCCGAGGTTGAGCGCGTCCTGGATGCCGGTGTTCATGCCCTGCCCGCCGGCCGGGCTGTGGATATGGGCCGCATCGCCCGCCAGGAAGCAGGGGCCCAAGCGGTAGCGGGCGGCGCCACGGTTGTGGAGGCGGAAGCACGACGTAGCGCGCCTCCACGGCCCCCTGCGAGCCGTCACCGCGGCGCAGCCGGCAGTCGACGAACGAGTCCGCCGCCTGCAGCCGGACCAGTTCGGTGCCGCGCTCGACCGGCACGTCCCGCGCGGCCAGATACTCGCAGAGGACGCGCTCCGTCTCGGCCTGCGAGAGGAACAACAGGAACGGATACGCCGTGTCGGTCAGCCCGATGTCGAACAGGCGCAGCGCCACCACGCGGCGGGCCAGGTGGAGCCGCAGCCGCATCGCCGGGTTGCCCCGGGCCACCAACTCGTCCGTCACCCCGAAGCCCGCCAGCGCCTCCAGGGTGCGGGGCTGGACGGCAAGCGCCCGCGACTCCCGCACCCGGTCGAGACAACGATCGACGATCCTGAACCGGGCCCCGTACGAGCGCAGCTGCGCGGCGAGGGCCAGACCGGTCGGCCTCGCCCCCACCACCAGCACGTCCAGCGGCGCCGCCATGAATCCACGGTAGGGGAGACGAGACACGCGCGAGATCATTCGGCGCGTACTACGTCGAGCCTGTGCCCCGCTACGAGGAGAAGAGAGACCGAGCGATCGTCGCCGCTGCGGTCAGCGTGAGCGACTGAGCAGGGACAGGACGTGCGCGGCGTCGCGTCCGACGCCGCGCAGTGACAGTGCCCTCGGGTGCTGCACTGTGCGGCAGATCCTCGTGCCCGGGGGTGGGAACCGTCCGGCCGGAACGACTCGTCACTGACCATGACCGCCACTCAGAGCGGCGGGGGGGACACCAGGAGTGAAGCGACAGTGGGGGGTTTCATGAAGCGCGCATCTGCGACAAGAGCGGGCCTGACGGCCGTGGCGGTGGTGGCGATGCTGACGGTCAGCGGCTGCCGGGAGGACTACACGGGCCTCCCCGACCCCGACGCTCCCCCGAGGGAGCAGGCCTCCGGATCCGCGTCGCCGACGCCTTCGGCGGAGCAGAGCGGTCCGCGCACCCTGGTGGACGCCCCCCGAGCGGGCGGCCTGGACAAGCTGACGGGAGAACAAACCCTGACGGACGCCCCGGTCGACCCGGGCGAGATGCGGGACGGCATGACGCTGGTCATCGGCAACTACGGGGACCCGGGCGGACAGGGTGCGCCGGTGCTGTTCGAGGGCGTCGACCACGTGCCCGAGGACACCAACAAGCGCCGTGAGCACCTGTTCCGGGGCATGATCGAGTACATCCAGTGGGACCCCGAGCTGGGGCAGCCCGAGGCGCAGCCGGTGGAGCCCGGACCGCTCGGAGGCTCGGTGGAGTGCCTGCTCGCCTCGCTGAGCGAGGAGGGCAACGTCATCTGCGGGTGGGCCGACGAGGGAACGGCGGCCGTCGCGCTCTTCGAGGACAGCACGCTCGCCGATGCGGGAAAGCTCTTCGTCGAGATGCGGGGGGATCTGGAGGGCTGATCGACCGGCGAGCGAGAACACGGACATAGCCCCGACCGACGGGCAGGACACCCTGCCCGGAGGTCCCGGCGGGCTCCCGGGACCGCTACCGGCAGGCGTGGTGGTGCGGGATCGCCGCTGATCCATGACCCGGCAGCGGGTCGAAACCGAAGGCCGGAGCGCCGGCCGAAAGCCCGCGGGACCGCGCCGGAAGTACCGGCGCTCCACGGCATCGTCGAGGCCCTGACCGAAGCCGGCACCCGCGGGATCCGGCTCGGGGGTGACGTCCCTCGACGCGTCACCTTCCAGTCAGCGCAGGGTCGGTACGGTGCCGCACTCCGCCCATGTGACGTCGACCCCGCGCAGGTCTCCGCCCCACTCCTCGGAGATCTCCGCGAGCCGGGCAGCCTCGGGCGGGGTGCGGCCGAGGCCGATCGCGTACCGTGCGACCGCCGGCCCGGTCCCGAACGGGCGGGGCCAGGCGTACGCATCCCCCGCTCCGGCGTCCTCCAGAGCGGTGAGCAGCGCTCGCAGGCGCCCCCGGACGCGCCCCAGAGTCTCCTCGAACTCCTCGGCAGGGCCCGGGCGTACGGTCAGGATCGCCCAGGCCGCGTGCTGCCGGTGCAGGGAGGGCGGCGACAACAGCTCGGGCCAGGGGTCCGTGCCCGCATCCGCCGCCGTTTCCAGGACGGTCCAGGCGCGGTAGAGCTCATCGGTCAGCAGGTCCCGGAAGCCGGCGCCGACCTGTCCGGTGCAGTTGCGGACGGGATCGGTGGGCGTCATGAGTGCCACGGGCGTGTGCGGTCCCGTTCCGGTGGGGGTGAGGCCGACCGGGTCCCGCCAGTCCCAGGCGGCCCAGGTGCCGAAGAAGTGGCGGAGCAGGTCCGGAGCGGCCGGGTCCGTGGCCTCGTATGTCGTACGGGCCGCCAGCACCGACCAGGCCAGGCCCGGCAGTCCACCGAAGGGAGCCGAGTCGAGGCCGCGCGCCCCGGCCCACGCCTTCACCTGCCGGGCGAGCCGGGTGAAAGCGGTGTGGCGGTCGCCCACCGCGGCCCGTACGGCGTCCGCGTCGCTCACCGCACTCAGGGCGATCGCCGCCCCCTCGCCCAACTCGGCGCGGCGGACCACTGCTTCGCCGGGGTCGAGCGTTCCGGTGGCGACGATGACCAGGTCGACGTCCAGATCACCGGTGCGCAGCCGCAGGCCCGGCACCCGGGCGCCGGTCACCTGCCGCACCCGGGTGGCGTCCGGCAGCGCGGCGGTCACCCGTGCCCGGACGCCGACCGGGTCGGCGCTGCCCGGCAGCGCCGCGACCAGGTCCAGGTCCGCTCCGGCCAGGGCGCAGCCCATGCGCCGTGATCCGACGATCTGGACGACTCCGTCACCCAGCGCCGCGGAGATACGCTGCGCCGTCCTGCGCGCCAGGGCGGCCCGGGCCTCGCTCTCTGCGGCCGGCTCGGTGGCAGCGGGTTCGGGGGTTTCGGGCAGCCACCGTACGTCGCCCGTTCCGAGAGCGATCGTGGCGCGTGGACGCATCGGTTCGTCGCCCCGGCGGGAGAGCAGGACCAGCTCTTCGACCCGCGCCGACATGCCGTCGAGCCGGGCGGCGCATGCGGCGGCGAGACGCTGCGGATCCCTCGTCCGGCCCAGGGTGAGATGGGGGGTGAAGCCCTCGGCGCGCCCGCGGCAGCGCGGAAAACGCTCCTCCAGAGCGCGGCGCAGTCCTGCCCACGGTGCTTCGCCGGCCGCCGCCGGATCGAGCCAGACCGTGGCATCGTCCCGGTGTCCGAAGGTGTGCACCCCGTCCAGCCGGGCGGTGAAGGCCGCCGTGCCGGCCGCCGCTTCGGCCAGCAGCGGGACGGCTCGCTCGAAGTCGGACTCCGGCACGAAACCGAAGAGCAGATTGACGTGCGGCGGCCAGCGATGGAACTGCGGATCGTGCTCCCGGCGGATGCCCTGGAGGATCGGCCACAGCTCCTGGGGAGGTATCCACGCCAGCGCGGTGCGGGCTGTCGGCCGGGCGTCGAGGACGTCCGTGGAATCGGTACCGCTCAGTTGAAGGTCCGCCTCCACGCCGTAGTGGTCCGAGACGTAGAGCCCGTCCGTTGTGGGCGAGTCGCCCCGCAGGAATGCCCCGGTCGCCCGCAGCCGTCCCGCGCGCAGGAAGATCCGGTCCAGCCGGGAGGCCCGGCCGGACAGTGAGGACACCGCGGCCAGCGGATTGACGCCCGGGTCGAACGTGGGCGTCCGGTCGCCGGGCCCGTGGACCTCCGTCCAGGCGTCCCGCAGCCCGAGCGCGGCGGCCGGTTCGTCGCCGCCGTCGTTGAAGTCACCGACCAGGATCAGATCGCCGTCCACGCCGCCGAGTCCCTCGGCGAGCCGGCCCAGTTCAGCCTGCCGCCGGGCCGGGCCGTTGGGGGAGTGGTCACTGCTCAGATGGGTCGTGGCCACCACCAGTGGACCGGAGCCGGTCTCCACGGTGATGGCGGTGACGGCCTTGTGCGGTCCGAGTTCGTGCCGCCCCGCCTCCCGTACGGGCAGCCGGCTGAGCAGCAGCAGCCCGCTGTCCTCGACGTCCTTCCCTCCCGGGTCGGTGCCCAGGGTGTAACCGGCGCGGACCCAGGGTGCCCGCAGCAACAGGGCGAGCAGACCGGCTTCGACCTCCTGGAGCGCGATGACGTCCGCGTCGGCGTCCTCCAGGGCCGAGAGCAGCAGGGGGCGGCGCCGGGCGGTGTCGATGCGGTCGCTGTCGTACCGGTCCCACAGCGTGTTCCAGGTGAGTACGCGCAGACTTCCCGCGCCCGGCACGGTCGTCCGGGGTGCGCCGTCCGCGGGTCGCCATCCCTCTGCCGGTTCCCATGCGTGGGGCGTCCCGCCTGCGAAGAAGGGTGCTCGCAGCAGGCGCGGGTGCCGCACCCGGCCGGCGTCCGACGTGTCGATGCGGTCCACACCGGTGGTGCGGTCCCAGAGCAGCTCGCCGTCCGCCTCGACGAACAGCACCCGGTGCCACGGGATGTCGCCGCCGGGTACGAACGAGGGCAGCGGGACTCGCTCGGGGGCGGCGCCGCGCTGGGTGATCCCCAGCACGAACCGGGCCGGATCGAACCGCGGGTCCCAGCGGACCCGGTGATAGATCTCGTCGCTCGTACGCATCACGTCTCTCCTCCGTCCACGATGCCGTCCAACGTGCCTGTGGTGTCGTCGACGGTTCCGCCCGCTCCGATGTACCAAGTGCGGTGGGCCTCGCCCGGGTAGGGCGGGGTGAACCGGTGCAACTGCGAGGCGAGCACCTCGGGCGGCACCGGGTGGGCACGCCCCTTGTTGCGCCGTGCCAACTCTTCCACGTCGACCAGCGCGACCACGTGGGTGACCAGGGCGTCGCGGCGCCGTGCCACCCCGTGCACCAGGGAACGTTGGTGCTGGTTGAGGGACGTGGCGTCCCACACCACGGTCCCGCCGCCGGCCAGCGCCGAGTCGAGTCGGCCCAGTCCCTCCCGCAGGACCTCCCCGTTGGCCCGCTGGTCGGTCCGGGAGCCCCGGGCCCGGCGCAGATCGTCGAGGGAGACGCACGAGTCGGTCCGGGGGAGACTCCCGGCGAAGGTGCTCTTCCCGCTGCCCGACGGCCCGACGAGATGGATCAGCCGGGGAAACGCCCCGGAACGCCACCGCCAGCTCGCCGCCACCGCCTCGTCGACGGTGGAGATCCGCCCTCGGGCGAACGCGTCCCGCGCCTCCGCCCAGCACCGGTCGGCGGCGGCGGAGCCGAGGCCGGCGAGTGCGTCCCGCAGCCCGGCCCGCAGCGGCTCCAGCGGCGATTCGCCGAGCAGCCCGACCTCCTCGGCGTGCAACGCGGACCATTCGACCTGTTCGCGAGCCTCGGCGGTGTGCGCGACCGCCCCTGCGACCGCGTGAAGCACCCCCAGGTCGGCGGCGAGAGCGAAGCGTGCCAGCCCGGTCCGGCGGTCGCCGTCCGGGTACGGGCGCTGAAGCCTCGGGGACAGCCCGACCAGGTCCGCGATGCGGCGGGCGCCGGGCATGCCCAGCGGCCCCGCGAGGCGGGGCCCGAGCCACGCCCGGCGCGTGCTGTGGAGCATCGCGGCCAGGACACCCTCCAGCCGTGTGTCCCCGGACCGGCCCAGCACGTCCAGTCTCGCGGACACATCGGCTACGGCGGCCTCGGCGGCGGCCGTGGCCTCAGGGCCGGCGGCCGTGGCATCAGGGGCGACGCCCAGCGCGGCCGACAGGGACGGCACATCGGCGGCCGCCCCCGAACGCACCGCCCACAGCGCGGCGTTCGGGCCCAGAACGTTCTGCACGACAGCGGCGTGCATCCAGTGCGTATCGGTTCGAACGTGTCTTTCGCGCACCCACTTGGCCACCCGCTGCCCGAACTCCTGCCGGCCGAACCCCTCGGCGGTGCGTACGACGTAGCCCTCCTGGCGCACGGTGTCCAACCGCAGCGCGCGCAGCGCACGCTCGTCGAAGACACCCCGCCACAGCACCTGCGGCACCGGAATTCCCAGCCGCCGCAGGAACCGGACCGTCCGGTCCCAGTCCAGGCAGCGGTTGCCGCCGCCCCAGACGGAGAACCCGTAGAACCAACTCTCCAGGTCCCCGTAGGCGATCGAGTGCCGCGCGAAGAGGTTCTCGCCGCACACCCGCCAGCCGTGCGGGATCTCCGCGCCGATCCGCCCCTGCAGGCTCTTCACCCACGCCCGCGAGGGATGGTGCGCGGAATCCAGCGACCGGGCGTGCAGCCCGTCGGCATAGAGGGTGGTGTTCTCCCCGTCGAGTTTCTCGGTGACCACGACCTCGCGGCCGCGCAGCCCGGACAGATCACCGGCTCG
>NZ_JBIAIV010000085.1:0-19496 GCF_042871645.1 Streptomyces sp. NPDC005774 | reverse complement strand
ATCGACGACATACCGATCCTGACAGTCCAGGCCATCCGCCAACACCGATTCACGGATTTCCCAACGGAGTCCTTCAGGAGGGGGAGGATGTCAAGGGGGGAGCCAAGCAGGGCGCCGCCCCGCCTGGCGAACGGTTTTGCCGAGGAAACGAGAGAGGGTGGGCCTGGTACCTGGCTTCCGCAAGCCGCGAGCCCGCCGGCCGATCCTCATGGCTGTGCCCGGGTGACGGTCGTCATGGCCCCTCGAGCCGTGCTGCCAGATCCTCGGGGAGGGCGTCCCGATTGATCCGGGTCACTTGGACGAGTGTGATGTCTGGGCGCTGCTTGAGGGCGTCGGTGAATGGGTCACCGTGGGCGTGGACTGTGGCGACGATGTCGATGTCGGACTCGAACAGGCACCGGACCGTGTCCTGGAACGCGGTGCACGCCACCTCCATACGCCCGAGCTCGTCGATCAGCACGAGATCTCCAGGAGCAGGATCCGCTGCAGCCGACCTGAGCGGCGGCAGCGCGAGCCGCTCCATGACGCCCAGGTCGACGCCGTACCGGCCCACCCGCGGTGGACCTGGGAAGTCGACATGGGCGAGCACGGCTCGCAGACCGCCCTCCAGTGTTTCCAGCGCGAAACCGCTCCGGGTACCGCCGTGCCGGATCTCCTCCGTGGTGAAGCCGACAGCCCTACGGGTGCGCAGGAGCGCGGCCAATCGGCGAACGACGGTCGTTTTGCCCGCGCCGGGGCGTCCCTCGAGCAGGATTCTCGTCGGCATCTCGTGCTCCATGGCAGGTTCGTCTTACAGGTTCCCGGTGCGCTGGTCGGCGTACTCGGCCGATGGGGTGTTCGGCCCGCCTGGGCCGGTGCCGGCCGCGCCGTTCCGGGTAGAGCCGTGCGTATGACTGGAATTGAGCTCACGAGCGTGGCGTTCGGCGACCATGCGGCGATCCCACGACGTCACAGCGGGGAGGGTGACGACGCCTCGCCACCGCTGACCTGGTCGGCGGTGCCGGACGCTGCGTCGGAGTTGGTCCTGCTCTGCGAGGACCCTGACGCCCCGGGCGGGACGTTCCTGCACTGGCTGGTCACCGGTATCGATCCGGGGAGTACCGGTGTGGTGGAGGGGGAGCCGCCTCCCGGCGGTCAGGAGTGGCCCAACGGTTTCGGCCGGATGGGCTGGGGCGGTCCGATGCCTCCGCCGGGGCACGGGGCGCACCGCTACTTCTTCCGCTTGTGGGCCGTGTCGGAGTCGCTTCCCCTGCACGGCCGGCCGACAGCCGACGCAGTGCATCGTGCTGTGAAGGGCAGGGAGTTGGTGAGCGGCACGCTCGTGGGCACGTACCAACGCTGACCACCGTTGTGGAGGTTGGTGGAGATGCCCATGGGTCACCACCAGGTGCGCCCGGCCAACAGGGTGTCCGTGGTCAGCTCGACGCGCTCGCCGTTGGCGTCGTAGCCGAACATGCGGGTGGGCGCGTTGAGCGCCTCGGTGTGGCTGGGACAGGTGAAGTAGAGGAGTTTGCCGCAGTGTTCGGCGGCGTCGTCCAAGAGCGACTCCTGGCAGGTGCCCAGCACCGTGATGCCGTGTTCCTGAGTGCTCTTGGCCAGGGCTTCCAGGACCTCCTGGCGATGGTGTGTGCCGAGGGAATCGCCCAGTTCGTCGAGGATGAACACGCGGCCGCGTGGATGGGGTGAGGCGAGGAGCGCGGCCAGGACCAGATGGATGGAGAACAGTTTCTCCTGCGCCGAGTTGGTGACGTTGTCGTAGGGCAGCAGGGGGCCGTGGGGAGTACGCCGCCAGTACGGTGTCACTTCGCAGCGCCACACGTCCTGCAGGGAGGGCGGCGGGGTGAGCGCACGGTGGAGTTCGGCACCGTACAGGCCGGCGTCGCGGTTCAGCATGGCGAGGGCGTCTTCGATGTCGTCCAGGGCCTGTTCGAGCCGCAGGGCGATGCTGCCTTGTATGGTGCGCAGGCTCATCCGAAGGTCGGCGACCTTCTGCTCGCCGAAGGCGATCCGGTCGGCGCGCGCGGCGCGCTCGGCGGCGATGCGCTGGGCGGCCGAGGCGTCGGAGTCGGCGAAGCGGTCGAGCCAGTCCTGCAGAGCTCCAGCGGGCGTTTCGAACGCGGTGGCATCGGCGAACGGGCGGCCGGCACTGTCGTCGCTGAGATTGGTGCGGCGCCGGGCGGCATCCTGAAGTGCGGCGGTCGGCGCGCCGGCGTACCCGGCCGGACGCGGTCGCCGCCTATCAGGCCTACTCGTCCCGAAGCTGCAGTTCAGGAAGTACGGCAGCAACACCTACAGCACGGTCAAGACGGTCTACACGGACTCGGCCGGCTATCTGAGGACGACCACGACCGTGAAGGCCAAGGGCTACTGGCGATGGTCGTACGCGGGCAGCACCACGGTCGCGTCCGTCTCGGCCGCCGGTGACTACGTCGCGTTGAAGTAGGGGACCAGGGGTGTCATGGCGGGCACTGGGACGATTACTGACAGTGAGCGTGAGAGTGGGTGGCCCCTGACGGCTCAGGGGCCACCCGGTCAACCGGCCGGTGTCAGCCGGTGGGGGTGCCCTTGATGGCGCAGGCGCGGCACGGGGGCTGGCCGCATGTGCACTGCATGATCGCTTCAAGGACCCCGCGGTCGTGGTAGAGGCACTCGTCCCCGCAGGTGTGGCGCGGAATGAAGCCGGCCTGGAGCTCGTCCGGCCACGGCTCCTCGCCTTTCCGGCAGCGGGCGAACCGCTCGGGGTCGGCGGCGTGCAGCTCCTGCATGCCCGTCCGGGCCTCGTTCTCCATCTGGCGCACCAGGGCCAGCGTGTTCTTGAGCTCGGCTGCGAGGTCGGAATACCGGTCGTCGCCTGTCCGCACATGGGCGGCCCGCAGAGCCATTGCGGCATTTCCCAGAAACCGTCCGGCGTCCTGGAGATCCGTGACGTGATGCAATTGAATGCCTGTCACGCCGCGTACCCACACGGCATCGCTTCTCACGTGTCCACCTTTCGGACTCTGGGCGCCTGTATCCCATGCGGGCATGGCAATACGCGGAAATATCCCGCAGGTGCCTTCGTTTCTCGTCCGGGAGCCCGCTCGGGGCACCTCCCGCAGGGAGGTAATTCTGCGCCTACTCCATGGACGTTAAAAGACGGCGGGCGAAAGCGTCCAGCCGTATCGGAGTGAATCAGGTCACCTGGGGTGCTGGTAAATGTTGGCGGTGTTACTGGTTGGGCTGGTGGTGCTTATACGGGGCCGCTCGGGACCTGATTCGGGTGCCGGTGGCGTTGCCTCGCGGTCCGTCCGGGTGCGGTGCGTAGGCCGCCGGACGGGTCGGGCAGTCGGATGGGCAGGGCAAAGGGCCGCCGACGGCCGGAATCGCTCCGGCCGTCGGCGGCCCCTTCGGCCCGGGGCGGTGGGTGCCGCACCGGGCCTTGGTCGGGAGGGTGTGTGGCTCCCTCGTTTCAACAGGTCGCGGGCTTACGAGGTCACCGCGCACCGTCCGCGCTCTTCGGCCGTCGGGCCCTCCTGAGTCGGGCGGATGTCGAAGTCGAAGATCGCGGTGGGGAGGTAGAGCGAGCAGCAGGAGTTGGGGATGTCGACGATGCCGCTGATGCGTCCCTCGACGGGCGCGGACCCCAGGATCAGGTATGCCTGCTCGCCGCTGTAGCCGAGTTTCTTGAGGTACTCGACGGCGTTGAGGCAGGCCCGGCGGTAGGCGACCGTCGCGTCCATGTAGTAGTTCGTGTCGGTGTCGTGGTCGACGGAGACCCCGACGAAGGAGAGGAACTCCGAGTACCGCGGCTCGACGTTGCCCGGCATGAAGATGGGGTTGGTGGTCACGCCGTACTTCTCCATGCCGCCCTTGATCAGGTCGACGTGGAAGTCGATGAACCCGCCCATCTCGATCGCACCGCAGAAGGTGATCTCTCCGTCGCCCTGGCTGAAGTGCAGATCACCGGCGGACAGCTTGGCGCCGGGGACGAAGACGGGGCAGAAGACCCTCGACCCCCGGGTGAAGTTCTTGATGTCCTGGTTTCCGCCGTTCTCCCGACCGGGAACGGTACGGGCGCCTTCCCGCATGATGCGGTCGGCGGCGTCTCCCGTAGCCGTGCCCGCGAGTGCATTGTCGGCGAGCGGAGGCAGGCCCAGCGGCGGCACCCGGTCCGGGTCGGTGTCGATCAGGGCCTGCTCGCGCCGGTTCCACCGCTGCAGCAGGTCGGCGGACGGCGCGGTGCCGAAGAGTCCCGGGTGGGTGATACCGGTGAAGCGGACGCCGGGAAGGTGCCGGGAGGTCGCCATCTGGCCGTGGAAGTCCCAGATCGCCTTGACGGAGTCCGGATAGTAGTCGGTGAGGAAGCCGCCGCCGTTGTTCTTGGCGAAGACTCCCGTGTAGCCCCAGCCCTGCCCCGGTGCGTCGCCCCTCTGCTGGGGGACCGGTCCGAGGTCGAGGATGTCGACGATGAGCAGGTCGCCGGGCTCCGCGCCCTCTATGCTGATCGGCCCGCTCAGCATGTGGCAGCGGCTCAGGTCGATGTCACGTACATCGTTGGCCGAGTCGTTGTTGCCGATCTGCGCGTCGGTCCACTCACGGCACTCGAGGCGGAACTCGTCGCCCGGTCGCACCGTGGCGACGGTGGGGACATCCGGGTGCCACCTGTTGTGTCCGGGGACATCCTGATCACGCATCGACTTGGACTGGTCGACGCTGAAGACGACATCAGGCATGAGTGCTCCTTGTGCATTTCGGTACGGTGGCGGTCGGGCATGACGCTTGAGGTCCAATGGGGGACGCGGCACGTCTGCCTGGTGACAGGTCCTTTTTGAAACACCTCCCTACAGTTCTCTCGGTGGCGTCCCCCGAAGACGTCCGGCTAATAACCGCCGCTGCCCGCCGGGGTGCCCTGCGCCACCTCTGGCCTCGGCGGCGCCTGACGGCGAGTGAAGACCCACAGCCCCCCGAACACCACGACGGCGAAGGCTCCCAGCGCGATGGCGATTTCGTCGGTGTGCACCCAGTAACCGGCCAGCAGCAGATATGCAGGAATGACGCCGGTGACCCAGCCCTCGATGGCCGTGACCCATCCGACGTACTGGGTAAGGCTCTCCATTTTGAGCCCGAGCAGCAGGAAGAAGAGCATCCACAGGAACGACCAGTAGAGCCATATCACCCCGAATGGATAATCCTTGAAGAGCCGGAAACTGACGAACGAGAAGCCCAGGGCAACGATAGACACAAAAAGCGAATAATATCCGACGCCCGTCGTGTCCAGGCCCATGAGCAGGCCTACCCCAACATACAGGTATGTGAATCCGAAGAGGAATATCCCGGACGCCAGGAGGATTTTTCGCGGATCCCCGTTCGCGGCGATGATGAGATATGTAGGGGTCAATACCTGCAGGCCGCCTACGAACAGGTTGAAAATTGCGGCGGCCCGGGCGTCGACCTTTCCCAGGAGCATCATCCCGTTGAGGAACAGCACCGCGCCGACGAACAGCAGACCTACGTTAGCCACGGGGGACCCCCCTAGTATCCTAAGCGTTGGAGAACAATTCCGATTCCGGGAATCCGGATAGGGGCGTCCGGGATATGGGTGTCCGGATATTTTTGACTCGTGCTTTTCTCGTTTTTGCCGTACCGCTCTGCGGCCGGTGCGGGTCGGCCGCCGGTCGCCGTCAAGGGCGTGGCAGAGAGGCGATTGCCGGATGAACGCTCGCCGAACCGCATCGCGTCGGCGGTGGCCCGGAGACCACCGACGGGCTCTCCCGCGACTGTTCTTCCTGCTCGTGCAGGCCTTTCAGCAGCTTCGACGGCACGCTCAGCGCCGGGGACGAGTACACGCGCCGCGCCACGGCCGCACAATCCGGGCACACGTACTCGACGGGTGCCGTTCCGATCGGTAGCCGCACGTCGAAATTTCCGCAGCGATGGCACGAATATCCGTAAGTCGTCATGTGCGCCTCCATCCCCGCCCGCGCCGGGATTCCCTGTCCACCCGTACCCGTACACGCTCATACGCGGGGCTCAACGTCGCAGCAAATGCGTCACTTTCCAGGCAACGCTTGTGGGAACCCGTTGTCAAACGGAGACACCGTACTGCCGAATTAAAAGAAGTCCCGGAGGCCGGTGTCCCGGCAGGGAGCTGTCGAAAAATAATTCCTCGGTTCACTGTCACGGCAGCTGTAGTTCTTGATCGTTGATGTTGTTCCAGCGGCGGTGGCAGGCTTGGGCGGCGGCTTGATGGCGGCGTCAGGCGGACCAGCGTAGGACGTGGTCCTTTCCCCGGTGGGGCTGGGGGAAGCGCGGTGGTCCTCAGCACGTTGAGCAGTTCGCGCGGACTGCCGGGCGGGAGTTCGCTCTCGCTGGTGGCCCGGGTGGTGCGGACGCGGGTGACGGCCAGGACGGCAGCCGCAAGCAGGCTGATCACGCTCCAGCGCATCCAGGAGTTCCAGCAGGTCACCTGGCCCTGGTCGAGGCCGGTGATCGACTTTGCGTTCTGGAAGGTCTCCTCGATCTTCCATCTGGTGCAGATCACATGGACGAGGTCGGCGAGTGCGGCGGGGACGGCGGAATGGCAGCGATAAAAGGAGAGTTCGCGGGTGTAGCGGTGACGTCGCACGACGAGTAAGGAGTGCACGTCGCCTGGGGCATCCCCGGTGTCGGGGGTGTCGTCGGGTTGGACGTCGATGATTGCCCAGTCGTAGTGGCGGTCGCCTTTGAGGCCGTGGCCGGTGCGCATGCGCATCCAGGCCCGGCGGGGCAGCCTGGTGGCCAGGGCGGTTACAGACTCCGGTCGATCAGAGCGTGCCCGCCCTGGGCCGCGTAGGTGAGGTGAACGGCGACCTGGCACAGGCCGACCCCGCCTGCTGCCACTTTCACCCGTCGAAGCCGGCGATCACGGTGCCCACCGGCTCCGCGCCCTGCTCGGCGAGGATCAGCGCCCCGGGATCGCGGGCGACCAGCCGCTCCACTCCCTCCCGGTCGTCGCTGATGCTCGTGCCCTCGGCGGCGACCTTCCAGAAGGCCAGCGCGGTGTCGAGATCCTCGGGCGTCGCGGCCCGTATACGCAGCTCGGTCATGCGCAGATCCCAGCACGGGGCCCGGCCCGCGACACGGAATTCCACAATCCGGACGCGTCGCACGTCCGCACCCCACCCGGCCCGCCCGGACGCCCGTCCGGGTGTGTACGCCGCAAGAGCGGCCACACCCAGGGAGCCCGCCCGCGCGTGTCACTCGTGCGCGATCGCCTCCAGGACGTTCATCCGCGACGCGCGCAGGGCCGGCAGGAGTGCCGCCACGATGCCGAGCACCGCCGCACCGATGACGACCGCCACGACGGTGCCCCAGGGGATCGCGAGCGCGGTCATGCCCTGCAGTGCCAGCACCTGGTGTATGCAGACGCCCCACACCAGCCCCAGCACGAGGCCCAGCATCGCGCCGAACACCGCGATCACCACGGCCTCCAGCCGGATCATCCGCCGCAGCTGCCGCCGGCTCAGCCCGATGGCCCGCAGCAGTCCGATCTCCCGGGTGCGCTCCACCACCGACAGCGTCAGGGTGTTGACCACGCCGAGCACCGCGATGATGATCGCCAGTCCCAGGAGGGCGTAGACGAGGTACAGGAGGACCGCGATCTGATCATGCACGAGGTCCTTGTAGTCGGCCTGGTCACGTGCCTGGACCTGCGGATAAGGGTCGAGCGTCGTCTCCAGCCGGTCACGGAGCTCATCCGTGCTCGTGCCGTCGGCGGCGTTCACGTACAGCGCGGAGTCCTGCCCGCCGGGCACGTACTTCTCGACCGTCGCGATACCGAGGAACAGCCCGCCCTGGACGCCGAAGCCCTCGCCGCTTTCCATGTCGGTGAGGGCGCCCACGGTCAGCTCGGTTCGCTGCCCGCCCGGGAACTCGACCGGGATGACATCGCCCGTCCGGACACCGTGGTCCGCGGCGAATCCGGCGTCCATGGCGATGCCGCCGTCGGCCAGCGCCGCCGCCGTGTCGCCGCTCGCGTAGGTGAGCCGGGCGACGTCGTCGACCCGATGGTCGTACCCGGCGGCGGTCGTCTCGATCCGCTCCCCGTCCGGCAGCCGCACCGCCACCGGCGCGAACCGCTGCCGTACGACGACGCCCACGCCCTCCGTGTCCCGCACCCGGTCGGTGACCTCCTGGGAGAACGGCAGGAAATTGGCGTTCTGGATGACGAAATCGGCGCCCAGCGTCCTGTCGATCTGCTCGTCGAAGGAGCGGGACATGGAAGCGCCGGCCACCGACATGCCGCCGACCAGGGCGAGTCCCACCATCAGCGCGGCGGCGGTGGCACCTGTACGGCGGGGATTGCGCAGGGCGTTGCGCTGGCTCATCCTCCCGACCGGTCCGAACAGGGCGGGGAAGGCCCCGCCCAGCACCCGGATCACCGGCCGCACCAACAACGGACCGGCGACGACGGTCGCGATCAGGGTCAGCACGACGCCCAGTCCCAGCAGGGACGCCGCCTCCCCCGTCCCGGTCGAGACGGCGCAGCCCACCAGGGCGGCCGCGCCGAGCGCCCCGACGACGGAACCCGCCACCGCGCGGGTCCGCAACGGCCGGCCCGTCCCGGCGATCTCGGCGTCGACGAGGGCGGCCATCGGGGACACCTCTGCCGCGCGGCGGGCCGGAAGATACGCCGCCACGAAGGTGACCCCGACCCCGACCACGTACGCCGTGACGGGCGTGACCCACCCGATGACCATCTCCGTGGTGTTCAGGTCCATGCCGAAGACGCTCATCAGCCGGATCAGCCCGTGGGCGAGCCCGATACCGGCCGCCATGCCCAACGTCGAGCCGAACAGGCCGAGCAGCACCGCCTCGGTGAGCACCGAGCGGCGCACCTGCCGCCGGTCGGCACCGAGCGCCCGCAGCAGCCCGAGTTCACGGGTGCGCTGCGCGATCAGCATCGAGAAGGTGTTGACGATCAGGAAGATGCCGACGAGTACGGCGACCCCGGCGAAGCCGACCATCACGTACTTGATCACGTCGAGGAACTCGCCCAGCTCGTCGGTGGCCGTCGCGGCCTGCTCCTCGGCCGTCTCCACCCGGTAGGTGCCGGCGCCGAGCACCTCGGTGACACGGTGGTCGACCTCCTCGGCGGTCACGCCCGGCTCCGCCTCGACGGCAATGCTCGTGGCCCGGTCCGCCGAGCCCAGCAGCTCGACGGCGGCGACCTCGGGATCGAGGAAGATGAGGGCTGCGCCCGGGTTGGGGGTGGTGAAGGCGGCGATCCCGACGATCTCGACGCGGAAGGTGCCCGGCTGAGCCTGCACCGACAGGGTGTCGCCGATCGCCACGTTCTCGGCGTCGGCGGTGTCCGCGTCCAGCACGGCCTCCCCGGCACCGCGCGGGGCGTGGCCGGAGGTCAGCTCCACACCACTGCGTTCGTCGGGGTACCAGTCCACCGCGCGTGTCGGTGCGCCGGTCGTCGGCCCCACCGGCTCGTTGTCGCTGTCGACGAGCGTGATGTTCCCGGCCCTGACGTCCGGGTGGGCGGATCCGACCCCCTCGATCCCGGCCAGCCGCTCGGCGAGCGAGGCCGGTACGGTCCGTACCTGGCCGGTGGGCACGGCCGCTGCCAGGTCGTCCGGGGGCGACACGGTCACGTCGGCGGAGGTGGATGCGAAGAGCCGGTCGAAGGTACGTGCGACGGTGTCGGAGAAGATCAGACTGCCCGCGACGAACGCCACGGACAGGGCGACAGCCAGCGCGGACAGCAGCAGTCGTCCCTTGTGGGCGAGGAAGCTCCTGAGCGTCGCCCTCAGCACGGTCTCAGTCCTTGCCGGGGGCCGGCCCGTCGGACGGCACGGCACCGTCGGGGGCGGGGCCGGAAGCACGGCCGAGCACCGGCCCATCGGCGGCGGGCTGGGCGCGGATCACGTCGAATCGCTTCATCCGGTCGAGCACCGCCTGTGCCGTGGGCCGCTCCATCTCGTCGACGAGCCGCCCGTCGGCCAGGAACAGCACCAGATCGGAGTGGGTGGCGGCACCGGGGTCGTGGGTGACCATCACCACGGTCTGGTTCAGTCGGTCCACGGCCTCGCGCAGAAAACCGAGCACCTCCAGCCCCGCGCGCGAGTCGAGATTGCCGGTCGGCTCGTCCGCGAAGATCAGCTCGGGCCGGGAGGCCAGCGCCCGCGCACACGCCACGCGCTGCTGCTGGCCGCCGGACAGCTGCGCCGGCCGGTGCCCGAGCCGGTCCCGCAGGCCCAGCGTGTCGATGACCTGGTCCAGCCACTTCTCGTCGGGCATCCGGCCCGCGATGTCCATGGGGAGCGTGATGTTCTCCAGCGCGTTCAGCGTCGGGATGAGATTGAACGACTGGAACATGAAACCGATCCGGTCCCGGCGCAGACGCGTCAGCTCACGGTCCTTCAGCCCCGTGATCTCGGTGTCACCGAGCCACACCTGTCCGGCCGAAACGGTGTCGAGCCCGGCCAGACAGTGCATCAGTGTCGACTTTCCCGATCCCGACGGTCCCATCACCGCCGTGAACCGGCCGCGGACGATGTCCACGTCCACCGCGTCCAGGGCGAGCACGGTCGTCTCACCGGATCCGTACGCCTTCGTCAGCCCGCGGGCGCGGGCTGCGATCGAGTCGGCCGACGCGAGACCGGGGGCGTGCTCCATAGCGGGTGTGGACAAGACCGCCTCCTCCGTGTGGCCATCGGGCCGTGCAGGTCGAGCCTGTCGCGCCCGAGGATAGTGCGAAGGCTCCCACGCCGGACATCCCCCGTATGGGCACCATCGCGCGGTTCCGGTGTGAGGGGCACCTTGTCCGTCTCCGGTACCCCCTTGCCGCTGCTTGAACAGCCGGAGCGGCCGGAGCCCGGAACACCGGGGCCGCGCGGGAGATCAGCCGGCCTCCCGTCCCCGGAACTCCGCCTCGTTCCACGTGCCGTCCAGCCGCGGCGCCAGCCATCGTGGCGCCGACGCGCGGAAGCAGGCCGGGGGCAGGCCTGCGGCACCGGCCGGCACCGCGCCCAGCAGCGGCGCCCCCGACACCTCCGGCAGATCCCGCACGTTGCAACGCGCGGCCAGACCGGCCTCGGCGGGCCAGCTGCCGATCACCACGCCCGCCGGATCGAGCCCGCGCGAGCGCAGTTCACGGGTCGTCAGCTCCGTGACGTTCAGGGTGCCGAGGCCCGCCGCCGCCACCACGAGCACCGGCGCCGACAACAGCGCCACCGCGTCCGCCAGCGTCCCGCCGTCCTCGTCGAACCGGACGAGCAGCCCGCCCGCGCCCTCCACGAGCACCAGATCGTGTTCGGTGGCCAGCTTGGCGGCGGTCTCGGCCACCTCGTGCGGACGCACCGCCGCCCGGCCCGCCCGCCGGGCGGCGGTGGCGGGTGCCAACGGGTCCGGATAGCGGGCGAGTTCGGCGGTCGTGACGGCCCCGGCGAGCCGCGCGACCTCCTCGGCGTCCCCGGGTTCGTCCGGCCGCACTCCGGTCTGCACCGCCTTCAGTACGGCCACCGACCGTCCGGCCGCCAGCGCCGTCGCGGCGACCACGGCCGTCACCACCGTTTTGCCGACCTCGGTTCCCGTGCCCGTGATCACCAGTACCGGCATGTCATCCCTCCTCGGCCGCCGCGCACACCGCGTCCGCGATCCGGGCCACGTCCGTGTCGCCGGTGATGTATGGCGGCATGGTGTAGATGAGATCGCGGAACGGCCGCAGCCACACGCCCCGGCGCACCGCCGCGCGCGTGGCCGCCTCCATGTCCACGGCGCGGTCGAGCTGGACGACGCCGATGGCGCCGAGGACCCGTACGTCACGGACGCCCGGCAGAGCGGCCGCCGGCGCCAGCCCGTCCCGCAGGCCCGACTCGATGCGTTTGATCTCCGCGAGCCAGTCCTGCCCGAGCAGCAGTTCGATCGAGGCGCAGGCCACGGCAGCCGCCAGTGGATTGCCCATGAACGTCGGACCGTGCGCCAGCACCGGTACCTCGCCGCGCGAGATGCCGTCGGCCACGCGTGCGGTGCACAGCGTCGCCGCCATGGTCAGATAGCCGCCGGTCAGCGCCTTGCCCACGCACATCACATCGGGCGTCACCGCCGCGTGCCCGGCCGCGAACAGCGCGCCCGTCCGCCCGAACCCGGTCGCGATCTCGTCGAACACCAGCAGGACGCCGTGCGCGTCGCACGCCTCGCGCAGCACCCGCAGATACGCGGGGGAGTGGAAGCGCATGCCGCCCGCGCCCTGCACCACCGGCTCCACGATCACGGCCGCCAGTTCCCCGGCGTGCCGCCCGATCAGCTCCCGCAGGTGCTCGGCGTACGATTCCTCGTACTCGGCCGGCGGGGCCTTCGCGAACACCTGCTCCGGGAGCACCCCGGTCCACAGCTCGTGCATCCCGCCCTCGGGATCGCAGACCGACATCGGCTGCCAGGTGTCGCCGTGGTAGCCGCCCCGCCAGGTCAGCAGCCGCCGCTTCTCGGGCCGCCCGAGCGAACGCCAGTACTGCAGGCACATCTTGACGGCGACCTCGACCGACACCGAGCCCGAGTCGGCGAGGAAGACATGCTCGAGGCCGTCGGGTGACATGTCGACAAGGAGCTTCGCCAGCCGGACGGCGGGCTCGTGCGTGAGCCCGCCGAACATCACATGGCTCATCCGCCCGAGCTGGTCGCGCGCGGCCTCGTTCAGCACCGGGTGGTTGTAGCCGTGGATCGCCGACCACCAGGACGCCATCCCGTCGACCAGCTCGCCCGAGCCGTCGGCGAGCCGCAGCCGGACCCCGCTCGCCGACTCCACGACGAGCGGTTCCCCGCGGCCCGGCATGGGCCCGTACGGATGCCAGACGTGCCGCCGGTCCAGCTCGAGCAGTTCGGGTACGGACCATTCAGGCATTGGGCGCGAGATCCGTTCCGGTACCCCGTCGGCGGACGGTGACGAGATCGGTCCGCGGCCCGTCGGCCGGTCCGGCCCCCTCCGTGACCGCACCCGGGCCCGAGGGCCCCTCCGTCCCTGCGCCTGCGCCCACGCCCGAGGGCACCTCCGCGCCCCCGCACACCCCCGCGCCGGAGGACGCCGACCCGCACCCGCCGCCTTCGTGGGACCCGCACCCGCCGCCCTCGTGAGACCCGCACCCGCCCGTGCCCGCCCGGTGTTCCGGCAGTGTCACCCGGTCGGTGCCCTCCACCTCGAACCCGGCGTCCGCGATCATCTCCAGGTCGGCTCGGCCCGCCTGGCCCTCGCTGGTGAGATAGTCGCCGAGGAAGATCGAGTTGGCCAGGTGCAGTGCCAGCGGCTGCATGGTGCGCAGATGCACCTCCCGGCCGCCCGCGATCCGTACCTCGACGTCCGGGCACACGAACCGCACCATCGCCAGGATCCTCAGGCACCGCTGCGGGCTGAGGTTCCATTCCTTCGCGAGCGGCGTGCCCTCGAACGGGATCAGGAAGTTCACCGGCACCGAGTCCGGGTCCAGCTCGCGCAGTGCGAAGACCACGTCGACCAGGTCCGCGTCGCTCTCACCCATGCCGGCGATCAGACCGGAGCAGGCGGACAGACCGGCCGCGTGCGCCTTGTGCACGGTGTCCACCCGGTCGGCGTACGTATGCGTGGTGGTGATGTCCCCGTAGGTGGCCTCGGAGGTGTTGAGGTTGTGGTTGTAGGCGTCCGCGCCCGCCTCGCGCAGCCGCTCCGCCTGGCCCTCGGAGAGCAGTCCGAGGCAGGCGCACACCTCGACGCCCTCGTTGCCCTCCTTGATCGCCCTGATCGTGTCGGAGACACGGTCCACGTCACGGTCGGTCGGACCGCGGCCGCTGGCCACCAGGCACACCCGCTTGGCGCCGCCCGCCAGCCCGGCCGCGGCAGCCTGCGAGGCCTGGCCGGGTTTGAGCCAGGTGTACTTCAGGATGTCGGCCTTCGAACCGAGCCGCTGGGAACAGTAGGAGCAGTCTTCCGGGCACAGGCCGGACTTGAGGTTGACCAGATAGTTGAGTTTCACCCGCCGCCCGAACCAGTGCCGCCGCACCTTTCCGGCCGCGGCCACCACGTCGAGCAGATCGTCGTCGGACGTCCCGAGGACGGCCAGCGCTTCCTCACGAGTCGGCGTCTCGCGCCGAAGCCCCTTGTCCACCAGTGTGTTCAGCAGGTCCATGAAAGCCGATCCTGTCCTATTCGGCCGCCCCGGCCAAGGAGGGTTCGTACAACAGAAGCGCTATCGGATGTGGGCATGGCCACACTCTGGCCCCCCGGGGGTCCCGCTAGTGTCTGTTCATTGCCTACAAAAGTACCGGAGGACCGATGGCGTTCGGATGGATCGACGAGCAGGCGGAACTGCGCCGCCGGGCCGGGCTCGTACGGACCCTGCGCCCGCGGGCCGCCGACGCGCCGCTCCTCGACCTGGCGAGCAACGATTATCTGGGCCTGGCCCGCCATCCGGAAGTGGCCGAGGGCGCGGCGCGGGCCGCGCGGGTCTGGGGCGGCGGGGCCACCGGGTCCAGGCTCGTCACCGGCACCACCGAACTGCACACCGAGCTGGAACGCGAACTGGCCGACTTCTGCGGCTTCGAGGCGGCCCTCGTCCTTTCCTCCGGATACGCGGCCAACCTCGCGGC
The DNA here is from genome assembly GCF_042871645.1 of Streptomyces sp. NPDC005774. Taxonomy (NCBI): domain Bacteria; kingdom Bacillati; phylum Actinomycetota; class Actinomycetes; order Kitasatosporales; family Streptomycetaceae; genus Streptomyces; species Streptomyces sp. NPDC005774. The sequence goes on along the minus strand of NZ_JBIAIV010000085.1, from coordinate 4,913 downwards.
CGTCACCGCGCTGGCCCCGCACGGCTCGCTGATCGTGTCCGACGCGGGCAATCACGCCTCCCTGATCGACGGCTGCCGGCTGGCCCGGGGCAGGACACAGGTCGTGGCGCACGCCGAACCGGACGCCGTACGCAAGGCGCTGAGCGGCCACGACGGAGCCGCCGTGGCCGTGTCCGACACGGTCTTCTCGGTCGACGGGGACGCCGCTCCGCTCGCCGCGCTGGCGGGGGCGTGCCGTGAGCACGGCGCGGGGCTGGTGCTCGACGACGCCCACGGCCTCGGGGTGCTCGGTGACGGCGGACGCGGCGCCCCGCACGCGGCGGGGCTCGCCGGCGCCGAGGACGTCGTGGTGACGCTCACGCTGTCCAAGTCGTTCGGCAGCCAGGGCGGAGCCGTGCTCGGCCCGGCCCGGGTCGTCGAACATCTGGTCAACACGGCCCGGACGTTCATCTTCGACACGGGCCTGGCGCCGGCGGCCGCGGGAGCCGCGCTCGCGGCCCTGCGGTTGCTGCGCCGCGAACCCGGACGTGCGGCGCGGGCGGGCGCGGTGGCGCGCGACCTGCACCACCGGCTGACGGCCGCGGGCCTCGAAGCCGTACGCCCCGACGCCGCGGTCGTCTCGGTGCGTGCCCCGTCCCCGGAGCAGGCCGTGCGATGGGCGGCCGACTGCCGGGCGGCCGGCCTGTCCGTGGGCTGCTTCCGTCCTCCTTCCGTGCCCGACGGCATCTCACGGCTCAGACTGACCGCCCGCGCGGACCTGTCCGGGGCCGAGATCGAACGCGCTGTACAGGTGATCGGCGACACGCGGCCATGAGTCGGCGGGACACGGCCGTGAGTTGCCCGATGACGGACGGTCGGGTGGGTGCCGGCGGACCGGCGGGTCAGTGAACCGCGGCCACGAACTCCGCCCAGCTCCCGGGGGAGATGAGCAGCGCGGGTCCGGCCGGGTCCTTGGAATCGCGCACGGCGAGCAGTCCGGCTCCGGGGCCGAAGGCCGGCCGGGCCGTCTCCACGCAGTTGTTCGCGCCCGTGCTGTAGCTGCTGCGCAGCCACCGCACACCGTGCAGATCGGTGCTGGAGGGAAGGGTCCGAGGCGGAGCGGGCATCGTGCCTCCTTACACGCCGGCAGCTGTCCCGGCGATGAAATCCAACGAGTCCTCTGGCGAAAGGGCGTGGATCGAGAGGGCGTTGAAAGCCTCCGAGTACGCCCGGAGGTCTTCTTTCCACTCCAGATAGAGGCTACTCGTCAAGTGGTCGAGAACTACAACATCCAGATCAGAAGTGCGCGAAAATGAGAAGATTACGAAAGGCCCGGTGACGCCGATGTGCGCCCCGGCTGTGAACGGCAGTACTTGGAGCCTTACTTGGGGGAGGCGCGCCGCTTCCACCAGCCGTTCCAGCTGACGGGTCATGACGCCGGGGCCGCCGACCTGCCGTCGCAGCACCGCCTCGTCCAGGACCGCGCTCAACTCCAGCGGCGGATCCGCCCGCAGGACGTCCTGCCTGGCCAGCCGTACCTCCACCAGCGTGTCCAGCCGCTCCTCGGAGGCGCCCTCCAAGGCGGCCTCGGTCACCGCCCGCGCGTACTCGGGTGTCTGCAGCAGTCCGGGAACCACCGTGGTCTCCAGGGTGCGCATGGCGCTGGCCTGGGACTCCAGGCTGATGAAGTCCCGATAGGTGGGCGGCAGCACCCCGCGGTACGCATGCCACCAGTGGTGCCGTCCACCGTTGTCGTCGGACCCCGCGAGCACCAGCAGCAACTCCCGCAACTGGGCATCGGCCAGGCCGTAGGCGTCGAGCAGTAACCGCACATCGGCCGGTTTCACTCCGCTCGTGCCCGTCTCGATGCGGCTCACCTTCGACTGGTGCCAGCCCACCAGCCGGGCCGCCTCCCCACTGGTGAACCCTGCCGACGTGCGCAGCGAGCGCAGTTCGGCGCCCAGTTTCCGGCGGCGTACCGCGGGACCGTGCTGCATGGCTTCCCCCTTACTCCCTCGGGGCCACCCAAATACGGTCTCCCGTCGCAGAGTTCACCGCTTTGAGCGACAGATATATGCATATCCTGACCGTATCGTCGCCGACGGCCTGCGGTGATGGCAGTCTGGCGACGAAGCACCAGTGCGGGACCGTACTCGAATCAGCCGATCCGTGTCGGACTGCGGTCCCGTGGAAAGGAGACGACATCGCCATGGCAGACCATCTGGAAGCATCCATCACTCTGCCGAGCGATCCCGCCTCGGTCTCCGCGGCCCGCGCCCATGTGGTGGGCACGCTGGCGGAGTGGGGCATGCCGGAGGACACGGAAGTGTCCGACACCATCCGGCTGATCGTGTCCGAACTCGCGACCAACGCCGTGCAGCACACCCTGGGGCAGTCACCCACGTTCACCGTGGACCTCGTCCTCGACCGGCACGATCAGCTGTGCATCGGGGTCACCGACAGCCACCCGAGGTTCCCCAAGCGGCTCCCCGCGGCGGTCCAGCAGGACAACGGCCGAGGGCTGGTCATCATCCGCTGGCTGGCCGTGGAGTGCGGCGGCAGGATGAGAGTCCGCCCCACCAGGGAGGGCGGGAAGACCGTCTCCGTCGTCCTCCCGTGGGGCGTCCCCGCCGAGCCGGCCACGGCGGTCGAAGTGACAGGGCAGCAGGAATCGTAGGGGGTCGCGAAAGGAAGGAGGGTGAGGGCGGGAAGAGGGGCGGGCGGAGGCGGAGAAGCGAAAGAGGACCTGCTCACCCGTTCGGGCGTTACGCAGATCCTCGAGCCGCCGCACCGGTGTGCTGTCCGGGCATCGTTCGGCGCGTTGGGCGGGGCGGCGGCAGAGGGGTGCCGCCGCCCTCGCGGATCACTTCACCCGGCCGTACCAGACGCTGCGGGTCCAGATCTTCTGCAGGCGTACCACGTCCCCGGTCTTGGGCGCGTGCCAGAGTTTGCCCTGGCCCGCGTAGATGCCCACGTGGTACACGTTCTGGCCCGAGTGGAAGAAGACCAGGTCCCCCGCCTTGCGGTTCGAGGCGGAGATGTGGCGGGTCTTGTTGTACTGCTGGGACGCAGTACGGGGCAGCTGCTTGCCCGCCTTCTTGAACGAGTAGAGGGTGAGTCCGGAGCAGTCGAAGCGGCTCGGTCCGGTGGCGCCCCACCGGTAGGGCGCGCCCTTCTTGGACGCGGCGATCTTGAGGGCCTTGACGGCCGGAGTCGCGGCCGCCGCCTCCGAGGCGGTGCCAGGGAGGACGATCGAGCCGCCCACGGCGGCGAGGGTGAGGGCCGAGGCCGTACCGGCCCTGGCCATGAGAGACGGGACACGATTGAGCGCGGTCATGCGCAACCCTTCGTCAGCCGCCTGTGAAGGATGACCTGTCGGATTCGGGCTGGCGAAGTTGCCCGGCCGCACGAGTGCGGCTTCACCCCAAGAGCTGCTCGGCGCGGGAATCGAACTCCCGTTCCGGCGGCCCGTCTTGCTCGGGTCCTCCACTCCTGCCGATCCACTCCTGTCGACCGGTCATCCGGGCGGCGGCAGGATTCGGCGTCCGCCCGGATCGCCCCGCCGCGGCGGCGGGGTCTTGTCGTCAGTGAGCGATCTTGGCAACCGTCGGCCCGAAATCCCAATGGAACCGGGGGTTTGTGTTGTTACTCACCACTCATCCGTTCGAGTGGACAGCCCCGTGTCCGGACTGCCGTCCGGAGTGCCGAGGAGTCCCGGACCAGCATCGGAATGACCTGTTCCGGTAAGTGGCCACGCGTGGTGCGCAACTGTGACGGCCCGAAAAGAAGTGGACATATACACCGGTTGGCGGTACCCCCTTTGGTCCGTTTCAACTCCGGTGCGGACGTACCGCCGACGCCGTCCCCGGCCGGACCGGTACAGGCGTCAACTGTCGGAGCTCGGCGGCAGCGTGACCCGGGCCGCGCGCCGGTCGCCGTCCAGCACCCGCAGGGCCCGGGTCAGTGTGGCGGCGTGCAGTTCGGTCTCGCCGCGCCGGTGCATCAGGGTCAGCGCGTCGCGCAGTGCGACGGCCTTGCCGACCAGCGCCTGTGCGGCGCGCAGCCCACGATAGGTGTCGCCGTCACGGGCCGGGTTGATCCGGCCGAGCAGGTCGACGGCCTCGAGATAACAGTCGATCAACTCGGCCTCGGCGCGGGTCAGCGCGGGCAGCGGCGGCAGCTCGGGGGGCAGCATCGGTGGCTCACCTCGCGCCGGGAGTGGGGCGCGGGCTCTCGCGGTCGGCCAGGATCCGGTCGACGAGGCCGTACTTCACTGCCGCCCGCGCGTCGAGGACGGTGTTCCGCTCGATGTCCGACCGGACCTGCTCCGGGGTGCGGTGGGTGTGCCGGACCAGCATGTCCTCGAACCGGTCCCGGACCCGCGACAGTTCCTCCGCCTGAACGGCCAGATCGCTCGCGCTTCCCTCAGCCGGCTCCGGCAGTGCCGGCTGACGGAGCACCAGCCGCGCCCCCGGCAGGACGTACCGCTTGCCCGGCGTCCCGGCGGCCAGAAGCAGCGCGGCCGTCCCGTCAGCCCGGCCCAGGCAGACCGTCTCCACCTCGCAGGTGACGAAGCGCAGGGTGTCGTAGATCGCCGACATGGCGTGGAAAGAGCCGCCGGGGGAGTTGACGTAGAGGGCGATGTCCCGGTCGGGGGCCCGGTGCTCCAGGTACATGAACTGGGCGATCAGGTCGTTCGCGGAGGTCTCGTCGATCGGTGTCCCCAGGAGGAGGATCCGCTCCTCCATCAGTTTCCCGTACGGATCCGCGGTCCGGTGTCCGGACGCCATGTGTCCGGTGAACCCGGGCATGACGTGGCGGGCGAGCGGTCGGGTCATGGGCTCCTCCGTAAGTTGTTAGGTGGCCCGGGAGGGCCGGGTGTGGCTTATGGCTTCTTGCCTTCAGTGGCTTCCGAGGAGTGGCCGCCCGGCCCT
>NZ_JBIAIV010000084.1:0-23124 GCF_042871645.1 Streptomyces sp. NPDC005774 | reverse complement strand
ATCGACACGTCATCCGTCAGCCGCCTCGCGGCCCCACCCTCAGCTCGCTCCACCCGAAGATCATCACATGTAGATCGTTAACTCATGGCCATTGGCCCAAGTGTCTCAACGCCCAGGCGCCGAGATGCGAGGCAGCTCAGCCGCAGAGAGGATTGAAGACGTGGGGGCGATGGCGCCTCATATCCGAGCGCTTGGTGACCTTCACATCGATCCACGGCAGGAGAGCCTCGCGATGACTGCGACAGGCGCAACCCAGCCGGCTCGCCCTGAGCACCCGGGCAGGACGGATGGGGTCTCTAACGAGTTCACCGTTTTCACCAAGATCAAGCAGGGCGAGGCCGATGCGTTGCGTGAGGATCTAGCCACGCTCGCCGATGCGGCGAATGACGCGAATGTCCATGCGGCGTTGCGCCAGATCGGCACTCTGCACGACGCACGGCACGTGATCTTCGACGACGAGACCCGGTTCATGTTCGCCAGCGTCTTCGACGGCTCCTGGGACACCTACATCGACGACTTCGCGAAGACCGTGGTCGGAGCCCGTTTCGACAAGGTCTTCTCGCACACCGAAGGGTTCCCCGGCGTCAAAGATCCAGGGGCGAAGGACTGGTTCCTCGCCCACCAGGCGCCCGCGGATGTCTTCGTCAGCGCCTATCCCGACCTGACCGTCCAGCAGATCTACAAGGACCAGCGCGTGGACGAGGCGTTCCAGGAGGTGCTGGACACCACCGAGTTCCGGGCGGCGCTCAAGAACCCGGCCAATGCGGAGATGGTTGCCACGCCTGCCTTCCAGAAGCTGCTGGAGGAAGCCTCGGCCTAGAACCGGACACTGCCACCCCGCAGAGCCGACCCGACCTCGGTGGGCCGCGTCGGCGGACGCGCACCAGTCACTGCAGGGCTGCCCACCGCAGAACCCGATGTGGAGGCACAAGCGATCATGAGCACCGCGGACAGCAGCAGCGCGGCCAGCGTGCGCGTGGAGATCGACGACGTCCAGAGCGGAGCCCTGCGTCCGCGCCCCGTACCCTATGTGGGAAAGTACATCTTCCTGCGTGTCGATGACCGCCACGCCGGGCGCGCCCTGCTGCGACGGCTGCTCCCGCTGACTTCGGGTGGCCTGCCCGATGCGGACCGCAACCAGGACGCCTGGGTCGCTGTGGCATTCACCTATCAGGGGCTGAAGGCCCTGGGGGTGCCCCAGGAGTCGCTGGACAGCTTTCCGCGGGCGTTTCGTGAGGGCATGGCTGCCCGGGCAGAGCTGATCGGCGACGTGGGCGAGAGCGCCCCGGCCCACTGGGAGGCACCGTTCGGCACGGGCGAGGTCCACATCGCGCTGAGCGCCCTCTCCTCCGATACGGAGCAACTGGACGAGGCGCTGAAGCAGGCCCGCATCGCCTACGAGGACACCCCCGGTATCCAGGTGATCTGGCAGCAGGACGTCCGCCAGCTCCCGACCGGGCGCACCACCTTCGGTTTCCGCGACGGCATCAGCCATCCGAACATCGAGGGTGTCGGACTGCCCGGCTCCAACCCGCAGGAAACCCCGATCAAGGCTGGCGAGTTCATCCTCGGCTACCCCGACGAAACCGAGAACCTGCCGCCCATGCCCAGCCCCGATGTGCTGGGCCGGAACGGCACCTACGCAGCCGTGCGCAAGGCCCACACCAACGTGGCGGCCTGGCGCAGGTACCTGCGCGCCAACAGCTCCAGCGCCGAGGAGGAGGCGCTCCTGGCGGCGAAGCTGGTCGGGCGATGGCCCAGCGGGGCACCACTGACGCTGTCACCGGAGCACGATGACCCGGAGCTTGCGGCCGACCCGCACCGCGTCAACAACTTCCTGTACCGGGAGAACGACGACCGAGGCTACCGGTGCCCCGCCGGTGCGCACATCCGGCGCGCCAACCCCCGCGATTCCACCATCATCGGCGACGCACGGATGCACCGCCTCATCCGCCGCGGCACCACCTACGGCCCGCCGCTACCGGAGGGTGTGCTGGAGGACGACGGCGCCGACCGTGGTCTGGTCGGAGTATTCCTCGGAGCCCATTTGGAACGGCAGTTTGAGTTCATCAAGGCCGAGTGGATGAACGACGGCAACTTCATCGGCTACCCCGGCGAGAAGGACGCGGTAGCCGGGCACCACGGCGGAACCGGCACCGTCACCATCCCGGAGAAGCCGGTCCGGCGTCGTCTGCAGAACCTGCCCAGCTTCGTGGTCACCCGGGGTGGTGAGTACTGCTTCGTGCCGGGGCTGCGTGCCTTGCGCTGGCTCGCGGAGTTGGAGGACTGAGGGCAGTTTCTACCACGGTCTTCGAGGAGGGTTCGACACCATGGCAGCACAGTTCGTCCGCTATACGCCTGACGTCGAAGCCGACGATCCGCACTTCGACCGCAACCTGCAAACGGTGATCGAAAAGACCGAGAGCTACATCGCCGACTCTGTCAAAGCCGGTGGAACTGGCCGGGCCCTGCGCGACGCCCATGCCAAGGGATACGGGCTGGTCCGAGGGGAAGTGAAGATCCTGGACGGGCTGCCCTCCGAGTACGCCCAGGGCATCTACGCGACTCCGGGAACCCACGACGCGCTCATCCGCTTCTCCAACGGCTCGCCTCACGCCGGAGCCGACGCGCGACTGGGCGCCGCCACCGGACTGGCACTGAAAATCTTCGACATCCCCGGCCCGACCCTGCTGGAAGACGAACCGGACACGGGCACCTTCGACTACGCCAACATCAACGGACCGATCTTCTTCTGCAACACAGTCGAGCACTACCTGTTCATCCAGGAACTGTTCCTGAACGCGCCGGCCTACTTCTCCCAGGGCCGACCCGGAGCACATCGATTCTTCACCGATTTCGTGACTGGAAAGGGAACGCTAAATCAGGACAACTGGGCGTGGGACGAGTTCCTGGCTTTCCTGCGCCTGTCAAAGACCCCTCCGGCAAACGTACTGCTGTCGAGCTACTGGACGATGGGCGCGGTCCGGCACGGAGACTACATCGCCAAGGTGCGCATAACCCCCGACCCGGACTTCGCCGCCGCGGTGGTCCGGCGCGACATCGATCCGACCTCGGCGGCAGAGGTCTTCCGACCGGCCCTGCAGGCCGAGCTGCAGGAGCGGCCCTACGCCTTCGACATCCAGGTCCAGCTCTGCACCGACCTGGAGCGCATGCCGGTGGAGGACACGACCGTGGAGTGGCCCGAGCAGCTCTCGCCGCCCGTCACCGTGGCGAAGCTGCGGCTGCCGCAGCAGGACATCTCGAGCCCGGAAAACCTGGAGAAGATGGACTCACTGTCCTTCACGCCCTGGCGGGTCACCGCCGAGCACGCACCCCTGGGCAACATCATGCGGGCCCGCAAGGAGGTCTACCGGCACTCCTCCATCGCGCGCCACAACCTCAACCAGCAGCCGCGCACAGAGCCGCGTAGCGCCGACGAAGTACTCGGACCAGTCGATCCTTGATGGGGCTTGACCCCGGATCGTGGACACCGTTTGCTATGCGGCAGTGGCCAGCGTAATCGATCGTTGTTCATAGGCGATCGGGCTGATCTGGCCGAGTGCGGAGTGTCTCCTTCTCGTGTTGTAGCGAGTGACCCACCGGAACACCGCAAGGCGGGCCTCACGCGCTCCTGACCAGCGTTTCCTTCTCTGCAGAGTCTCCCGTTTCAGGCTTGCGTTGAAGGATTCGGCGGCAGCGTTGTCCGCCGAGGTTCCGACCGCCCCGCGCGATCTGGTCACGCCGAGTTCACGACACACGTTCGCGAACTCCTTCGATGCGTACTGGGCGCCGTTGTCGCTGTGGAATATCGCCCCGTCAAGGGTTCCGCCGCGAGTACGGGCTGCGGACCTGAGCGCGTCGGTGACCAGCCCGGTGCGCATGTGGCCGGCAATCGACCAGCCCGCCAGCCGTTTCGAGCACAGGTCCAACACCTTGGCCAGGTAAAGGAATTGGCCGTCGCCGATGGGCAGGTAGGTGATGTCGCCGACGTACTTGGTGTTCGGCTCACTCGCGGTGAAGTCACGCCGCAGCAGATCGGGCACCGGCGTCGCGGACGGCTCGGGGACGGTGGTCCTGACCTTCTTGCGCAGGTGCACGCCCTGAAGGCCGATCCGGGCCATCACACGCGCGACCCGCTTGTGGTTCACCCCGATCCCGGCTTCCTGCAACTCGGCCGTGATCCGAGGGACGCCGTAGGTACCGTCGGACTCCTTGTGGGTCTCCCGTATCCGACGGGCCGGGCGGGCATCGGACCGCGCCCGCTCGATGCGGGCCGGGGCGCCCTTCAGCCACCGGTAGAACCCGGACCGGGAGACCTCCAGGACCCGGCACAGCCGCTTGACGCCGAAGGCGCCGCGATGATCATCAACGAACTGGAAACGGCTCACCAGTTGGTCTCGCCGGCGAAATACTTCGCGGCCCTCCGCAGGATCTCCCGCTCGGTCTCCAGCTCCCTGATCCGGGCCCTGAGCTGCTTGTTCTCTTCCTTCAGCACATCGTCGGAGGGTACATCGACGGCCTGCTCGACCCGCGGCAAGCGACTCGTGCCCGCCGCGCGGCCCTGCCGGGCCCGCTCGACCCGCACCCAGTTCCGCAGCGTTTCCCGGCTGACTCCGAGGTCCTTGCTGACGCCCTCGAACGTGTTCTTCGGGTCCGACAGGTACAGCGCGACAGCGTCCGCCTTGAACTCCGCTGAGTACACCTTCATCACCATCAGTGACATCTCTTCCTCTGGACCCTCAAGGTCCAGTGTCCAAGGTGTCCACGATCCGGGGCGAAGCGCCGTAAAGTCCGCTCCTACCGCTCCGAGGACGAACCCTCCGGACGCCTGCTGACCACCTGCGGCAACCGCCGCGCCACCCGCTGCCCCGCCTGCTCCCGCATCTACGCCGCCGACACCTACCACCTGATCAAGGCCGGACTGTCCGGCGGCAAGAACGTCGCCGACACCGTCCGCGACCACCCCCGCGCCTTCGTCACCCTCACCGCCCCCTCCTTCGGCCCCGTCCACAACCGCCCCACCACCAACGCGGGCAAGCCCCGCCCCTGCGCCTGCGGCGACACCCACACCGAAGACGCCCCGGAACTCGGCACCCCGCTGAACCCGGCAACGTACGACTACACCGGCGCCGTGCTCTGGAACGCCCACGCCGGACAGCTCTGGGCACGCTTCACCACCTACCTGCGCCGCGCCCTGGCCGAACACCTCGGCATGACACAGAAGGCGCTCAACTCCGCCCTGCGCATCTCCTTCGCCAAGGTCGCCGAGTACCAAAAGCGCGGCCTGGTCCACTTCCACGCCGTGATCCGCTTCGACGGACCCGACGGCCACACCACCCCGCCCCCGCCCTGGGCCACCTTCGACGCCCTGAGCGCCTCCGTGAGCCTGGCCGTCGAGCGTGCCCGACTCACCGTCGAGTCCGACGCCATCGGCGAACGCGTCATCACCTGGGGCCGCCGCTACAAGGTCGACCCGATCACCGCCCTGGGCGACGGCGAACTCACCGACGCCAGGGTCGCCGAGTACACAGACGCCAAGGTCGCCGGATACATCGCCAAGTACGCCACCAAGAACGCCGAGGGCGCCGGCACCGTGGACCGCACCCTGATATGTCGCCCCTGCGGCGGACGCGGCTACGTACGCGGCCCCGCCCAACTCCACGCCCGGTGCACCGACTGCCACGGCACTGGACAGGCCGAACCCATCAAGGCCCTGCCCGTCCAGCAGCACGTACGACAGATGATCCGCACCGCCTGGGCCCTCGGTCACCTGCCGGAGTTCGCCGACCTCAAGCTCTGGAAGTGGGCCCACATGCTCGGCTTCCGCGGCCACTTCTCCAGTAAATCCCGCGCCTACTCCACCACCCTCGGCGCACTCCGTGACGTACGCCGCGCCTGGCGCCTCGCCCAGGCCGAAGCCGCACGTGTCCGCGCCGGCCGTTCCACCACCGACGAGATCACCCTCGTCACCTCCGCCTCGTGGACCTACCTCGCCAGCGGCTACCGCCCCGGCGAAGAACTCCTCGCCGCCCAGGTCCGCCACGACATCGCCCACACCCAGCGCCTCAAGCAGGAAGGAGTGGTGCCCGTATGAAGAAGGCCGTGCTCACCGTGGACCAGGTCGCCGAGCACCTCGGCATCAGCCGCTGGAAGGTCCACGACCTGATCCGCTCGCGCGAACTCGCCTCCTTCAAGATCGGCCGCTGCCGCCGCATCAGTGAAGCCGCCTTGGACACCTACGTATCCCTCCGCACCGAACAGGAAGCTGCCTGATGGCCACGCCGAAGAAGAACGCCAACAACGAGGGCACCCTCTACCAGCGCAAGGACGGCCGTTGGGAGGGCAGTGCATACGTACTGACGACGGACGGCACGTACAAACGGCGCAGCGTCTATGGCAAGTCCTGGGACGAGGCGCACGAGAAGTTGACCAAGCTCAAGGCCGACTCCCTCAACGGCCTCCCGGTCGCCACCAGCAAGATGACGATCGCCGAGTACCTGACGTACTGGCTGGTGAACGTCGCCAAGGGCAAGGTCCGCAGAACGACATACGTCAACTACGAATCGCTTGTCCGCAACTACGTCACGTCCGAGTTCGGCAGGAAGAAGTTGGCCCGGCTCACCGCCCGCGACATCCGGGCCTTCCTCGCCAAGACAGCGGCCACCTGCCAGTGCTGCGCGCAGGGCAAGGACAGGAAGCGGCCCGAGTACAAGCGGCGCTGCTGCGCCCTCGGCACGTGCTGCAAGAAGCTTCCCTCTGATCGGACCGTGCGCTTCCTGCTGGTGATCCTGCGGGCCGCCCTCCAGCACGCCGTACGTGAGGACGAGCTGCCCCGCAACGTGGCCCGGAACGTGGAGCTGAGCATGGGAACGAAGCGCGAGATCGAACCGCTCACGGCCAAGGAGGGGCGTCAGCTTCTGACGGCAGCCCGGGACAACCGGCTGTGGGCCGTGTACGAACTGGCGGTTCGCATCGGCCTGCGCCGGGGTGAGGTGCTGGGGCTGCGCTGGTCGGACGTGGATCTTCACGAAGGCGTCCTCACCGTCCGGCAGGCCCTCCAGCGGGTCGGCGGCGAGCTACTGATCGTCGCGCCGAAGACGCAGCGCTCGGCCCGTCGCGTCGCCCTGCCGGCCGAGTGCGTGACCGCGCTCCGTGCCCAGCGCGCGCAGCAGATCGCCGACAAGAAGGCCGCGGGTGCCAACTGGAAGGGCACGGGACAGGGCCTCGTCTTCACCACGAAGAACGGAACGCCTATCGAGCCGCGCAACCTGAACCGGTCCTTCGAGACCTTGTGTCTCCGCGCCGGGGTCCGCAAGATCCGTTTTCACGATCTGCGCCACACCTGTGCCTCGCTCCTGCACGAACAGGGCGCCGACGCCCGCATGATCATGGAAGCCCTCGGCCACAGCTCGATTCGCGTGACCATGGATATCTACACCTTCGTCCGGCTCGACTCCCAGCGCTCCGCCTTCGACCGCGTCGGGGATGCGCTGAAGGGTGACGGCAACGGGCAGGAAGATGATGACGGCACGGCCGGTGTACCGGTAGCCGTCTGATCGGCTCCCCACCCGTCATCCGAGGCGGTTGCCGTCAGACACTGCCGTCAAAGCAAAAGCCAGAGGCCCTGTGGATCACTCCACAGGGCCTCTGGTCTGCTGTGCACTCGGCAGGATTCGAACCTGCAACCTTCTGATCCGTAGTCAGATGCTCTATCCGTTAAGCTACGAGTGCTTGCTCTTCAGTTTTCTCGCCGCTCCCGGCCCTCTGCGGGCTCGCTCGCGGCGACAGGAAGAACATTACATGACCGCCGCCGCCATGTGAAATCCGTTTGCCCCGCCCCTTGCGACCTGCGGAAACGACGGCAGAGGGCCGGGTATGCGACGAAGCCCCGGCCGGGTGGGCCGGGGCTTCGTCATCGGTGCGGAGGCGGAGGGATTTGAACCCTCGATGGGCTTTAAGGCCCAAACCGCATTAGCAGTGCGGCGCCATAGACCGGACTAGGCGACGCCTCCGTGCACAACCTTCCGCGCGCGAGCGCGGTTCAAAGTGGTGCGTGCCGATGATGACACAGCCGTGCGTGGTGTCACCAATCGCCCCCTACGGTACTAGGCACGATGGCCACAGAGCAAAGCCCTTCCGCCGGCGCGTGGCGGGCCGTCGCCTCACCACAAGAACGTACGGACGCGCGACACAAGGACGTACAGATGTTCGACTGAGGCGGTGGGGCGGACCGAGCGGGGCAGGGACCGGCGTGGAGGTCCCGCAACGGTCCGGGCCGTGGTGGGGCGGGCCACGGCCGGTGCCGACCGGCGGGGGCGTCACAGCACCGTTACGTTACGTGCGACCTCGGTCTCATCCGGCGTCGCGAGCGCAACCCCAGCCCTTAGACTCCCTTCGGTGACACGTTGAGGGCCGGTTGGCAAGATGGCCCGACCGGTCGGCACGTCGCGGAACAGGAAGGAAGCGTCTCGTGAGCAGCAGGCCATCCCGAGGCACTGCTCGCCTCGCAGCCATACTGGACGCGCTTCCCGACGCCTTGTTGCTGGTCAACGCCAACGGGACGGTCGTCAACGCCAACACCATCGCCCTCGAGGCCTTCGAGACCCCGGGCACCGCTCTGGTGGGGCGCGGGCTGCTCGACCTGCTGCCGGAGTTCGACTCCAAACTCATCCCCGGCTCCATGCGCCGGCCCGACCACATCGACCCTCGGGCCCGCACCAAGCCGACGCGGATGGTCGCCCGGCGGACCGACGGGACCGAGTTCCCGGTCGAGGTCACCAGTGCGAATCTGGAGACCGGTCAGCAGGCCTACGACACCGACAGCTACGGCTACACCGGCGACGAACTGCTGATGCTCGTCGTACGCGATCTGTCCGGCACCGTGGACACCGAGGCCGAACTGGCGCGTTCGCAACGGCAGACCGAGATGATCCTTCGGGCCGCCTCGGAAGGTGTCGTCGGGACGGACACCGACGGGCGGATCGTCCTGGTCAACCCGGCCGCCGCCCAGATACTGGGCTACCGGGCCAGCGACCTCGGCGGGCGGGAGCTGCACACCCTCGTCCTCCACTCGCGCGCCGACGGCTCCCCCTTCCCCTACGACGAGTCCCCGCTCGCCGACACCCTGCGCTCCGGGCGCAAGCACCGGGTGCGCGGTCAGGTGCTGTACTCCAAGAGCAACGACAAGGTGTCGGTCGACCTGACGACCGCGCCCGTGCGCGACGGCGACCAGCTCGTCGGCGCCGTCATGACCTTCACCGACCGGCGTCCCTACGACACGCTCGTCAAGGAGAAGGAAGAGGCCGAACGGCAGCACGCCGAGGAACTGGAGCGGATCACCGGGGAGCACGCCTCCGAGTTCACCGCCCTGCGCCAGGAGCAGGTCCGCGAGCTGGAGGAACTGCTCGAGGCACACACCGAGGAACTCGCCGCTAACGAGGAGCGGTACGCCGCGCTCGGCGAGCGGGAGAAGGACCGCTTCGAGGCCCTCGCCGGCCGGCACGAGCAGCTGCTGACCCTGCTCGGGCAGTCGCTGAGGGGCCCGCTGGAGGAACTGCGCCGCGACCTGGCCGCGCTGGCCGCCGACGACGCCGGGCAGCTGTGGCCCGAGGCCAACCAGGTGCTCCATCATCTGTCGGCCGGTTACTCCCGGATCACCACCCTCATCGACAACGTCCTCGGCTTCCAGCGGCTCGACGCCGGGACGGGCGGCATCACTCGTACGAAGGTGATGCTCGACGCCGTCGTCGCCGCCGGTGTCGACGGGGCCGTGGAACTCATCGGGCCGGGCCGGGTTCAGTTCGCCGTGCATGCACCGCCCATCGAGGCCGAGGTCGACTCGCGGCTGCTCGCCACCGCTCTCGCCCATCTCGTCGCGGATGTCGCGGGCGTCGACGCCACCGGCAGCACTCCCGTGTCGGCGGGCGGTTACCTGGACAACACGGTCGTGGTCGCGGCGGCACAGCGCGGCGAGGTCGTACGGATCGAGGTCCGCGGGCCGTACAGCGGCGGCGATCCGGTGCACGAGCCGATCGTGCGCGGGATCGTACGGGCGCACGGAGGTGTGCTGCAGACGCACGAGGTGCCGGGAATGAGCGGCAGCGCGTTCGTCCTCGAGGTGCCCATCGGGGCCGGTGCGGGTGCCGTCGCCGCAGTTCAGGCGGCTGCCCAGCTCGCGTTGCCGGCCGGAGTGCCGACGGTCGAGGCACCGGTGCCGGGAGCGGTGTCGGCCGAGGAGGCTGCCACTGCCGCGGGTGGTCAGCAGGGTTTTGGTGGCGGACGACGGAGGGCCCGGCGGTCCTCGGTGGACGCCTTCCTGGAGAGCGAGGTGCCGGGGCCGGACGACGGTTCCGGAGCCGGTACGGAGAGCGTGGCGCCCACCGGACGGCGCAGGCGCCGGGCGGCCGCGGCAGCCGCGGAGCCCGCGCAGATTCCGGCTCAGGCGTCCGGTGAGGACGCGGTGGCGGTGTCGTCCGGTGGGACCGGACGGCGGCGCGGCCGGTCGGCCGAGGGCGCGGAGGCGGCTGTCCCTGCCGGCCCGGGTGCGGTCGCCGGTCCGATCGGTTCGGTCGGTTCGGTCGGTGCGATCGGCTCCGGTGGCGGAGTGTCCGAGGGGGCCGTTGTCACAGCCGCCGAGTACGCGGCGGGGTCCGCCGCCTCGAACACCGGGCTGGGCGGGACCGTACCGCCGCAGGGTGTACCCGTCCCGGCAGGGGGACAGCGTGCCCGGCAGGTTTCCGGTGAGCAGCACGCCCTGCCGCCCGCGCTGCCCGCGGTGGGCAGCGGGGACGGAACAGCCGGTGCCTCTCAGGGACAGGGCCGGGATCAGGCTTCGGAACAACAGGGCCAGACGCAGGAGCAGGAGCAGCAGGGGCAGGAGCAGCAGGCTCAGGCGGCCGGGCGGCGCCGGCGTGCGCTGGCGGCGGCCACCGAGCGGGCGGCGGCGCAGGAGGCCGCGCCCCGTACGGTGTTCGCCCTGCCGCCCGCAGAGGCGGACCAGGGAGAACAGGCCGGGGCCGCCGGGGCCGTCGGTGCGGCCGGGCAGGGCCAGGCACAGGGCTCGGCGCCCGTGGTGATGCCCGGACCGGCCGCTGCCGGTGACGCGCTGATCGGCGGGGGGCGCCATGACGCCGTCCCACACGATCAGTCCGACGATCACACTCCTCCGCAGCCGCACCCCACCAGCGCCCCCACAGGCCGCCGCCGACGGGCCGCCGCCCAGCCGGCCGAGCAGGGCACGGTCCCTTCGTCGGCGCAGGCCGCTCAGGCACATGCCCAGGCACAGGTCCAGGTCCAGGCCCCGGGGGGTGCGGCCGGAGGTGCCGCTCAGCCCGTTCCCGTACCAGTGGCGCCCGTGCAGGGGGCCACCCCGGAGGGCGCCCCCGTACCGCCGCAGGCAGCGGCCCTTCCGTCGGCCGTTCCGCCGCAGGGCGTGGCCTGGCAGGGACAGCCGCCTCAGGCACAGGTTCCGGCAGCGGCCCCGGCGACGGCACCCCACGATCGGCTCCAGCCGGCCTCCGCCGGACAGCCGTTGCCCCAGCCGGCGGTGCTGCCGCCCGTTGCCCAGGCACAGGCACAGGCACAGGCGCAGCCCGTCGCTCCGGTCGCGGAACAGCCCGCTTCCGTGGCCCAGCCGCTGCCTGCCGAGGCCGTGCCCGGTCAGGGGACTACGCTCCAGGGCACTCCGTCCGCGCAGCCGCCGTGGCCCGCCGCCGGTGACGCCGCCGGCGCCAAAACTCCCGTAACGCCACAGGGCGCTCCCGTCCCGCCGAACGGCATGCCGATGCCGACGCCCGCCCCGGCCACCCCACTGCCTCCCGAGAATGCGGCGGCACCCGCGCAACGAGCCGCTCAGCCGCTCCCCGTCGAGACATCGGCTCCGGTGGCTCCGGTGGCTCCGGTGGACCCGGTGGACCCGAACTCGACCCAGGGGCGTGCGTTCAGTGTGCGCACACTGGGGCAGGGTGTGCCGTTCACCCGGCAGGCCGCTCAGGTCCAGCAGCCGCTTCCGTTGGCCACGCCTCCCCCGCACCAGCCGGGCGGATCGGGCCGCCGCCGCAAGCTCGGCACTCCCCCCGACCCGGCCGCCGGCCAAGAGCAGAGCGCACATCCGCACGCGACAACCGGGCCCGCCCTCACCCAGCGGCAGGCCCAGGCAGCAATCCAGGCCCCTGCCCGCGCCCAGGCGCCCGCACGGCCCCGGACGCCGGCACAGTCACCACCGCTCCAGCAGTCCCAACAACCCCAGCCGCAAACCTCGTCGCAGCCCCAGGCACAACCGCAGCATCCGATCGCCGGTCAGCCGGGGCAGCCGAGTCAGCCCGGGCAGTCGCGGCTCGCGCCGACGACCGAGGGCACGGGGCGCTCGTACGCCATAGGGGCGCCGGACGCGGACGCGGCCGAGGGACCCGAGCCGCTGGACGGTCCGGGCGGGGCCGTCGAGGTGGCGGATCCTCCGCGTCCGCAGCCGATGGACGACGAACTGCCGCCGGAGCCCTTGGACAACCCGCGCCGCCTGCTGGTGTGGCCCGCGCCGGACGTCGCCACGCAGCAGGCGCTGAGCGACCGCGGATACCGGCCGGTGATCGTGCACTCGCGCGAGGAGGTCGACGCCCAGATCGCGGCGTTCCCCGCCGCGCTGTTCGTGGACCCGCTGACCGGGCCGATCACTCGTACGGCGCTCCAGTCGCTGCGGACGGCAGCGGTGGCCGCCGAGGTGCCGGTGCTCGTCACCGCCGGGCTGGGGCAGGCATCGCGCGATGCCGCCTACGGCGCGGATCCCGCCGTCCTGCTGAAGGCCCTCGCGCCGCGGGACAGTGAGCAGCATCCGCCGCGGGTGCTGCTGATCGAGGAGCACGCGGAGATCGCGCTCGCGCTGACCGGAACGCTGGAGCGGCGGGGGATGCAGGTCGCGCGGGCCGCCGGCGACGCGGACGCCGTGACACTCGCGGGGCAGTTCCGGCCGAACCTGGTGGTGATGGACCTGATGCAGGTGCGCCGTCAGCAGGCCGGGATCGTGGACTGGCTGCGGGCGAACGGACAACTCACCCGTACCCCGCTCGTCGTCTACACCGCCGCCGTCGACCAGGGGGACCTGCCGCGGCTGGCCTCCGGCGAGACGGTCCTGTTCCTCGCTGAGCGCTCCACGAGCGACGAGGTGCAGGAAAGAATCGTCGACCTGCTGGCCCGCATCGGCACCAACTGAGCCGCACCGCACCCGTACCAAGAGAACCGCGCCTCCGGGCGCACGACGGGGCCCCGCGTACGCCGGCCTGGAGACCGGCGTACGCGGGGCGTGTCACAGCGCTTCACAGCGCTTCACAGCTCGGCGGAGGGCATCGGAGCGGGTCTAGAGCTGAGTGATGTCCAGCGTGCCCTCGGCGTACTGCCTACGCAGCACCTTCTTGTCGAACTTGCCGACGCTCGTCTTCGGCACCGACTCGATCACCGTCCAGCGCTCGGGCAGCTGCCACTTGGCGATCCTGCCCTCGTCGGCGAGAAAGTCACGCAGGGTGACGAAGTCGGCGGTCGAGCCCTCCTTGAGGACGACCGTGGCCAGCGGGCGCTCGCCCCACTTGTCGTCCGGGACCGCGACGACGGCGGCCTCGGCGACGTCCGGGTGGGACATCAGGACGTTCTCCAGCTCGACGGAGGAGATCCACTCGCCGCCGGACTTGATGACGTCCTTGGCCCGGTCGGTGAGGGTGAGGAAGCCGTCGGAGGAGATCGTGCCGACGTCGCCGGTCTTCAGCCAGCCGTCCTCACTGAACTTGTCGGCGGGGCGCAGGGGTTCGGCGTCGGTGCCGTTGTAGTAGGCGCCGGCGATCCAGGGGCCGCGCACCTCCAGCTCGCCCGCGGACTCGCCGTCCCAGGGGAGCCTTTCGCCGCCGGGGCCGGTGAGCCGGGCCTCGACACCGGCCGGGAAACGGCCCTGGGTCAGGCGGTAGGCGAACTCCTCGTCGGTGCCCACAGCGTGGGCCGGCGGGCGCGCGATGGTGCCGAGGGGGGAGGTCTCCGTCATGCCCCAGGCGTGGCAGACCCGCATGCCGAGTGCGTCGAACGCCTCCATGAGGGAGGGCGGACAGGCCGAGCCGCCGATGGTGACCTGGGTGAGGGAGGAGACGTCGCGCGGCTTGGCCAGCAGTTCAGCCAGCAGTCCCTGCCAGATGGTGGGGACGGCGGCGGCGTGGGACGGACGCTCGCTCTCGATCATCTCGGCGAGCGGCACGGGCTGCAGGAAGCGGTCCGGCATCAGCATGTTGACGCCGGTCATGAAGGTGGCGTGCGGCAGACCCCAGGCGTTGACGTGGAACTGGGGGACCACGACCAGCGAGGTGTCCTCGTCGGTCAGGCCCATCGACTGGGACATGTTGACCTGCATCGAGTGCAGGTAGATCGAACGGTGGCTGTAGACCACGCCCTTGGGGTCCCCGGTCGTGCCCGAGGTGTAGCACATGGCGGCCGCGGCACGCTCGTCCAGCTCGGGCCAGTCGTAGGCGGTCGGCTTCCCGGCGATCAGGTCCTCGTACTCGTGCACCCGCACCTGCGCCTGCGCCGCGGCATCCGCCAGCGCGGAGCGGTCCCCCGCACCGGACACGACGACATGCTCGAGCGACTTCAGGTGCGGCAGCAGGGGGGCGAGCAACGGAATCAGCGAACCGTTGACCAGGACCACCCGGTCGGCGGCGTGGC
Source organism: Streptomyces sp. NPDC005774 (assembly GCF_042871645.1). Taxonomy (NCBI): domain Bacteria; kingdom Bacillati; phylum Actinomycetota; class Actinomycetes; order Kitasatosporales; family Streptomycetaceae; genus Streptomyces; species Streptomyces sp. NPDC005774. The sequence continues at coordinate 8,433 of NZ_JBIAIV010000084.1, read as the reverse complement.
CGACGATCCACACGAGTTGCTCGGGCGGGAGACGGAGGTTCAGGGTATGGAGCACCGCGCCCATGGAGGGGATCGCGAAGTACGCCTCGACATGTTCGGCGTTGTTCCACATGAGGGTCGCCACGCGCTCGTCGCCGGACACCCCGAGGTCCTCGCGCAGCGCGTGGGCCAGCTGCGCCGCGCGGGCGCCGATCTCCGCGTAGGAACGGCGGTGCGGCTCGCCGTCACCGGTCCAGGTGGTCACCTGCGACGTGCCGTGGATCATCGATCCATGGGTCAGGATCCTCGAGATCAGCAGCGGTACGTCCTGCATCGTGCTCAGCACGGCGTCCTCCCGGGCGACATTGCCTACGCGGCGGTAACGGATGTGCTGATTCTGCGCACATACCGCGCGGTATGTCACTAGAGGAACGGATGATCGATCACGTATCGCGAAACGATATTTCGTATCAGGATCGAACAAGTTCCAGCTCGGCGTCGTCCCGCAGCTTGCCGAGCGCCCGCGACACGGCCGATTTCACCGTGCCCACCGATACGCCGAGCACCTCGGCCGTCTGGACCTCGCTGAGGTCCTCGTAGTACCGCAGGACGACCATGGCGCGCTGTCGCGCGGGCAGCCGCATGATCGCCCGCCACATCGCGTCGCGCAGCGCCTGCTGCTCGGCCGGGTCGTCGGCGGCGGACGCCGGAGCCGGCTCGGGCAGCTCCTCGCAGGCGAACTCGTCCACCTTGCGCTTGCGCCACTGCGACGTCCGGGTGTTCAGCAGCGCCCGGCGCACATAGCCGTCGAGCGCGCGATGGTCCTCGATACGCTCCCAGGCGACATACGTCTTGGCGAGCGCGGTCTGCAGCAGGTCCTCCGCGTCGCTCGGGTTCCCGGTCAGGGACCGGGCGGTACGCAGGAGCACCGGCTGGCGGGCCCTCATGTACGACGAGAACGACGGGTACGGGAGGGTCTGCTTCACTGGAGCAGCGGCGTTCGAAGCGCTGGCGCAGACGGGTGTGGTCATGGCTCAACGCTATGAGCGGGGCACGCTCGGCAAATCGGCCACAAGTCCCGAAGCCACGTCCCTCTCAGGTTGTAGGGGTAGCGCCTGCTCCACCTCCTGAGGGTGGAGGAGCGGTGGAGAGCCACTGCGGGTTCGCCCCTGGGGGAAACACACCCGCACCCCGGGACCTCACCCGTTCCTGGCGCCACACCGACACCCTCCCACCCTCACCGGTCCACCATGAGGATCAGCCCCCAGGCCGGCACCCTGCGCCCACCACCCTTGCCGCCTATCGCCCTTGCCGCTCTGCCGGTCCTGCCACCCCTCGGGCCGGTTCTCGCCATGCGGGCGGCCGGCGAGGCCGCCCATCGTCCACATCTGGAGCACGGTGGGCGACGCGATCGCCCCCGGCCTCGCGTACACCGGGTTGGTGGTGCCCATGGCCTCACACCAGCGCCGGATCACCGACTCGTTGACAGGATCCCGGACTTCGCCGCCCACCGTGGCCGCCCGTCCCTCGTACCACCTCAACCGCACCTCGACGAGCACATCGGCCACCCCGAATCCTCCCTCACCTCCGGCTCCCCTCTTACGCAGCCCCTCGCCGTACAGCACCGCCTCTCCTTACGCCCCCACAAGATCGCCTGGCCGGCCATCACATCCCACCTTCTGTCGAAGCCGTTCCCCCGCAGACGCACGCACACGGCTCGGCCTCCCCCTGGCCAACAAGCACGGCCCCGCGAGGCGTGTGCCCGGCGGCACCGAAGCGCCGACGCGCACACGCCTCACACCCCACGAGGCACACCCACACCGTCAGGGGGCCGCCGACCCCCTCATCTCGCTACCACAGCGGGGAGAAGCTGATCGCCACGTTGTCGTTGCCCTGATTGACGGCCGTGAACGCGGAGCCATTGACCTGGGCGGTGTTGCTCTGGTTCGAGGCGCCGGAACCGACGGCCTGCTGCTGCGTGGTGGACGAGGTGCCGAAGTTGTCTCCGCCGACGCCACTGCCGAGCACGCCCGCCGTGGCACTCGCAGCCGTGGCACTCGAACCGTTGTCCGCGAAAGCGCCGTTGTCCGCTGCCGCGACGCCGGTGAAGAGGGCTGCCGCCAGCGGAAGGGCGGAGACGGCGGCGATAACGCGGGCGGTACGGATGCTTGCCATGTTGTGTTTCCTCCAGAACCAAGGACGCACCGGTTAATGACCGCGTGTGCCCGATCTACGGCTGTCACCAGGGAAGTTGGCCGACCGCCCCGGGCTGTTACTCGACGTCGCAAGTTCAGGATTGCCCACCGAATCCCTGCGAACCACTCCTGAAGCCATCATTCGCACGCAAGCGTGAGGGCAAGTCGATAAACCCCTCCTCGCCTCCCAATCCATCCCCTCCCTCCAGCAAGGGGCCCTCCATGCCAAGGCCCACAACAGGTGAAGCGTTCCGGCACATTTATCGCCAACCACCCGAACCCCGGCGTGTCGCCCCACCTCCCCCTTCCCTTATTCGAACGTAGGTACGAATATAGAGGCATGGCCACCACCGACCGGCAGGCCAGGACGCTGGCCCTCGCACACGCCCTGTCAGCCGCCGAGCGCGGACTGGCCGTCATTCCGCTGTCCCGGACGAAACTCCCCGCACTGCGTTCCCCGCACCGCGACGAAACCGGCCCCGGCCCCGGCGCCATTACGCGCTGCCGCGGCGAGTGCGGCCGCTTCGGGCACGGTGTCCACGACGCCTCCACCGACCCCGCCCGCATCCGCGCACTGTTCGCCGCCGCCCCCCGTGTCACCGGTTACGGCATCGCCTGCGGCCTGCCCCCACACCACCTCATCGGTGTCGACCTGGACACGAAGAGCAGGAGCGACCCCTCCGCCGCCCTGCGCGAACTGGCCCTGCGCCATCTGTTCACGATCCCCGCCACGGTGGTCGTCCTCACCCCCAGCGGCGGCCGTCACCTGTGGCTCAGCGGCCCGCCGGACGTCGTCGTTCCCAACTCCGCGAGCCGGCTCGCCCCCGGCATCGACATCCGGGGCGCCGGCGGCTACCTGGTCGGCCCCGGCTCCCGTACGGACCACGGCACGTACACCGCCGCCCCGGGTACCGCACACCTCGCCCCCGCCGCGTGCCCGCACGCCCTCCTGCGGCTTCTGCTGCCGCCGCCCCATGCCCACCACCCCACGCTCCCGTCGGCCGGCGGTCACGGGCAGGGGCTGGTCCAGTTCGTCCTCGCGGCGCACGAGGGCCAGCGCAACACCCGCCTGTTCTGGGCGGCCTGTCGCGCCTACGAGGACGGAATCGGCTCCGCCCTGGTGGGCCCTCTGCTGGAAGCGGCCCTCAACACCGGCCTGTCCGAACGTGAGGCCCGCGCGACGATCGCCTCGGCAGCCCGCATGACAGGCCATCACCCCTGACGACACCACACAGCCCGCCCCACCCCCTCTCCTCTCCGTCCCTCCCCCAGTCCTTCTCCGCCCGACGAAAACCGAAAGCCCCGGATGCACCACCGCCCTAGAGTGCCGACCATGTCACTCACGCGCGTCGTCCTCGCCTCCGGCCGCTCGGTCGACCTCTCCGAGCTGCGGATGTCGTCGACATACGGCGGCATGCTCGAGGGCTACCCGTGCAAGCCCCTCAACGACCGGAAGATCACCTCGGCGCTGCGGTCCGCCGAAGACGCCTTCCCCGGAACCCCGGTCCACCTGGTTCCGCCCCCGCGCGAACGCCCCGACCAGTACGCCGGCGCCTTCGGCCCCGTGGAGGTCATGCCCTCCGTGACCTGCCTGGGCCACTTCCGCTCCGAGGCACTCGACCCGGCCCACGACCGCGCCCTGTACCGCTCCCGCCTCACCGTCGTCTGGTTCCAGCCGGCCGCGCACGTTCCGTCGGGCCACGACACGGAGCCCGTACTGCGGGAGGTGTCCTGGGAACAACTCGCCCAGGACATCGAGATCTGACCATCCGTACCGCACGCATGGCGGAAGGCCAAGGATCCCCAATGAGCACCCCCGACCCGAGCACCCCGGACCCCAGCACCCTCGACCTCACCGCTTCCGGTCCCTCGCCCGTCTCCCGGACACAACTCCTGCGCTGGCAATTCGACCTGACCTGGTCGCTGTTCGAGTACCACCTGGAGCGGCTGGAACCGGACGATTTCCTGTGGGAACCCGCCCCTCACTGCTGGACGCTGCACCGTTCCGCCGACGGAACGTGGGAACCGGACTGGGCCGAGACCGAGCCCGTCCCCGTCCCCGTCCCCACCATCGCCTGGGTCAGCTGGCACATCGGCTGGTGGTGGAGCGTGACCCTGGACCACATGTGCAGGCGACAGCCCCGGGAACGGACCGACGTCACCTGGCCCGGCGAGGGAGCGCCGACCGTCCGGTGGCTGCGCGGCCTGCGAACGGAGTGGCAGGCGGTTCTGGACAACCTCACCGACACCGACCTGGACGCCACGGCCCCGTTCCCCTGGCCGGGCGACCCGGCGTACACGGTGACCCACACGGTCGCCTGGGTGAACACCGAACTCCTGAAGAACGCAACGGAAATCGGCCAGCTCCGCCTGCTACGAGCGGCCTCCTGACCACAGAGGGCCCCCACCCTCCGGTCGGAAGCGGAGTGCCGACGAAACCCTTTGGAGCTCCCCTTTTCCCAGCACGCCGCCTGACACAACCCGTGACCAATCATCACTCACCGTAATAAAATGAAGATGATGCGTCACATCGCCATCGTTCTTACCGGTCTTGTCACCGCGGGATTCTTCGCCATGGGCACCGCGGCCGCTGCACCCACGGACTCGGGGCCCCAGGAGGCCCCGCAGGAAAAGGCCGCCCTCGGCTCCCCGGGTGACCTTCTCAGCGGACTCCTCGGCGGCGTCAAGCAGACCCTGGGCCAAGGCCTCTGACGTCACCTCGACAACGGCTCCACGACCGCATCGAAATACTGCCATCCCTCCAACTCGACCATCTGCTCGGACGTGGAAAGGTCCCAGACCGGCGCAGCAGCGTCCAGAAGGCGCCGGACGGTTCCCGGCTCGTAGAGATTGAGCCAACTCCGGTCCGGAAGACGCACCAGGGTTCCGGACTCGAAATAGGAGTTCGAGACGACCCGATCCGAGTCCGGGCGAAAGATCAGAGCCAGCCGGTGCCTCTTGTCCTCCCGGTAGAGGGAAAGCGTCAGGCTGCAGTCCTCGGAGGCGGGCTCGACCCTCTGCCGGACCGCCCAGTACCAGGTGGTGTCGCCCACCACCAAACGCCGGAGCCTTCGGTTGCTCTTCACCTCGACACCATAAACACCCGCCCCGGTACGAACATGAGCATGCGTGCCGGAACCCGGCCCCGGCTCGAGGAAGCCGACCCTCCCTCGAGCCCGCTTCACGTGAAGCGGGAAACCACGGGGAGACTCGGTGATCGGCGGTCAGCGCACAGCACAACGGCCCCTGACCGTATGACCTGGTCAGGGGCCGTTCTCACTGCTCAGCAAGCGGAGGCGGTGGGATTTGAACCCACGGTGACATCGCTGCCACGACGGTTTTCAAGACCTTTCGTCGATCACGGCCATTGGCCGCTGCGCCGACCGCGTACCCGTGCACAGGCTCTAGATCATCCGCGCAGCCGACGGTACCTTTGTCACCATGACTTACGACCGAAGGGGCAATGCCGCGTAGGCGCCCATCTGCCGTACGGCAGGATCTCCCGGTACGCCCTCCCAGGCACTACTTCCGTCATCCGTATCCTCCCATCAACAGGCTGTCCGGATCGTGTCAAGCCCACATTCGGAGGCTCGAACGCACGCGCTTCTGGCCAGGCGACACGGCTGAAGCCTCCTGGCACTGGGCAGCATTGGCTCACGGCCCATTGAAGAGGATCATCAATCCTCTCGCTCCGACCGCGTGCAGGGAACCTGGGTGCTGTGGCAATCCCAGTTACTTTCGCGATCACCTCGAAAAGATCATGCATGCCCTCCCCAAGAAGTCTGCGCGAGAGCTGCGCGAGCTTGTGTGGCATCTCGATTCCAAGATTCTCCGACGAGCCAAGGTCATCCGCTCTCATTCCCTCGACGTCCCGTGGTGGCGAGATCAGTTCTAGACGCCCCTCGGGCCGTCCCGGGGCCGTCGAAGGGTGCTCAACGACGACCAACGCTGACAACCGCCGACAGCTAAGTCGCAGATCGCAGCGTTGATCGATTGCATGGCCACAGGTCAGAGACCCGCCCCGGCACTTCTTCGGCTACTGATCGCGCTCGAGGGAGCTTGACTCGACCATTGAGTCTCCACCGACATCACGGAAAGGCACAGGTCGTGGCAGAGAAACGGCACTTGGCAATGAGCGCGGTCACTTGCCACGATCCAGCCGTGATCAACCTTTCGAAGATCGCGAGGCTGGCGGACGTCCTCCTCGATGTGGTGGGCGTGGCGGTCGGTTCACTGCTGCTAGTGATCGGCATCGAGACCTGCCGCGACGGTGGATCCATGGGCTGGCCCATCGCCGGATCAGTGCTGTTCTTGATCAACCTCTGGGTAGCCTGCCGCCGATTCACCCGGCGCAGGAAGCCGGCTCCGTCGTCGTAGCCGCACACAGGCAGTCACCCGTGCCCCTTGCGTGCCCGATGGGAGAGCAAGCAGCGGGGACCAACGGGGAACGTCGTCGATCCTCCCGAGAACACCCAGGTCGCCGTTCTGCCAGGTCAGGCTAGATCCGCATACGCGATCTTGCAGGCTGGGGCATCGGGGCGGCAGGCGGGTCTTTCGCGGTCATCGCGGACCACCGGGCCGACCCGGACCCGCCACGCTCGAAGCGGCAAACGGTTGACAGCCCGCCCAAGATGCGATCGCTCAAGAGGCGACTAGCGTATGTAAGTGGGAGCCGGAACCCGGCAGTATGCCCCTTCCGGCGGATCCTTGAAGACCGCGGCCTCCGCGCATTCGTGAAACCCCCGCACTGCGGGACTACGGAGCCGGGCAGGGAAGCTCTTCCCACATGACACGTGGCGAATTCAAGATCACGCCGCGCATCTTCATTATGGCCGCGGCCGGCAATCGCGCGTCCGACGACGTGCAAGTCGATCAAAGGGAAGGTATAGATCATGCAGGCGCAGCGTCTGAAGCACCTCTTTGCGGTTTCCGCAGCTGGCGTTCTCGTGGCCGGTGGTGCCGCGATCGGTGCGGCGGGGACCGCAGCTGCCGCCGCTCCGACTCACGCCCAGACCTCCGTGAGCTCCTACGGTGACCACGGAGGCGGCGGCTACGGCGGCGACGGAGGCTACGGCGGCTACGGCGGCTACGGCGGCGGCTACGGAGACCACGGTGGCTACGGCGGCTACGGAGACCACGGCGGCTACGGCGGCTACGGCGGCTACGGCGGCTACGGCGGCTACGGCGGCTACGGCGGCTACGGAGATTAGCTGAGCACCTTCGGAGCGCGGTGTGTGGCCGTTGTGCGGCTCTCTAGTCGGAGTACGCGCACACACCGCGCCCTCTCTGGTGGTCGACCGGTGCTGTACAGCAGTGAAGTACAGCAACCACCGCGACTGCAGCCGACCAACATCGCCTGCCAGCGAACGTCTGATCAGCCGGGCAGACCTCAGCGACCGTCCCGCCCGTAGTTCGCATCGAGGGGCGCACCGAGACACCCCCGCTCGGGCCGTCCCTGGGCCGTCCGAAGGCGGCCGACGACGACAGATGACGACAGCCGACGACGGCTCTTCCCCTGCTCAGAGACGGTGCTTCGGGTACCGGCGCAGGTGCCCATCGGTGAAGCAGAGTTGAGCAACTTCAGGGGTTCCCCGTGCCAGCTCCAGCGGGGGGCCATGGGGAACGGCAGTGGCGGCGGGTGACTGCCCCTTGATCCGCCCATGTGGACAGTTCGCAGGTCAGAGCAGCAGTTGCCCCACCTCGTTCCTAGAGCGGTGATCGTCGGCCGCTGATCTGTGCTGTACAGCAGGGATGTACAGCAACCGCAGCAACCGACCCCGACCGACAGCTTCCTCGTAGGGTCGTAGACCGACCGGTATGGCCTCCAACGACCGGTCCACATAGAGCTACGGATCAGAAGGTGAAGCCCTGGGCACCGGGGATGCGTCGAGGAGCATAGACACCGATAAGAGGGGTGGCTCCGAAGGCTTTCCTCCTGAGCTGCCCCTCCTTCAGAAGCGGTGCTATTCAGGTGTTGTCAGGCGGTGACCGCGGCTGGTCGCTACGCGGAGCGTGTCCCTCAGGGCTCCGGTCAGGTCCGTCACCAGGAGTCGCAGATCGTCCGGCTGCGTATCGGTGTCGGCGAGCATGTCCAAGGCCCGGTCCAGAAGTTCGGTTGCCATGCCGAGTTGTACCGATTCGAGGTTGTCGGCCAGGCGGGACATGTAGCTGTCGCTGTCATCGGTGCTGAGGAAGCAGGGCTTGCCGTCGGGTCCCGTCCATGGGAGGAGCCTCAGCTCGTCTGACGTCGTCATCGTTT
>NZ_JBIAIV010000083.1:0-23267 GCF_042871645.1 Streptomyces sp. NPDC005774 | reverse complement strand
CCGCCTGGATCAACAAGCCGGCACCGGACGGCCCACTGATCCCGGCACAACGTTAGAACGATCTACCTGCCTTGATCGCTTTGACAGGTTCCGGTGGCCGCCCAACCTGCGATGACCACTACACCGCCGCGGAGGTAGGACACGAACCTTCGCCGATACCTGATGACTCGTCAGTAGAGTTAGCAAAGGGTTAGCAAGAGTCCTGCCACAGCTGCCCACAGACGGACACACCGTGGAATCGCCCAGCACCGCGTATGGGGCCTACAGCACGTCCAGCCGCCCTCCCGCACGCGCTGGAGGGACGGGAGGTAACGCACAACGGTGAGGCGCCCGCCCGTCACCAACCAATCAGCCGTTTCCGCAGGTCAGCGAACCCTTCCCCGCGGTTTCAGCGCCACCGGCGGTAGCTCGGGAGCGGGCAGCGGAGCACCGTCGTAGCCCTTCACCTCGCCGAACCGTGTGCCCTCCATCCAGTCCCGGCGGGCCTGTTCGATCTCCTCCTGGGTGCGGCCGATCCAGTTCCAGAACATGATCAGCTCCTCCTCGAACGGCTCGCCGCCCAGGAGCATCACGGAGGCGTCGGACTCGGCGCGCAGCGGGAGTTCGTCGCGACCGCAGCCGAGGTAGAGCATCGAGCCCGGGAGCACCGGTACGCCGTCCACGTGGACCTCGCCGGACATCGCGAGGACCGCGTACTCGAAGTCGCGCTCCAGGGGCAGGCGGACGTCCGCGCCGTTGGACAGGGAGAGGTCTGCGCCGACGATCGGGGTGTATGCCGTGCCGGGCGAGGTGGCGCCGTCGAGGCCGCCGAGGATGAGCGTGGCGTTGACGCCCTGCGCCGTGACAACCGGGAGGTCGGCGTGGTGCTCGAAGCGGGGGTCGGTGTGGCGGTGACCGTCCGGGAGGGCGACCCAGAGCTGGGCGCCGTGCAGGAAGCGGGCGTGTGAGTGGGGGCTCTCCTCGGAGTGGCTGATCGCCCGGCCCGAGGTCATCAGGCCCAGTTCGCGCGGGCGGATCGTCTGGAGGCTGCCCGTGGAGTCACGGTGCAGGACCTCGCCCTGGTGCAGCCAGCTCACCGTCTGCAGGCCCATGTGCGGGTGCGGTGCCACCTGCATGCCGGGCTCGTCGGCGATGTCGTCGGGACCGTAGTGGTCGACGAAGCACCAGGCGCCGACCATGCGCCGACCCAGGTTCGGCAGCAGCCGCCGGACCTCGCTGGACTCTCCGAGCTTGACCTTACGGGGACTGAGGAGTTCACGTACCGGCTCTGCCACCACGAAGCCGCGCCCGCCGCACAGGGACGGAACGGCCTCCCGCTCAAGATTGCTCATGCCGCACAACTTAGCCCCGCAGGGCAATGCGTCAATCAGGCGCCGCGCCACGCGGGAGGCGGCGGGAGGCGTTGCAGCGGGACGAAGCACGATGAAAATCGTAGCCATGACTATAGTCGCCATGCACTGTATCGGTTCATGAGTTCGGTACGTTCGGCGCCCGAGGGCGCGACGCCGGGATTTCTGGTCTGGCGTCCGTCCTTGAAGTGGTGCGTCGCGGTCGACCGTGCGGTGGCCCCACTGGGGCTGACCCACGCGCAGTACTCACTTGTCGCGTCGCTGTACGGGATGGGGCGTGCCGGGGAACGGCCCAGTCAGCGCCGGCTCGCCGACCACACGGGCTCGAAGCGCTCTACGTGTCGAAGCTCGCCCGCGCCCTGGAGGCTGCCGGCCTCCTCGAACGCACCCGGGACCCGCGCGACCCGCGCGCCATGCAACTGGCGCTCACGGAACGGGGCACCGAGGTCACCCGCCGGGCGATCGACGTCGTTCACGTGCTCCTGGAGCAGTTGCTGGAGCCCCTCGACGGACTCGACGGACTCGACGGTCCGCGGACCCGCGCGTTCACCCGCGATCTGACGACCCTCCTCGGCACGCCCCTCGCCACGTCGGCGGACGCCGCCGGCGACAACGCCAACGCTCACGAGACGGAGCAGTCATGACCACCACCGCGCCCCCTGCCGACGGCCGCGCCATCGGCCTTGCCCACTACGCGAGCCGCGCCGTCCTGGAGAGCGTGCCGGCCCACCACGGCATCACCTTCCAGCAGTCGGTGACCCTCCGGCTCGCCGCCGTGGCCGACGGGCCGGTCGACCGCGCCCGTCTCGCCGGGGACGTCACCGGCGCCCTGAAGACCGGCCGCCCGGAGGTGCAGGGCGTGGTCGACGGGCTGATCACCGCGGGACTGCCGGCCCCGGACGAGCATGAGCATGCCCTGGTGCGGATCACGGACGCCGGGAGGAAGCTGCACGACACGACGTCCGCCGAGACCAAGGCGATCGCCGCCAGGATCTACGCCGGCATTACGTCCGATGAACTCGCGGTCACCGGACGGGGACTGGCGCTTGTCACCGAGCGGGCCAACCGGGAGCCGGCCGCAGCGGCGGCCACCCCGGACCAGTAGTGGAATATTCAAGCAACCCCGTCCGTTGTCGGCGTCGAAGGAGGTCACCAGTGGACACCACGTACTACTACGACCACGGAACCCCGGCCGAGCGCTGGGAGCGCGCCGGACTGTTCTTCGACGCCAAGGACTACGCCGCCGCGGCGCGCGTCCTGAGCGGGCTGGTCGAGGAGGTGCCGGAGCAGACCGGACCGCGGCTGCTGCTGGCGCGTTCCTACTACCACTCGGCCCAACTGCGCCGCGCCGAGGCCGAGTTGCGTGTCATTGTGGAGCGCGATCCGGTGGAGCACTACGCCCGGCTGATGCTCGGCCGCACCCTGGAGCGGCAGGGGCGGAGCGAGGAGGCGGAGTCCCACCTGCGGATCGCCGCCGCGCTGGCGGGCGACTTCGACGGCAGCGTCGAGCGCGAGCTCGACCCCGCGTAGGCGGCGGGCCCGGGCCCTGTCCTGCACAGCCCAGCCCTGTCCTGCCCTGCCCTGCCCTGCACAGCGACGTCACGCGCGCCGGTGCCCGGTTCCCCCGGAGGGAGGCCGTGCACCGGCGCGCGTGCGGTTCGTCCGGGGTGCGCTCCGGCTACGGCGTCCGCGCCGCCCCAGCGGGTTCGCCGCTCTCGACTCCCCCGGCTTCCCCGCCCCCTCCGCTCTTCCGGCCCCGCCGGTGTGCGATCTCCCCGAGGACGATGTCGACGACGAGGAAGGCAGCCAGCGGGATGCCGAGGAGCGGGACGAAGTAGCCGAGTACGGCGATCGCCGCCAGCAGCGGGACGAGGATGTACGGCGGGACCTGCTGCCAGGCGCCGCGTGGGATCGGCCGGCCGAAGGACGAGCCCCGGCCGCGCTGCCACCACATGCGGTAGCCCCACAGGATCAGCAGGATCAGGGAGGCCGCGAGCAGCATCAGCGCGATCTGGTTGGGCAGACCGAAGAGGCTGCCGGTGTGCAGGTCGATGCCCCAGCGGCTGAGTTTGGCGAGCACCGGGTAGTCGGCCCACCGCACGACGTCGGTGACCTGGCCGGTGGCCGGTTCGACGGCGACGGCGTCCTGCTTCTCGGGCCAGCTGCGCTGGATCTGCTTCACGACATACGTGGAGGCCGCGTCGGCGGGCGGGACGATCTCCACCGGGTTGTCTAGCCGCTCGGCCCGTGCCGCCGCGAGGACCCGGTCGAGGCCGACGCCGTGCTCCGCGTCGCCTCCCGTGCCCCCGGCCGCGCCGTGCTCCGCGTGTTCGCCGCCCGCCGCGGCCGACACCGAGGGCGTCTCCTGGCCGAGCGAGGTGCGCAGATCGGCGATGTTGGCGCCGGTGTACGTGGACCAGGTCAGCCCGGTGGCGGAGAGGAAGAGGAAGCCGACCGCGGCCCAGGCGCCGATGCCGCCGTGCAGTCCCAGGGTGCGCCGTCGGCCGCTGGTGCCGCGGATTTTACGCAGGGCTCGGCGGCGGGAGAACCACAGCACCAGGCCGCCGCCGGCGATCACCCACAGCCAACTGGCCGCGAACTCGCTGTAGAGGCGGCCCGTTTCGCCGAGGTGCAGATCGCGGTGGAACTCGTCGATCCAGGTGCGCAGCGGCAGCGCGCCGCTGGAACCGTACTGCTCCAGCGTGCCGCGCACCTCCGCGGTGTACGGGTCGACGAACACGGCCAGGGTGTGATTCGGGTCGACGCCCTCCACCCCGGACAGCATCACCCTGGTCGTGGCGTCCGCCTCGGGTGAGGGGCGTATCGCGGACACCGTGCCTTCGGGGTGGGCCTTGCGGGCGGCGGCGACCTGTTCGGAGATGGGCAGTTCACGGTCGCCGACGGGGACGGTCAGCTCATGGTCGTAGACGATCTTTTCGGCCTGGAAGGACGCGGCGTACAACAGGCCGGTGAGGGCGGCGACGAGCAGGAACGGGGCCACCACCACACCCGCGTAGAAGTGCAGACGCAGGACCAGGGGGCGCAGGGTGCTCCAGCCGGATCTCTGCCGTGCGGGGATGGGGGGTCGGGGGGCCTCGTCCGTGGTGGGCGAGGGAGCGGTGGTCATCGGTGGGCTTCTCCCGAGAGCGTCTTGGCGTCCGTGATGCTGCTCCAGTGGTCGGGGCGGGGGTGCGCCGAGTTCCCGGAACGGCGTTGTGAGCTGCGTCACTCGTGACCGCGACGGTCCGTCGGACGCATGGCATCCTGACTCGATGGGAACTCCGAACGATCGTGTGCCCCTGGCCGAGCAGGTCGAGCGACTCCTCGCCGGTGACGGGCCGTTGCCCATCGTCGCGGCCGGGGATCCGGTGCTGCGGCGGGCGTCCGAAACCTTCGACGGCCAGTTGGAGCCCGTGCTGCTGGCCCGGTTCGTCGAGGCGCTGCGGGTCACCATGCACGCCGCGCCGGGGGTCGGACTGGCAGCGCCGCAGGTCGGGGTGGGGCTGCGGATCGCGGTGATCGAGGATCCGGCGCCCGTCACGGAAGAGGTGGCGGCGGCGCGCGGTCGGGTGCGGCAGCCATTCCGGGTGCTGGTCAATCCGGTCTACGCGCCGGTCGGCGGCGGGCGGGTGGCGTTCTTCGAAGGGTGCCTGAGCGTGCCCGGGTACCAGGCGGTGGTGGCGCGGCACGCCGAGGTGCGGCTGACCGGGCAGGACGAGCACGGGCGGGTGGCGGACGAGGTGTTCGGCGGCTGGCCTGCCCGGATCGTGCAGCATGAGACGGACCACCTCGACGGCACGCTCTACCTCGACCGGGCAGAACCGCGCTCGTTGTCGTCCCATCAGGCGGTGGCGGAGCGCTGGGCGCAGCCCACGCCGGGGGAGGCCGCGCGGGCACTGGGCTTCGAACTGCCGTGACCGGGCACGGGCGCGGGATCCGGATCGGGGAAAGGACCGGGCGCGGATTCGGGCGCGAATTCGGGCACGGGGCACCGGGCGGGGAAACCCCGCCCCGCCCGCCCACCGCCTCCGAGCCCTCCAAGACCTCCGAGCCAAGACCCTCTGAGCCCTCAGGCCCTCAGGCCCTCAGGCGTCCCGGTACGCCTCCAGCAGTCGGAGCCACACCTCGCTGATCGTCGGGTACGACGGGACCGCGTGCCACAGGCGGGCGACCGGCACTCGGGCGGCCACCGCGACGGTGGCCGAGTGGAGGAGTTCGCCCACGCCGGGGCCGACGAAGGTGACGCCGCGCAGGGTCTCGCTTTCGAGGTCGACGACCATGCGGGCGCGGCCCGTGTAGCCCTCGCCGTACAGGCCGGCGCCGGCGACCGAGGCCAGGTCGACGTCGACGGCGCGGACGCGGTGCCCCGCTTCCTCCGCCTCGGCCAGGGAGAGGCCCACCGAGGCCGCCTCCGGGTCGGTGAACACGACCTGGGGGACGGCGTCGTGGTCGGCGGTGGCGGCGTGCGCGCCCCAGGCCCGGCCGGCCACCGGCGCCCCCGCGGCTCTGGCGGCGATGGCGGCGCCGGCGATACGGGCCTGGTACTTGCCCTGATGGGTGAGCAGGGCACGTTTATTGACGTCACCGACAGCGTAGAGCCAGTCCTGACCGGTCACTTGGAGACTGTCGTTCACGGTGAGCCAGGAGCCGGGCTCCAGACCGACGGTCTCCAGGCCGATGTCGTCGGTACGCGGGGCCCGGCCGGTGGCGAAGAGGATCTCGTCGGCCTCGATCCGCTCCCCCGTGTCGGTGACGACCACGACGACACCGTTCTCCCTGGTCACCGAGGTGGCGGAGGTGCCGGTACGGAGGTCCGCGCCGGCCTCGGTGAGCGCCTCGGCGACCAGTTCTCCGGCGAAGGGCTCCATACGGGCCAGCAGACTTTTGCCGCGCACCAGGAGCGTGACCCGGGAGCCGAGCCCCTGCCACGCCGTGGCCATCTCGGCGGCGACGACACCGCCGCCGACCACGATCAGTCTGCCGGGCACGGCCTGGGCGCTGGTGGCCTCCCTGCTGGTCCACGGCGCGACCTCGTCGAGTCCGGGCAGGCCGGGCAGCAGCGCGCGGCTGCCGGTGCAGACGGCGACGGCGTGCCGGGCGGTGAGGACGCGCCGCGTTCCGTCGGGGGCGGTGACGGTCACCGTGCGCGGGCCGGTGAGCCGTCCGACGCCGCGGTGGAGGTCGACGCCGACGGACTCGAGCCACTGGACCTGGCCGTCGTCCTTCCACTGGGAGGTGTACTCGTTCCGGCGGGTCAGGACCGCGCCCGCGTCGAGCGGCCCCTGCACCGACGCGCTCAGGCCGGGGAGTCGGCGGGCGTCGGCCCGCGCGAGGACGGGGCGCAGCAGGGCCTTGCTGGGCATGCACGCCCAGTAGGAGCACTCGCCGCCCACGAGTTCGCTCTCCACGATCGCGGTGGAGAGCCCTGCCGCTCGGGTGCGGTCGGCGACGTTCTCCCCTACGGGCCCGGCGCCGAGTACGACGACGTCGTAGCCGAGGGGTTCCGATTCCGGCGATTCCGTCTGCGTCTGCGTCATGACGCCAGTCTGGTGGGTGGTGTGCGTGGTGGCCACATGGGTAGGGGCGCGGAATACGTGACCGGCCGGCCGTGGTTGTACCGACGGCTCGCCCCGCTATCAGGAAGAGGGACATACGCAATGAGCAGCACTGTGGAGCTCACCAAGGAGAACTTCGACCAGTTGGTCACGGAGAACGAATTCGTTCTGATCGACTTCTGGGCGTCCTGGTGCGGGCCGTGCCGTCAGTTCGCACCGGTGTATGACAAGGCGGCGGAGGCGAACCCGGACCTGGTGTTCGGCAAGGTGGACACGGAGGCGCAGCCGGAGCTGGCCGCGGCCTTCAACATCCAGTCGATCCCGACGCTGATGATCGTCCGCGACCAGGTGGCCGTGTTCGCGCAGCCGGGCGCGCTGCCCGAGGCCGCGCTGACGGATGTCATCGGGCAGGCCCGGAAGCTGGACATGGACGAGGTCCGCAAGTCCATCGCCGAGCAGCAGGCGGCGCAGGGCGACGGCAAGGCGGAGGCCCCGAACCAGGGCGAGTGACCGCCCCGGCTCCGGGCATCGCCACGGCTTCCGGAACAGGCGGTTCCGGAAGCCGCTTCTAGAACGGGTACTGCGCGACGTCTCCGCGCACGGTGGTCCAGCGCACGTCGGTGAACGCGTCCAGGTTGGCGTCGCCGCCGAAGCGGGAACCGGTGCCGGAGGCGGCGACGCCGCCGAAGGGAGCGACGGCCTCGTCGTTCACGGTCTGGTCGTTGATGTGCACGATCCCCGTCGGGATACGCTCCGCCAGGTCCAGGCCGCGGGCCGCGTCCCGGGTGATGATGCCCAGCGAGAGCCCGTAGGGGCTTGCGGCGGCCAGGGCGGCGGCTTCGTCGGCCCCGGTGAAGGACCGTACGGGTGCGACGGGGCCGAAGACCTCCTCCGCGTAGGCGGGGGTGTAGTCGTCGGTGTCCGCGAGGACGGTGGGCCGGTAGAACAGCCGGTCGTGGGTACCGCCCGCGGCGAGTTTCGCCCCGCCGGCCGTGCTGGACCCGACCAGGGCGTGCACCTTGTCGAGCTGCCCCTGGTCGATGAGCGGGCCGAGGTGGACCTGCTCGCGGTGCGGGTCGCCGACGGCGAGCGAGTCGGCCTTGGCGGCCAGCCGTTCCACGTACTCGTCGTAGAGCGAGGCATGCACCAGGTGGCGTCCGGTCGTCATACAGATCTGGCCCTGGTGGAAGAAGGATCCCCAGGCGGCCGTGGAGATCACCGCTTCGATGTCGGCGTCCTCGAGCACGACCAGCGCGGAGTTTCCGCCGAGTTCCAGGTGGGCCCGCTTGAGGTGACGGCCGGCGGCTTCGCCCACGTGCCGGCCCGCCCCGGTGGAGCCGGTGAACGAGATGACGGGGATCCGCGGGTCGGCGACGAGCGCCTGGCCGGTCTCCGCGCCGCCCGGCAGGACGTGCAGCAGCCCTTCGGGCAGTCCCGCCTCGGCGAACACCGCGGCGAGCGCCAGCCCGCCGCAGACCGCGGTGCGCGGGTCCGGCTTCAGGACGACCGCGTTGCCGAGCGCGAGGGCCGGGGCGACGGAGCGGATGGACAGGATCAGCGGCGCGTTGAACGGGGCGATGACGCCCACCGCGCCCACCGGCACCCGCCGTGTGTACGACAGCCGGGGTCCCTCGGTGGGCAGCACCTGGCCGGCCGGGCGGGAGGCCAGGGCCGCGGCCTCGTAGCACTCCTGGGCAGCGACATGGAGTTCGAAGTCGGCCTTGCCGGTGATGCTGCCGGCCTCGCGGACCAGCCATTCCCGCAGCTCGTCGGCGTGCGCACCGAACAGGTCGCCGGCCTTGCGGAGCACCGCGGCGCGGACGAAGTGCGGGGTCCTGGCCCACTCGGCCTGTGCGGCGCGGCTCGCTTCCGCGGCGGTCCCGACGTCCTCACCGGTGGCGAGGGTGACGGTGGCCAGCTGTTCGCCGGTGGCGGGTTCCGTGACGGTGTGGTCGGGGCCCGAGAGGGGGCGGGACTGCCAGGTCGTGGGGTCGAGCAACGGCATATGACGGCTCTCCGATCGGGCACCGGGCTCCGCGCGAGCGCGAGCCCGGCTGTCCTTACGCGTACCAAATGGTTGAGCACGCAACACCCTAGTCACGCCGCGCCGCGTCGCATCGTGTCAGAGGCGCAGGGCGTACCGTACCGGTGCCCCGGCTGCCGCCCACCGGGATGATCCGGCTTCCTCCATCATCCGACGACGTGATCGCGTGCTGCCTGTCCACCCGGCCCGCACCGGTCGGCGGCGACCCGCGCCGGCCCGCGTCAGCCGGATTCGCGCCGGATCACCGACGCTCCCAGCACCTTGTGCGCCTCGGGGGCGGCGGCCGGGTCGCGCACCGCGCGGTCGACGAGTGCGGCGAGCTCGGCGCCGGACGGCAGGTCGAGGTGGACAGTGGTCAGCCGTGGCCGCAGCAGCCGGCCCAGCATGAGGTTGTCGGCGCCGACCACGGCCGTCTCCTCGGGGACGCGGACGCCGGCGTCCTGCAGCGCCCGCATCAGCAGCATCGCGTACTCGTCGTTGTACGTGAACACGGCGTCGAGGCCGAGGTCGCACCAGCGGGCGGCGAGCCGCGCGGCGGCGCCCTCGTCGTGGGCGAGGGGCAGTTCGGTGACCGTGGCGCCGGTGCCGCGCAGGGCCGCCCGCACTCCCGCGAGGCGGGGCGCGGAGAACGCCTCCAGACCGGGCTCGCGCGGGACGACCACACCGATGCGGCGGCGTCCCTGGTCGAACAGGTGCGCGCCGGCGCTGTGGCCGACGACGTCGTGGTCCATGAGCAGGGCGTGCGCGCCCTCGACGGTTTCCGGGCCGAGGGTGACCACGGCACGCGCGCCGGAGCGTTTGAGCACGGCGACACCCCGGGGGCCGAGTCCCGAGCCGGGGACCAGCACGGCCACGGGACGCAGCTCGGCCCAGGCGCGGGCGGCCTCGTCGTCGTGCACGCCGACGGTGCCGTACTGCACGACGGTGTAGTCGAGGCGGCCGAGAGCCACCTGGAGATCGTTGATGAACTGGCTGTAGACCGGGCCGACCGGGAAGGCGGGGGCGGGCATCAGCACCATGCGGCTGTGCCCGGCGCGTAAGCTGCGGGCCGCCGCGTGCGGCACGTACCCGAGTTCCCTGGCGGCCTCGCGGACGCGGCGGCGGGTGGGCTCGCTGATCCGGACGGCGTCGGCGTTGTTCAGGACGTAGGAGACGGTCGCGCGCGAGACGCCGGCCAGGCGGGCCACGTCGGCGCTCGTGGGCACCGCCCCCGCGGGCGGGGGGTTCGTGGGCGCGGGGTTCGTGGGCGCACGGGGCGGGGGCACGGATCGCGGGGGCACGGCACCTTTGGGCGCGGGGCGCGTCGGTGCGGTGGCTGCGGCGGCGGGCGGGTTCGGTATCTGCACCATGACTGAGGCATCTTTGCAGAAGCACGAACGGGCCTGTCGTCCGGGGGAGTTGAGAGCGCGGGGTCCCGCTTCCGTCCCAGTTCAGGACGGTCCTGAGGGTCGCGGGCCGGGAGGGGAGCCGTGCCCTCGGTCAGGGTGCGGGGGCCGCGGGTCCCGTCACGCGGTCGATGAGGTCCACCCACGCGGATTCGAGCCGCGCCAGCGGCATTGCGCACTGCCGGGTCAGGTGGTGCACCAGCGCGGGGTCGAGCGGCGCCATCAGGGTGTGGGCGAGAAGGTCGCAGTCCGCCTCCGGGACGGCCTCGCGCAGCAACAGCGTCACGTGGTGGTGCCGTACCCGGCGGGGCGGATTGGTGAAGCGACGGTCGGCGCAGGGCTCGGCGGCGAGCTGGAGATCCAGCTCGTCGACGGTGCGGCGCAGCACGGTGACACCGAAGGCCCGCAGTCGCTCCGCGGGCGGTGCGCCCGGCCCCAGCGGCGGGGGGCCGGAAAGGAAGGCGGCCTGGAACTTCTTCTCGGAATGGTCGAGCAATGCCGTCAGCAGTCCGGTGCGGTCGCCGAAACGCCGGAAGACCGTCCCCTTGCCCACCTGGGCCGCTGCGGCGACCGCCTCCATGGTCAGACCGTCCGCGCCGCGCTCCGCCACCAGCAGGGCGGCCGCCTCCAGCAGGCGTGCGCGGTTGCGCGCGGCGTCGGCTCGCAGGCAGGGCTCATCGATCTCGACACCGAGTTGCGGCAACTCCAGCGGTTCGAGGGACTGCTGGGGCGTCGGGGCGAGCGGCGGGACGGCGGACATGAAGCCAGCGTAAAGCATCGGGAAGAAACTGGACCTCGGTCCGGTTAGGATGCTAGAAACGTAACCGGACCTCGGTCCGGATGATTGCGGCATTGTTTCGTCCTGTGCTTCGCCGCGCCGTGCCACCCTGACTTTCCACCCCCCCCCAGGAGTTCTCCATGTCTGTTCGTATCCTCGCCCTCGTCGGCAGCCTTCGCGCCGGTTCGCACAACCGTCAGCTCGCGGAGGCCGCGGTCAAGCTCGCTCCCGAGGGCTCCGAGGTCGTGGTGCACGAGGGCCTCGCGGAGATCCCGTTCTACAACGAGGACATCGACGTCGAGGGCACCGTGCCGGCCGCCGCCGCCCAGCTGCGCGAGGCCGTGTCCGGCGCCGACGCCCTGCTGCTCTTCACCCCCGAGTACAACGGCACGATCCCGGCCGTCCTGAAGAACGCCATCGACTGGCTGTCCCGCCCGTTCGGCGCCGCCGCCCTCGGTGACAAGCCCGTCGCCGTGATCGGTACCGCCTACGGCCAGTACGGCGGTGTCTGGGCGCAGGACGAGGCCCGCAAGGCCCTCGGCATCGCGGGCGGCAAGGTGATCGAGGACATCAAGCTCTCCATCCCCGGCTCCGTGACCCGTTTCGCCGAGATCCACCCCGCCGACGACAGCGAGGTCGTGGAGCAGCTGACCGAGGTCATCGTCCGCCTGAACAGCCACGCCGCCACGCCGGCCGCCGCCTGACGCCTCCGCCGCGAGGCGCGCCCGATCCGTGGACGAAGGGCGCGGCCGGAGGGGCCGGAGCCGTACCGACGACGGCTCCGGCCCCTCCGGCCGTGAGGACGGGCGGACGTGGTCCCGGGAGCGGGCCGGCCCAGCGGCGCTCCGCCCTCCGGCCCTCACTTTCCGTCCCCCGCCCTCCCTTCAGACTCCCGCCGCCGTCCGTTCCTCGCGGTGAATCGGCGTCGGTACGCCGGTCAGCGGCGCGCCCGTGCCGCCCCGCAGGGTCGCGACGATCTCCGCCGCGATGGACAGGGCCGTCTCCTCCGGCGTACGCGCCCCGAGGTCCAGGCCGATCGGCGACCTGAGCCGGGCCAGTTCCCGCTCGCCCACGCCCGCCTCGCGCAGCCGCCGCTGCCGGTCCGCGTGGGTCCGGCGTGATCCCATCGCCCCGACGAACGCCACCGGCATCGCCAGCGCCTCCGTCAGCAGGGGGACGTCGAACCTGGCGTCGTGGGTGAGCACGCACAGCACCGTGCGCCCGTCGGTGACCGCGGTGCGCAGGTAGCGGTGCGGCCAGTCGACCACGATCTCGTCCGCCTCCGGGAACCGGGCCCGGGTGGCGAACACCGGCCGGGCGTCGCAGACGGTCACGTGGTAGCCGAGGAACTTGCCGGCCCGTACCAGAGCCGCCGCGAAGTCGACCGCGCCAAAGACGATCATGCGGGGCGGCGGCTGCGACGTCTCGACGAACAGGGTCACCCCTCCGGGGCAGTGCGATCCGTCCGCGGAGACGCCCACGGTGCCGGTGCGTCCGCCGTCCAGCAGGGCCCGTGCCTCGGCCGCCGCCGTCCGGTCCAGCTCGGGACGGCCGGCGAGGTGCCCCTCGTACGACCCGTCGGGGCGGACCAGGAGCACGCCGCCGAGCGTTTCGGCCGGGCCCCGGACGGTCCGGGCAAGGGCCACCGGCTCACCGCGGACCACCGCGGACAGGGCCGCCCGCAGCACTTCGCGGGCGGGAGTGTGCGCGCCGACCGGGGTGACCCTGATGTCGATGATCCCGCCGCAGGTCAGCCCGACCGCGAAGGCGTCCTCGTCGCTGTATCCGAATCGCTGCATCCGCGTCCCGCCGTCGGCGAGCGCCTCGAGGCACAGTTCGTAGACCGCGCCCTCGACGCAGCCGCCCGAGACCGAGCCGATCACCGTGCCGTCACTGTCGACGGCGAGGGCCGCCCCGGGGCCGCGCGGTGCGCTGCCGCTCACGGACACCACGGTGGCGACGGCGAACTCCCGGCCCTCGGTGAGCCACTGGTGCAGTTCACCGGCGATGTCAAACATGCGGTCCGCCCGCGGTGAGGATCCGGTCCGGGCGGATGGGCAGGCTCCGGTGCCGCACACCGGTCGCATGCCAGACCGCGTTGGCGATGGCCGCGGCGGCTCCCACGATGCCGACCTCACCGATGCCCTTGATGCCGACCGGGTCGTCGGGGTCCGGGTCGTCGACCCAGTCCGCCTCGACAACCGGTACGTCGGCGTTCGTGGCGATGTGATAGCCCGCGAGGTCGCCGCCGTAGTGGCCGCCCGAGGCCCGGTCGCGGATCCCTTCCTCGTGCAGGGCCATGGAGATGCCCCAGACCATCCCGCCGACGAGCTGGCCGCGCGCGGTGAGCGGGTTGACGATCCGGCCCGCGGCGAACACGCCGAGCATGCGGCGCACCCTCACCTCGCCGGTGGTGACGTCCACGGCGACCTCGGCGAACTGCGCCCCGAAGGAGTGCCGTTCCTTCTGCGCCAGGGCTCCGAGGGCCGCGGTGGTGTCCGAGCGTACGGTGATGCCGTCCGCCGGGATGCCGGTCTCCCCCGCCAGGCGTTCCCGCAGTTCGTCGGCCGCGACGGTGATCGCCCAGGCCCAGGAGCGGGTGCCGGTGGAACCGCCGGCGATCATCGCGGGGCCGAAGTCGCTGTCGCCGATCCGCATCCGGATCCGCGCGGGCGCCACCCGGAGCGCGTCGGCGGCGACCAGGGTGAGCGCGGTGCGGGCTCCGGTGCCGATGTCGGCCGCCGCGATCCGCACGGTGAAGGTGCCGTCCGCCTCCGCCGTCACCGCGGCCGTGGAGGGGCCGGCTCCCGCGGGGAAGGACGCTGCGGCCGTACCCGTGCCGATCAGCAGGTTCCCCTCCCGGCGCAGACCGGGGCGTGGGTCGCGGCCTGCCCAGCCGAAGCGCCGGGCGCCCTCCCGGAAGCAGGCGGCGAGATTGTGTCCGCTGAACGGCATCCCGGAGACCGGGCCCCGTTCGGGTTCATTGCGCAGGCGCAGCTCGATCGGGTCGACGCCGCACCGCTCGGCGAGTTCGTCGAGCGCCGCCTCCAGCGCGAACGCGCCCGGGGCCTCACCCGGCGCGCGCATCCAGGTCGGCGACGGCACGTCGAGCCGCACCGCCTCGATCGCGGTGCGGTGGGCGGGGGCGTCGTACATCACCCGGGCCACGCCGGCGCTGGGCTCGACGAAGTCCCAGACCGTCGAGGTCTGGCTGAGCGAGCGGTGCTCCAGGGCGCGCAGCCGCCCGTCGGCGTCGGCGCCGAGCCTGATGCGCTGGGCGGTGGGGCTGCGGTAGCCGGTGAGCGAGAACATCTGACGACGGTTCAGGACCACGCGGACCGGGCGCCGCAGCTCGGTCGCCGCCATGACTGCGGACACCTGGTGGGCGCGCACGCCCTTGCTGCCGAAGCCGCCGCCGACATGCTCGGAGCGCACCCGCACGGCGGACGCGTCGAGGGAGAACATCCGGGAGAGTTCGTCGGCGACCCAGGTGGTGCCCTGGTTGGAGTCGACGACGTCGAGCCGCCCGTCATCCCACCGGGCGGTCGCCGCATGCGGCTCCATCATGGCGTGGTGCTCTTCGGGGGTGGTGTACTCGACGTCCACGACGTGTGCGGACGCGGCGAGTTCGGCGTCCAGGTCACCCTTCTCGGTCACCGCGGGCATGTGCCCGTCCAGTGTGAACGCGTCGGGGCGGTCACCCCTGAAGTCGATGTCGTGCGGCTCCTGTTCATAGGTCACGACAAGCGCCTCGGCCGCCTCGCGGGCCTGCTCGGAGGTCTCGGCGACGACGAGCGCGACGGGCCACCCCGCGTGCGCCACACGGTCGTTCTGGAAGACGGCGGCAGTCGGGTCCGGCCGGACACCCAGCAGGCCGATGTAGTCGAGGTGGAGGCGCGGGGCGTTCTTGTGGTGCAGCACGGTGAGGACACCCGGCATGGCGAGGACGGGAGCGGTCTCGACGGATCCGATCCGGCCTCGGGCGACGGTGGACAGTACCAGCCAGCCGTGGGCGAGATCGGCAAAGGGGATCTCACCCGCGTAGCGGGCGGCTCCGGTCACCTTGTCGCGGCCCTCCACGCGCGTGTGCGCGGTGCCGACGGCGCCGGTCACGGTCGGGATGGCAGCCGTGGTGACAGGTGAGGTGGCGGTCTCCGCGCCGGTCGTGATGGCGGTCATCGGGCCGGTCGTGATGGCGGTCATCGGACGGCCTCCTCGGCGAGTTCGGACAGGACGGCCACCACGAGGTTGCGCATGAGGGTCATCTTGTAGGCGTTGCCGGGCAGCGGCCGGGCAGCGGCCAGTTCGGCGTCTGCGGCCGCGGCGAAGTAGTCGGCGGACGCCGGGGCGCCGTTGAGGACGCGTTCGGCGGCGTGCGCCCGCCACGGCCGGGACGCGACCGCGCCGAAGGCGAGCCGCGCCTCGCGTACGACGCCGTTGCTGATGTCGAGGGCGGCGGCGAGCGAGCCGATCGCGAAGGCGTACGAGGCGCGTTCGCGCACCTTGCGGTAGCGGGAGTGGGCGGCCGCCGGCACGGGCGGCAGTGTGACGCCGGTGATGAGCGCGCCCTGGGGCAGGGCGGTTTCCCTGTGCGGGGTGTCACCGACGGGCAGATAGAAGTCGGCGAGGGGCAACTCACTCGGCCCGTCGGCGGTTTGGTACGAGACGACGGCGTCGAACGCGGTCAGTGCCACCCCCATGTCGGAGGGGTGGACGGCGATGCAGTGCTCGGAGGCGCCCAGAACGGCGTGGTTGTGGTGCTCGCCCTCGACGGCGGGGCAACCACTGCCGGGGAGACGCTTGTTGCAGGGCTTGGTCACGTCGGCGAAGTAGCCGCAGCGGGTGCGCTGGAGCAGGTTCCCGCCCACGGTGGCCATGTTGCGCAGCTGCCCGGAGGCTCCGGCGAGCACCGCCTGGGTCAGCGCCGGGTAGCGGCGGCGGACCTCGGGGTGGGCGGCGAGGTCGCTGTTGGTGACGGTGGCGCCGATGCGCAGTCCGCCGTCTCCGGTCGACTCGATCCGGTCCAGCGGAAGTTGGCGTACGTCGACGAGTCGCGCGGGGCGTTCGACGCCGGTCTTCATCAGGTCGACGAGGTTGGTCCCGCCGCCGAGATAGCGGGCGTCGGGGTCGGCGTCGAGCAGGGCGACCGCGCCCTGGACGTCGTCGGCGCGCCGGTAGTCGAACTCCCTCATGCGGCAGCCTCCTCGGTGGCCCCGGTGGCCCCGGTACGTTCGGCGGCGGCGCGGGCGACGGCCTCGACGATCGAGACGTAGGCACCGCAGCGGCACAGGTTGCCGCTCATCCGTTCGCGGATCTCCTGCGGGGTCAGCGGAGGCGGTCCCGCTTCGGGCCGTACGTCGTCGGTGACCGCGCTGGGCCAGCCCGCGGCGTGCTCCTCGATGACGGCGACGGCGGAACAGATCTGGCCGGGCGTGCAGTAACCGCACTGGAAGCCGTCCAGGTCGAGGAAGGCCTGCTGTACGGGGTGCAGCCGCTCCCCCTCGGCGAGGCCTTCCACGGTGGTGATCTCCCGGTCCTCCGCCGCCACGGCCAGTTGCAGGCAGGACACGGTGCGGCGGCCGTCCACCAGGACTGTGCAGGCACCGCACTGTCCCTGGTCGCAGCCCTTCTTGGTGCCGGTCAGATCGAGGCGCTCGCGCAGGGCGTCGAGCAGGGTGGTGCGGTGGTCGACGGACAGCGTGTGCTTCTCGCCGTTGATGTTCAGGGTGACGCTGCTGGATGTCGTGGGAGCCATGAGCAGCCTTCCTTCGCGGATCCGTGCAGGCCGGCAAGGCCCTCAGGTGGCGGACGAGTGGGAAACGGTCAGAAGGTCGACCGGTGGAAGCTCGTCGACGGACCGGGAGCGCGGGCGTCGGCCACCCGCGGGCACGGGCATGCCCGCCCTCTCCCGCACTGTCCGCGGCCACCGCTACGATGCACCGAAGCGGACGGTTGTCCGGTACCGGGAAAATTTAGTGGACAGTTGTCCGCTTAGCAAGAACGGGTTTCGGCCATGCCCGGGAGGAGGACGGACGAGTGGGTCGGGACGTGGAGCGGGACATGGGCCGGGATACGGGCGACGAAAACACGCCACAGGGCAGGAGCACGCCCTCTCGCGCGCAGGCACCCCTGCGGTCGGACGCGCAGCGCAACCGCGAGCGTATTCTGGAGGTCGCGCTGGCCGAGTTGACCCGGTCGGCCGACACCCCGCTGAGCGTGATCGCCAAGAAGGCGGGCGTCGGCCAGGGCACGCTCTACCGGAACTTCCCCAGCCGGGAGGATCTCGTCCTGGAGATCTACCGGCACGAGATGCGCCAGGTGGCCGACAGCGCGGCGCGGCTGCTGGAGACCCGGGAGCCCGACCGTGCCCTGCGTGAATGGATGGACCGGCTCACCCTGTTCGCGATGACCAAGGCCGGACTGGCCGACGCCATCAGGCAGGCGACCGGTACACCGGGCAGCCCGGCGAAGCCGGGGCCCGACCCCGTGATCGAGGCGGCCGAACTCCTGCTGCGCGCCTGCGAGGAGGCCGGAACCATCCGGCCCGGGGTGACCTCGGACGACATGGTTCTCGCGATCGGCGGCCTGTGGCAGCTCGACCCCACCGGGGACTGGCGGACCCGGGCCACCCGACTGCTGGACATCGTCATGGACGGGCTGCGCGCGGGGGCACCCGGGCGACAGCCGGAAACCCGACGGCGGGACGCCCGGGCAGCGGCAAGGAGCCCGGTGGCGCGGCCGGGCGCGGGTCCCACCCGTCCACAGCCGTGAAAGCGCCCGCGCCGACCCTGAGCGGCCCTCGCGTGCGTTCTCCTGGGCATCGCGTCCACCCTTTCGGGCAATCCTCTTTGCCTCGCAGGCCGGTGACGTCTCGTCAGGACGCCGTTAGCATCCGAGCGTGAGTCTGAACTTCCCCCCGTCATCGCAGCCGGTCGCCGCACCTTCGCACAGCAGACACGACACGTGACCGAGGACGGAAAGAGCGCCGGGGCCGTTCACACGGCAGCCGCAGCCGAACAAGCAGGTGACCGAACGGTGCCGGGTCGGCACGGGGCGCGTCCGGAGTCGATCACGCCCACGATGCCGGTCGACCCGGCCGACGGCACGCCGCAGCAGGGCGACGCCACCGATGAACCGCCGGGCCACGAACCTCCGTCGACGACGCCGGCTCCCGGCGGAGCCCGCCCGCCACGCCGCCGCGGCCCCGGTCCCTTCGTCCTGATCGCGGTGCCCACCATGGTGGTCATCGTCGGGGTCGCGGGGTTCCTCGCCCTGACCGGCGTCCTCTCCCCCGCTCTGTCCGAGGGGTCGGATCCGGCACCGACGTCCGTCAGCAACGTCGACGCCTCCTACGTCCCTTGGCTGCGCAAGGCTGCCGATGCCTGCGAGGTCGTCACCCCCTCCCTCCTCGCCGCCCAGATCGATCAGCTGTCCGGGTGGAACAACGACACTGCCAGCCTTTCCCAGCAGGGAATCGCACGCTTCACCGACGCCCAGTGGCACACCTGGGGCCGGGACGACGACGCCAACGGCCGCTCCTCACCCCTCGATCCGGCGGACGCCGTCATGGCCCTCGGCCGGTATGACTGTTCCCTCGCCAAGGAGGTGACCGACCTCAGGACGAAGGGAACCGTCAGCGGCAACCTCGTGGACCTCACCCTCGCCGCGTACATGGTGGGGACGGACGCGGTGGCGCGGACGGGCCACGTGCCGGCCGCCGCACGCGCGTTCCTCGAGGAGGTCAAGGAACGACTGCCGCGGTACGAGGCACTCGTCCGGCAGAACCCCGACACGGCCGACGGCCGGAGCGCCTCGGCCATCCTGGTCCCGCCCGCGAGCGTACTCACCGTCACCTCGCCGTTCGGCTCGCGTGAGCACCCGCTCACCGGTGTCACCAAGCTCCACACGGGAGTGGACTTCGGCGCACCCCAAGGGGCGCAGGTGTCCGCCACGCGCGACGGCCGGGTGACGTTCGCGGGCATGACCCCGGCCTACGGCAACCGTGTGGTGATCGACCACGGCACGATCGCCGGCAAGCGGCTGGAGACGACCTACAGTCACCTGGCGGCCCTCCAGGTCACCGCGGGCCAGACCGTGACCGCCGGCTCTCCGGTGGGGCCCGTGGGCTCCACCGGCCTGTCGACCGGTCCCCATCTGCACTTCGAGGTCCTTCTCGACGGGCAGTACACGGATCCGATGCCCTGGCTCAGCACCACCCGCTGACCGTCACGAGGAACACCCGCCGTCTCGACACGACCTCGCGCACCAGGACCCGCCGCCGGAGCGGGCCGATCGGGCGGGCACCGTCCCCGTCACCCAGCGGGGCCGGTGGCCCGGCGGGCGCCGCGAGGCCCTCGCGAGGGGGGCCGCTCTCAGGCGACGGCCGTCGGCGCCAGTTCCCGCAGTTCCCGCAGCGCGGCCTCGACCGCCGGGCGGGCGTGGCCGCCCCCTCGGGTGCAGGTCAGCAGTTTGCGGTGCGGGTTGCCTGTGCAGCGTACGCGGGTGATCGGCAGGTGCGGGGTCAGCTGGGCCAGTCGCGGGATCAGGGCGACGCCGAGCCCGTGCGCGACGAGATGGGCGGTGACGTTCCAGTCGAGGGCGTGGTGGACGACGTCCGGGGTGAACCCGGCGGCGCCGCAGGCCGACATCACATGGAGCCGGCAGGGACTCTCCGGCACCGGTGCGATCCACGGTTCGCGCGCCGCCTCCTCGAGGCCGGCCCGCTCGCGGCCGGCCAGTGGATGCCCTTCGGGGACCACGAGGTCGAACGGGTCGTCCAGCAGCGGCTGTTGGTCGAAGCGCTCGTCGTTCAACGGCGGGTTGAGCGGGGTCGCCTCGACGATCGCCAGATCGGTGGCCCCCTCGAAGAGCAGGTCGAAGCTCTTCGGCACCTCTGTCTCCAGGATCCGTACCGTCAGCCTGGGATGACGGGCGCCCAGCCGGGCCGCCATGGGGGCCAGCAGGACCGAGATCGCCACCGGGAACCCGGTGACCCGCAGCAGCCCGGTGGGGGCGCCGTGGTCGGCCCGCAGATCCAGTTCGGCCTGTTCCCAGCGGGTCTCGATGGCGTCGGCGTGCGCGAGCAGGCTCTCGGCGGCCGGGGAGAGCCGTACGCCGCGTCCCTGCGGTTCCAGCAGGTCGACACCCAGGTCGCGGGCGAGCTGGCGGATCTGCTGGGAGGCGGCGGACGGGGTGAAGTGCAGGGCGCGGGCGGCCGCGGTGACCGTGCCGTAGTGGGCGACCGCCCTGAGGACGTGCAGTCGGCGCAGGTCAATCATGTAGCCCACGCTTCACGGTCGACTCCATAAATTCAACCTGGACGTGTACGGAAGGTGCGACGCACCCTGGTCTGTGTCACGACGGCCGCCCGGGCCTTGTCGTCCCGGGAGCCGGACTTCGAGGAGCCGAGGGGCCGCTATGACCAGCGCGCACGAAACCACCGGCACGACCGGCATCGTCTGCCCGTACTGCGGATGGCCGGACGACGCCGAGCCGTTCCAGCTGGTGTCGCGGCACAGCACCGCCGCGGGCAGCACGGTGTGGACCCGTTGCGGATGCGGCTCGCTCCAGGTCCGTGCCGTCGACGGCCGCGGCGCGCACGTCGTCACCCGCGGCAGGCCGCCCGCCGGGATTCCCCCCGCCCGGGCATGCGGGACACCCGGCTGAGCGGGCCGAACGGACCGAGGGCGGCCGTTGACAGGCCGCTCGCACCGGCTGTACTGATCGAGCGGACGGGGCGGGCGGGTTCGGTCCGGGAAGACGAGCGGAAGGCGAGCGGAAGACGTGGACGTGCGGAGGCATCCCCTGTCCGGGGTCACGGTGGTCAGCCTGGAGCAGGCCGTGGCCGCGCCGTACGCCACCCGGCAGCTCGCCGACCTCGGAGCCCGTGTGATCAAGGTAGAGCGGCCGGGCGAGGGCGACTTCGCCCGCCGCTACGACACGACCGTCCACGGCCACTCCAGCTACTTCGTGTGGCTCAACCGGTCCAAGGAGTCCCTCACACTGAACCTCAAGGATCCGCGGGGCCTCGAGATCCTGCACCGACTCCTCGCCGGGGCCGATGTGTTCGTGCAGAACCTGGCACCGGGCGCGGCAGACCGGCTGGGCCTGGGCACCGACGGCCTCGCCCGGCGTCACCCCCGCCTGATCCCGTGCACCATTTCCGGCTACGGCACGACCGGTCCCTGGGCCGACCGCAAGGCGTACGACCTGCTGGTGCAGTGCCAGACGGGCCTGGTGTCGCTGACCGGAACGCCGGAGGGGACCGCCCGCACCGGTATCTCGGTGGCCGACATCGCCGCCGGAATGTACGCGTACAGCGGGGTCCTCACCGCTCTCTACACCCGGGCGACCGCCGGCACCGTCCACCCCGTGGAGGTATCGCTGTTCGAGGCCTTGGCCGAGTGGATGGGCCAGCCCGCCTACTACACCCGTTACGGCGGCAGCCAGCCCCCGCGCCTGGGTACGCGGCACGCCACCATCGCCCCGTACGGGACGTACCGGGCCGCGGACGACCGCGAGGTACTGTTCTCCATCCAGAACGAGCGCGAGTGGGCGGCTCTGTGCACCGATTTCCTGGGCCGCCCCGAGCTGACCGGCGATCCGCGCTTCGCGACCGGTTCCGCGCGCGTGACACACCGCGAGGAACTCGATGCCGTGATCGCCGAGCGCTTCGCCCGCTCCGACGCCGATGAGCTCCTCGAGGACCTGGAGGCGGCCGGTATCGCCTGTGCGGGGGTCAACGACGTCGCCGCCTTCCTCGGCCATCCGGTCCTCGCCGCCCGCGACCGCTGGCGTGAGGTGGCGGTCCCCGGCGCGACGGTGGAGGCCCTGCTCCCCCCGGCCGACCTCGCGGGTCTCGCGCCCCGCATGGACCCGGTGCCCGCCGTCGGCGAGCACACCGAGTCCATTCTCGGCGACCTCGGCCACTCCCCCGCCGACATCACGGCCCTGCGCGCGGACGCGGTCGTCTGAACGGACCTCGGAGCGACCGCCGGGGGCCGGGCCCGGTGGAACGGGGCGGAGCGGGAAAGCCCCCGGCCCACCCGGCCCGGCCCTCCGGCAGTCGCCCGGACGGATCAGACCGCCCCGGGGACTTCCTCGGTGACGCCGTTGAGCGGGGAGTCCGGGTCTGTTCCGTAGGGGCGGGTGATGACTTCCAGACCGTGTCCGGCCGGGTCGGCGAAGTACACGCCGTGGCCGCCGTCGTGGCGGTTGACGCGGCGCGGGTGGCGGCCGTGCGGATCGGCCTGGATGGGGATTCCGGCGTCCACCAGCCGGTTGAGGATGGGAGCGAACTCGTCCTCGGAGACGAGGAACGCGTAGTGCTGTACCGGGAAGTCGGCGTCGACGGTCGCGAAGTCCAGGGTGACGCCGTTGGCCGTCGTCACGGGAAGGAAGACTCCGGCCGGTTCGCCGACCTCGAGCCCCAGGATACGGGCGAGGAAACGGGCGGACTTCTCCCGGTCACGAGTGAGAACGATGGTGTGGTTGAACTCGACTGACACTGGTCAATGCCTCCACGGGCATCCGCGGCACCTCCATGCCTCACCCGGTCGATGACCGGCACGCGATGCCGCACGGGTGATGGTAGACAACTGTGTCAGTGGCCGTCGAGGGGTTTTCACCGGCTGCGGGCGGGTGGCCGACGGGTACCGGGGCGTGCCGGTGAGGCGGGTTGCTGTCGGGCGGGGCATCCGGGCGGGACCGTGGGACTCCGCCCGGGCGCTGCCCTGACATCTGTCAGGGACTCCTCGGACGGGCGTCTCCCCAGGGTGCTGAGCACGGGCCGGTCCCTCGCCGACGGGACGGCCCGCGCCGTCAATCCGCCCACAGGGCGCCGCTGTCGCACACCCCTGCGTTCATCGGATTCCTTTCGTGGACACCCCCGCCTTCAGGCGGGGGAGGAAACGAAACCCCTGCGGAGCAGGGCAGGAAGCGGGGTTTCGCCACCAGGCGAAAAACCGTGCCCTGACCAGCGAGTTTGATTCTCACAAGCAAATCCACTAGTTTGTGAACTATGGTCACTCACGTGAAGCGGGCGTTCAAGTACCGCTTCTACCCGACCGATGCGCAGGCGGCCGAGCTGTCGCGCACGTTCGGCTGCGTGCGCAAGGTCTACAACCTGGCCCTCGCCGCCCGTACCGAGGCATGGGC
>NZ_JBIAIV010000082.1:0-23453 GCF_042871645.1 Streptomyces sp. NPDC005774 | reverse complement strand
GAAGCGTCAGAACTCCCATCATCCCAGGTCAGCGGGCACCTCTTCTGATTTCTCCGTCCACAGCCCGACCGCTACGCGGTGGATCGAGGCTGAGGCGTCTGATGCGCACGGATCCTCCGTCTGTGAGGAAGGTGACGGCTCTCTGCTCAGTGTGTGTGCTTTTCTGTGTACTGCATTCGGCTGTACAACGTTGTCAAGCACAGTAATTGGCATAACAGCACGGATTCCTCCATTCGTCCAGGGACATGACAAAGACCCCGGTGGTCACATGACCGACCGGGGCCCGCACCCGCCGCTGAGCTCTACGGCACCGGTTGCCCCTTGCCGAGGGCGATCACTCCGCCCTCGGACACCGTGTACAGCTCCGCATCCCGCTCCGGGTTGACGCCGATGGTCGCGTCGGGCGGTACCTCCACGTTCTTGTCCAGGACGGCACCACGCACCACCGCGCCCCGCCCGATGTGGACGTTGTCGTGCAGCACCGAGCCCTGGACCACGGCCCCCGGGTCGATCACCACCCCCGGTGACAGCACGGACCGGGTGACCTGGCCGCGGATCAGGCAGCCGGCACTGATGATGGACTCGCTCGCCATGCCGCCGGCGTTGAACCGGGCCGGTGAGAGCTGGCTGGAGTGGGTGTAGACCGGCCACTGGCGGTTGTAGAGGTTGAAGGCGGGGCGCTCGGCGATCAGGTCCATGTGCGCCTCGTAGTAGGCGTCCAGGGTGCCGACGTCCCGCCAGTAGCCCTGGTCGCGGCTGGTCTCGCCGGGCACGTGGTTGGAGCTGAAGTCGTACAAGTGGGCCTCACCCCGGTCGGTGAGCTGCGGCAGGATCGAACCGCCCATGTCGTGCACCGAGTCCTCGTCCTCGGCGTCCCGCTGAAGGGCCTCGATCAGGGCCTTGGTGGTGAAGATGTAGTTGCCCATGGAGGCGAACACGCATTCGGGGTCGCCGGGGAGGCCCGGTGGGTCGGTGGGCTTCTCCAGGAAGCCCTGCACCGTCCGGCCGTCCGAGCCCGGGGTGATCACGCCGAAGGCGGCGGACTCCGAGCGCGGCACCCGGATCCCGGCGACCGTAACGCCGGCGCCGCTCTCGATGTGCTGGGCAAGCATCTGGCGCGGATCCATGCGGTACACGTGATCGGCGCCGAACACCACCACGTGATCCGGCTGTTCGTCGTAGATCAGGTTCAGCGACTGCAGGATGGCGTCGGCGCTGCCCAGGTACCAGTGCGGGCCGAGGCGCTGCTGGGCGGGGACGGGGGTGACGTAGTTGCCGAGCAGGCTGGACATGCGCCAGGTGGTGGTGATGTGCCGGTCCAGCGAGTGCGACTTGTACTGCGTCAGCACGCAGATGCGCTTGATGTCGCCGTTGACGAGGTTGGACAGGACGAAGTCGACCAGGCGGTACGTGCCGCCGAAGGTGACCGCCGGTTTGGCACGGTCCGCCGTGAGCGGCATGAGGCGCTTGCCCTCGCCGCCCGCCAGCACGATCCCCAGGACCGAAGGACCACCACGACGCATGGCCGCTCCCCTCACGCCGAATTTTCCCATCCCTGCCCCTGAGCGGGGACGGCTAAGCCTGTTTGCGGATCTCCTCGTAGAGCGGCCGTGCGGCGGGCCACCGCGTCCCGGCCGAACTCGCCGACCACTCGCTCCCGCCCGGCCTCACCCATCCGCCGGGCGGCGTCCGGGTCGCCGAGGACCGAGTCCAGGGCCCGCGCGAGCCCTGTCTCGAAATCGTCGTCCAGCTCCACTAGTACCCCGGTCACGCCGTCCTCCACGACCTCGTGCACACCGCCGACCCTTCCCCGAGCTCTCAACTTCGTTCGAGCAGGGGAGACCCCGATGGCCACCACAGGGGTGCCCGGGAGCACGGGGAAGTACGAAGGGCACGGGGAAGTACGAAGGGCACGGGGAAGTACGAAGGGCACGGGAAGTACGAGGGAGACCGAGTCCCCTAGGGAAGCCGTCAGGGTCCCTCGGCCTCGAGGTGCCCACCCAGGGGATGACGGGGGTGTCCTCGTACTCCATCGGCAGTAGGACCCATTGAGTGCTCAGGGACGACGACGGGAACACCGGAACACGGCATCGTGTTGTTCATGAAAGCCGACCGTTCGCCGCACCGGGGCCGGCGCCCCGGCCTCCCGCAGAGGAGCTGCCGATGAGCGCCCTCGCGTTGTCCGTGCTGCTGTCGTTCGTATCCGCCGTGGCCTATGCGGGCGGAGCGATCGTGCAGGAGCAGGTCGCGGTGTCCTCCCCCGGTGAGCAGTACGCGCCGCTGCGCCGGCCGGGCTGGTGGGCGGCGGTCGCGCTGAACGGCCTCGGTGGTCTGCTGCACGTGGTGGCGCTCGCCTGCGGCCCGCTGAGTCTGGTCCAGCCGCTGGGCGCGCTGACCATCGTGTTCGCGCTGCCGATGGCGGCGCTGTTCGTCGGCCGCAGGGCGGGTGCGACGGCGTGGCGGGGCGCCCTCATGGCGACCGCCGGACTCGCCGGTCTGCTGTCCCTGGTCGGCGCGTCCGACGCGCAGTCCCTCGGCACCGCCCAGCGGGTGGCGGCGGCGCTGGCCACGGCCGTCGCGGTCGTCGCCCTGATGGCCGCGGCCCGGACCGTGCAGCGGCACCCGGCGGTGCGCAGCATCCTGCTCGCCGTCGCCTCCGGTATCGCCTTCGGCATGTCGTCCGTCTTCACGAAGACCGTGGCGGTGGACTGGACCGACGGTGTCTCGGCGGGGGACGTGCCGTCCCTCTCGGTGATCGGCGTACTGGCCACGGCCGGCCTGCTGCTCTCTCAGGCCTCCTACCGGGGCGCCGGACTCGCGGCTCCGCTGGCCACGCTGACGGTGGTGAACCCGGTGGTCGCGGCAGCGGTCGGCATCACGATGTTCGGCGAGACCTTCCGCTACGGCGCGACCGGCACGGCGCTCGCCCTGAGCTGTGGCGTGGTGGCGGCCGGCGGTCTGATCCTGCTGACGACGGAGCGGCTGGCGCGCGAGCAGCCGCAGCGGGTGGAGAACGTCGGTGCGGGCGCCCCGGGCTTCCCGGTGACGCCGGTCGGCCCGGTTTTCCTGGAGGCTCCGGTTGCTCCGGTTACTCCGGAGGTGGAGGTCGCGATGGCCGGAGCGGTGCCTGCCGGGCGGTCCGTAGAGGCGGTGGCCGCGGTGAGGGCTGTGGGCACCCTGGAGTCTGCGGGGTCCGTGAGGGCCGGCGCCGGTTCGCTGTCCGATTCGGTCGAGCGACTGCTGCACTCCGAGCGCGCACGGGACGTACGTGTGCGGGTGCCCGCCCAGGCCACCGCGGCCACCGCGGCCTCGCCATCGGCCCTGGAGGCCGGGGCCGAGAGCGACGCCGCGGAGCCGTCTCTTCCGGTGTTCGTGTACGGACCCTTCTCCGGCGGCTCGTACGTCCCGATGCCCGCGCAGGACCGGCACTGCCTACGCGTCACATCCTGACGCCGCCCGCCCTCAGGTAGGCGACCGGGTCGACGTCCAATCCGAAACCGGGTCCCGTCCGCACCTCGAAGTGCAGATGCGGGCCCGAGCTGTTGCCCGTCGAGCCGGACCGGCCGATGCGCTGGCCCACGGTGACCGACTGGCCGCTCCGCACCGAGATCGCCGACAGGTGGGCGTACTGGCTGTAGCGGCCGTCGGCGTGCCGGACCACCACCTGGTAGCCGAACGAGCCTTCCCAGCCGGCGCTGACGACGCTGCCCGGCGCGACCGCCTTCACGGACGTGCCGGTGGGCACGGGAAAGTCGACACCGGTGTGGTAGCCCTTCGACCAGGAGGACCCGGCCTTGTGGTACGGCGTGCCCAGGGGTGCGGCGACCGGGGCCACGTGCGTGCCGCTCTTCTGGGTGGTGCGGTCCGCCCGCTCCCCGGTGCGCTGCGAGGGAGCTTTCTTTTCCGGTGCTTTCTTTTCCGGCGCCTTCTTCTCGGGCGCCTTCTTCTCCGGTGTCTTGTTCTTGGGCTTCTTGTTCTTGGAGGCCGTGTCCGCGGGCTTCGGGGCGGGGCGGGCCGGGGCGGCCTTCCCCCCGGGGAGGGTGAGCCGCTGGCCGGGCAGGATCAGGTCGGGGTCGGCGCCGACGGTCGCGTTGTTCGCGTCGTACAGCCCGCGCCAGCCTCCCCGTACCCGCTCCTCCTCCGCGATGCCGGAGAGGGTGTCGCCGTGGAGCACGGTGTACATCTCGGCGCGGCCCGCGCGGGACTGGGGCGTCTTCTGCGGTTCGACGTCCTCGACGGTGGTGGCGCCGGTGCCGCTCCCGCCACCAGCCTTCGCGGCCGGCTTGGCGTCCTTCTTCGCGCCGGTCCGGACGTCGCTCGTGGCCTCGGTGCTGCCGGAGCGGCCGGCGGCCGGGCGGATGTCGGGGGTGTCGCCGCCCCGGGTCAGCCCGGCCCGTTGCGAGCACGCCGGCCAGGCGCCGGGGCCCTGGCCGTCCAGGACCTTCTCGGCGATG
Organism: Streptomyces sp. NPDC005774; assembly: GCF_042871645.1. Classification (NCBI taxonomy): domain Bacteria; kingdom Bacillati; phylum Actinomycetota; class Actinomycetes; order Kitasatosporales; family Streptomycetaceae; genus Streptomyces; species Streptomyces sp. NPDC005774. Next base: position 18,999 of record NZ_JBIAIV010000082.1, on the reverse strand, counting down.
GCGATCTGCTGGTCCTTGGTGGCCAGGTCCGCGCGCGGCGCGTACCGGGTGCCGCCGAAGGCCTCCCAGGTGGACTGGGTGAACTGAAGCCCGCCGTAGTAGCCGTTGCCCGTGTTGATGTCCCAGTTGTCGCTGGACTCGCACGCGGCGACCTTGTCCCAGGTGTCCACGTCCGCCGCCTCGGCGACGCCGGCGCCCAGGAGGGGAAGCGCCATTCCGGCACCACCCGCGGTGACGGTGAGTGAGGCGCGGTTGATCCTGTTCGGCTGATACCGGCGATGCCGGCCGCGCACGGTCATGAAGTCTCCCTCGACAATGCGTCGGAAGTGGCCAAAGTAAGCGTTGCGAACCGGCCGTGACAAGACGGCTATCAGCCGCGCGGATGCGCCAAGTGGCCGGTACTTTTCGACCGTTGCGCCCCGCTTGTCGCCGTCGCGCGGCATACTCTCGCCTGGGCGCCCCGCGTACGCGGGGCGCATACACGTATGCCGAGCGGCCCGGATGAGTACGGAGGGGGTCCCCGCCCGTATGTGGCTGCGGGATGTCGTAACGACCCGCGCGTGCGGACGCGGTTGCGGCACGTCAGGATGGTCGGAATGATCGCCGGCGGGACTGGCGGGCAGCGACCGGCAGCACCGACGATCCCGACAGTACCGATATCAAGGTCACTAGGAGTCAACCCAATGAGCAGTTCAGCTCAGATCGGCGTCACGGGTCTCGCGGTCATGGGCCGCAACCTCGCGCGCAACTTCGCCCGCAACGGCTACACGGTCGCGGTGCACAACCGGACGGCGGCACGCACCCATGCGCTGGTGGAGGAGTTCGGGCACGAGGGCGGCTTCGTGGCGGCCGAGACCGCGAAGGAGTTCGTGGCGGCGCTGGAGCGTCCGCGGCGGCTGGTCATCATGGTGAAGGCCGGTGAGCCGACGGACGCGGTGATCGAGGAGTTCGCGCCGCTGCTGGAACCCGGTGACATGATCATCGACGGTGGCAACGCCCACTTCGCCGACACCCGGCGCCGCGAGCGTGCGCTGCGGGAGCAGGGCATCCACTTCGTCGGCACCGGCGTCTCCGGTGGTGAGGAGGGCGCGCTCAACGGGCCGAGCATCATGCCGGGTGGCTCGAAGGAGTCGTACGAGTCGCTGGGCCCGATGCTGGAGAAGATCTCGGCGAAGGCGGCCGACGGCGCGCCCTGCGTGACCCATGTCGGCCCCGACGGCGCCGGGCACTTCGTGAAGATGGTGCACAACGGCATCGAGTACGCCGACATGCAGCTGATCGGCGAGGCGTACCAGTTGCTGCGCGACGTCGCCGGGTACGAGCCCGCGCAGATCGCGGACATCTTCCGCACCTGGAACACCGGCCGCCTGGACTCGTACCTGATCGAGATCACGGCCGAGGTGCTCTCGCACGTGGACGCGGCCACGGGCAAGCCGTTCGTCGACGTGGTGGTCGACCAGGCGGAGCAGAAGGGCACGGGGCGCTGGACCGTGCAGATCGCGCTCGACCTGGGTGTGCCGGTGTCGGGGATCGCGGAGGCGGTGTTCGCGCGTTCGCTGTCGGGGCACGCGGCGCTGCGCGAGGCCTCGCGCGGGCTGGCGGGTCCGACGGCCGCGCCGCTCGGCGAGGCGGAGGCGGCGGCGTTCGCGGACCGGGTGGAGCAGGCGCTGTACGCGTCGAAGATCGTGTCGTACACGCAGGGCTTCCACGAGATCGCCGCGGGCAGTGACGAGTACGGCTGGGACATCGACCTCGGCGCGGTCTCCGCGATCTGGCGCGGCGGATGCATCATCCGCGCGGCCTTCCTGGACCGTATCCGCGCCGCGTACGACGCCCGTGCCGACCTGCCGAGCCTGCTGTCGGACGAGACGTTCGCGCGGGAGATCGCCGACGCGCAGGACGACTGGCGCGAGGTGCTGGTCGCCGCGACCCGCCAGGGCGTGCCGACCCCCGGTTTCGCCGCGGCCCTCGCCTACTACGACGCCCTGCGCGCGGAGCGCCTGCCGGCCGCCCTCACCCAGGGGCAGCGGGACTACTTCGGCGCGCACACCTACCGGCGCACGGACCGCGACGGATCGTTCCACACGCTGTGGGGGGACGACCGCAGCGAGGTCTCGGCGTGATCGGAGGAGGCGTGAGGGGTGCCCGCCGGTCCTGACCGGCGGGCATCCGCGGCACACCACTGGGCGGTGGACGGCCTCACGGTCGTCCACCGCCCAGTGCGCTGTTTCCCGGGTCGTCCGGCTCGGTCGCCGGGTCAGGTGAGCGGCGGGCCGGGTTCCGGGTTCGGGACCGGTTCGGGGCCCGGAGGAATCGGCGAGGGGGACGGTCCGGGCGGGCCCGGCGTGGGCGGCGGACCGGGAACGGGCGGCCCTGGAGCGGGCGGGCCCGGTGTCGGCGGCGAGGGCGGGGGTGTCGGTGCCGGACCCGGGGGCGGGACCGGGTCGGGATGGGGCGGCGGAGGCTGAGGTTCCGGGCCCGGGGCGGGTCCCGGATGCACGGGGTCCGGGCCGGGTACCGGGGGAACCGGGTCCGGTGCGGGTCCGGGTGGGACGGGGTCCGGGTGGGGTTGCGTCATGGCGATGTCCTCCGGACAGTCGGTCGACGTCGGCTCTGGACTGTTCCCCGTCTACCCGGTGATCACGTCCCCAGTCGTCCCCGGTCACTCCCCTGCGCGACGACCACGCCTGCCGATCCCGCCTGCCGAAGGCCCAGGTGGCGCTGCCGGCCGTCCCGTACCGCCGCCGCGCCCGCCGCGAGCCCCGCCCGCGGGCTGGACAGCACCGGGACGGCGGTGGTCGTGAGGTGCTCCGCCGGGGCCATCGACGCCTGGGCGAGCACGATCACGTCGGCGCCGGTGACGGCGTCGGCCGCGTCGGCGACCCGACGTACGTATCCCGTCGGGTCGCCCGCCTCGAAACGGGACCAGGCTCCCTCGACCAGCAGAGTGCGCACCTCGACGGGGCGGCCGGCGCGGCGCGCCTCCTCCTCGACCAGAGCCGCCGTCGGGCCGAGGGTGCTCGCCAGAGCGGCGAGGACGACCACGCGCGGCCCGGCGGCCACGGCGGCGCCCGCCATCGGCCGGTCGACCCGCAGCACCGGCACACCGATCCCGTCGGCCGCCGCCTCCGCGACCGAGCCGATGGTCGAGCACGTGCACAGCACCGCCCCGGCACCATCGGCGACGGCCTCCCGCAGCCTCATCCGTACGTCGTGGGCCACGGCCTCGGGGCCCGCCGCGCGAGCCCGGTCCAGCAGTTCCTCGTCGACGAGATGCCGCAGCTCCAGCTCCGGATGGGCGTCGTCGCGCAGGGCGTCGAAGGCGGGGACGTGGACGGGCGAGGTGTGCAGCAGGGCGAGCACGAGGCGTCCGGGACGTCAGAAGCGCCCGGGGTGCGCCGCCAGCCACGCCTTCGCCGCCCGGACCAGCTCCGGGGAGGCGGCCGGGGCCTGGTCGGGATGGCGTTCGGCCCACTTGACGACGTACGGACAGAGCGGGGCGACCACGACGCCCTCGCGGGCGGCGATGGCGTACAGCTCCCGGGCCAGGGAGCCCGCGATGCCCTTGCCCTCATGAGCGGGTTCCACGATGGTGTGGACCGGAACGATCGCGCGCTCGGGCGATTCGAGGACGAAGTACTCGATCCGGCCGACGACTTCCCCCTCGCCCGTCACCGCTTCCAGACGGCCCGCCGCCCGGTCGTCGCGGATCTCGATGTCGCTCATGAACACATCACGCTCCTGCCTCTGCCCGTCGCCGTGCGCCCGTCTGCCATTGCGTCCGCGCCGGTCGTACCGTCCCCGCCGGTCATGCCTTGACGGCCTGCGGGCTGCGCCGCTGGTCCGATCCCGGCACCGGCGCGGACGCGTCGGCGCCCAGGGCGACGATGCGGTTGTCACCGTCCACATGCACCACCCGGGGTTCCAGCGCCCGCGCCTCGGCGTCGGTCACCTGAGCGTAACTGATGATGATCACCAGGTCACCGGGGTGGACGAGATGCGCGGCGGCCCCGTTGATCCCGACGACACCCGAGCCGCGCTCCCCCTCGATGACATAGGTCTCCAGCCGGGCCCCGTTGGTGATGTCGACGATGTGCACGAGCTCACCGGGCAACAGATCGGCGGCGTCCAGCAGATCGGCGTCGATCGTCACGGATCCCACGTAGTGCAGGTCGGCCTGGGTGACGGTGGCACGGTGGATCTTGGACTTGAACAGAGTACGCAGCATTTGGGACTCCCGGAAGACGGCTCCCTGCCTGCTTTGTGCAGGTCAAGGGCGGTCTTCACTGTACAACGGCACGCGTCGGACTCGAAGATTTCGAGGAACATCGGTTTCCTCTGGGGAGAAGGCTCCCTGCCTGCGTTTCCGCACGAACCAGGCTGTGTTGACGCCGCCGACCAGGCGCCTGTTCGGACAACCGTCTCGGAATGCGCGGGGACTGACGCTGATCAGATGCCGACTTACCTGACGGCACATCAGATACATGAGGGGCACAGGACGAGTCGCTTCCCGGCAGTACCTAGCTAGGGCGTGTGCCGAGTCGAGATCTTCATGTGAGACTGCGGAGCCAGATGACCGCGCCGCGCAGGTGGAGTCCGGCAAGGTAGCTGACCGGGGTTTTGTCGTAGTGGGTGGCGAGCCCGCGCCACTCCTTGATCTTGTTGATGCAGCGTTCCACCGTGTTGCGGTCGCGGTAGAGCTCGGTGTCATGGGCGAAGGGCCGCCCGCCCCGGCGGCCCTTCTTCTTCCGGTTGGCCGCCTGGTCGGTCTTCTCCGGGATCACTGCCCGGATCCTGCGTCTGCGCAGGTAGTCGCGGTTGACGCGGGAGGAATACGCCTTGTCCGCGGCCACGGCGGCAGGGCGGGTGCGAGGCCGGCCGACCGGGCCCCGCACCTTGATGCGTTCCAGGACGGCGGTGAAGCGGGGGCTGTCGGCGGCCTGGCCAGGGGTGAGGACAAAGGAGAGCGGGCGGCAGCGGCGGTCCGCCGACAGGTGCACCTTGCTGGTCAACCCGCCGCGTGAGCGTCCCGGTTCGGCGGCGCGGAGCCGGGCCTTGCGGCGTCGGCGCAGGCGTCGCTGCTCCTCGCGGGCGGCGTCTGCCTGCTCGTCCGGCTCGACCGCCGGGGCGTTTCGCCCCTTTGGTGAAGCCTCTTTTCCTCCGCAACGGCCTTCTCCAGGGCTTCGAGCAGCTCTGCATCGGCGGCCATCCCGGCAGCGTGGTGGTGGGCACGGGCCACGGTGGAGTCCAAGCTCACCAGGTCGAGGTCCGCCTGACCGCGTGCGGCGGCCTCGGCGATCACCGCTTCCATCAGCGTCTGGAAGACCCCGGCCTTGGCCCAGAGGTGGAATCGCCCGTAGACGGTGGACCAGGGTCCGTACCGCTCGGGCATGTCCCGCCACGGACCGCCCGTACGGAACCGCCACATCACGCCGTTGACGAGTCTGCGCAGGTCGGGGATGGGTCCGCGTTCGCCCAGCGGCAGCAGTGGTTCGAACACAGCCCACTCGTCGTCCGTGAGATCACCCCGGGTCATCCCGCCTGTCTACCGTCCCGAGCAGGCCGGGCCAGCAAAGACAGCCAAACCCGTGATCCCCACTCGGCACACGCCCTGGCCTCGCCGTTTCGCTTGAGCGGTGTCCGGATCTTGGGCGAGAACACGAAAGCGCCTTCTGACCTGGGACGATAGGGCTTGTCTAAGGCTTCTGTCGTTCCATCAGGAAGGCGCTTTCTGCGTGCACACCACCGCCTCGCGTCCCCGGCTCGTCGTCTCGACCGACGGCCATGGAGTGGTCAGCCACGCCGGATCCCGCCTGCCGGCCGATCTGGCCGATGCCACCGGACTGACCGCCGCCTTCAACGACGTGCTGCGCAGGCTGCGGCCACGGGGTACCGGACACGCCCCCGGGCGGATCGCCGTGGACATGGCCGTGATGCTCGCCGACGGCGGCGAAGCAATCCGTGACCTCGGCATCCTGCGTGACCAGCCGACGGTGTTCGGCCCGGTCGCCTCCACAACGACCGCATGGCGGCTGCCGGCCGACATCGACTCCACGATGCTCGCCGCGCTGCGGGCGGCCAGAGCCCAGGCCCGCGAGGTCGCCGCCTCCACCGTCGGGGAGATCCTCCGCGAGCACGGCATCCCGCCCGCACGGCAGAGCACGAGCCGGCCCGACTTCCCGCGCAGCCGGGCCGCCGCGCTGCCCGCCCGCGCCCTCTTCGAGACCCGCCCCCTGACCGACGCGCGCCCGTCCGTCTTCGCCGTCCTCGAGCACGCCAGCCGGCGCGTCCGGATCCCGGGCGTCACCGCGCACCCCGGCGCGCGGTGGATCGCGCAGCTGGGGCGTCACCTCCCCAGGGGCCTGCAGGACGCGGGCGGCAGGGCCGGCTTCCTGATCCGCGACCGGGACGCAAAGCGCAGGCAGGCCTTCGACGCCGTGTTCGCCGACGCCGGGCTGGAGGTCGTCACCAGCGGCATCCGTATGCCCCGGATGAACTCCCCCATGGAACGGTGGATCCAGACCTGCCGGCGCGAGCTGCTGGACCGCACCTTGATCTGGAACCAAAGCCACTTCCTGCACGCGCTCCGCGAGTTCGCATCGTTCTGCAACGGGCATCGGCCGCACCGGGCCCTGGGTCAGGCCGCCCCACTCCGCCCGCTGCCCGAACCGATCACCGCACCAGGACAGATCGCGCACCTGAAGATCCACCGACGAGACCGGCTCGGCGGCACCCTGCATGAGTGCCAGCATGCCGCCTGAACAGGCCGGATGATTAATCGACACCCGCAGTGCCGGAGACGGGCCGCACACTGAGGCGGCCCGCGCCGCCGCGCTGCCGCGTTGGCAGTGCTTCGGGGCTGTGAAACGCTGACTTCAGGGCCCATATGTCCGGTACCTCCATATCGACCTCGAACGGGTGGAGCCGGCTGCCTCCCGGGAGCCCCCGGCTCCAGGCTCCCGTTCGGGAGTAAGGAGCAGCCATGACGACGACCGAGCACGCTCACGACCGCGGCGAGCACAGTGACCCCACCTTGTACCGCACTCCGGCGGACGCCGTCGCCGCACCCCCGGAGAAGCTCGCCTATGTCGTCGGTTTCGACCCGGCCGCACAGCGCGCGGACGCGTTGTTCACCGTCGGCACCGACCCCGAATCCCCCGTATACGGCCGCGTGACCTCCCATGCCGAGCTGCCCGACCCGGGAAACGAACTGCACCACTTCGGCTGGAACGCCTGCTCGAGCGCGCTGGCGCATGCCGGTCATCATCACGCTGCGCGGCGCTACCTCATCGTCCCGGGACTGCGCTCCTCCCGGCTGCACGTCTTCGACACCGGCCCCGATCCCGCCCGTCCGCGCCTGGTCAAGGTGGTCGAGCCCGAGGAGCTGGCCGCCAAGGCCGGATACTCACGCCCGCACACACTCCACTGCGGCCCCGACGGAATGTTCCTGTCCTGCCTGGGCGGCGCGGACGGGGCGGACGGGCCCGGCGGCGTCGCACTGCTGGACCACGAAAGCTTCGAAGTGCTGCGCGCCTGGGAGAGCGACCGCGGACCGCAGCGGCTCGCCTACGACCTCTGGTGGCACCTGCGCCAGAACATCGCCGTGACCAGCGAGTGGGGGACCCCCTCGATGATCGAGGACGGCCTCGTCCCCGAACTGCTGCTGGATCGCCGCTACGGCCACTCACTGCACTTCTGGGAACTGGACTCCGGCCGGCACCTGCAGCGCGTCGATCTGGGGGACGAGAACCAGATGGTGCTGGAACTGCGCCCCGCGCACGACCCCGAGGCCACGTGGGGGTTCACCAACACCGTGGTCAACGTGGAGGACCTGTCGGCGTCGGTGTGGCTGTGGAACCGGGAGGGCGAGGACTTCGCCGTCCGCAAGGTGATCACCGTCCCGGCCGAGCCCGCGCAGACGGAGGACCTGCCCCCGGCGCTGCAGCCGTTCGGCGCCGTGCCCCCGTTCATCACCGACATCGACCTGTCCGTGGACGACCAGTGGCTGTACGTATCCGCCTGGGGAACCGGCGACCTGCTCCAGTACGACGTGAGCGACCCGTTCCATCCCAGGCAGACCGCGTCCGTGCGTCTTGGCGGCGTCGTCGGCCGACAGCCGCACCCCGCCGAACCGGACACTCCGTTGACCGGCGGAGCGCAGATGGTCGAGCTCAGCCGCGACGGGCGGCGCGTGTACCTGACGAACTCCCTGTACGCCGCCTGGGACGCGCAGCTCTATCCCGCGGGCATCGACCCGTGGCTGGTCAAACTCGACGCCGCCACCGCGCACGGCGGGCTCTCCGTCGACAGCCGCTTCTTCCCGCACGGCCCGGACTTCCTCGGCCTGCGCGTGCACCAGATACGCCTGCAGGGCGGCGACGCCTCCTCTGATTCGTACTGCTACCGCCGCTGACGGAGCCGGTACACCCGAGCACTGCGCACATAAGCCCGCCATCCTCGTAGGAAGGGGGCATGCTCTCCGTGCTCTACGCAGCAGGCGCGCACACCGACGACGGAACCGGGTGGCAGCTGCCCTCCACCGCAACGCTGATGGCCGTGGTCCTGGTGGCTGTGGCCACTGTAGTGGGCGCCTGGCTGGCGCGGCGTGGATTCGGCCGGCCGGCGCTTCTGCTGGCCGCCGCGTCAGGGATTTTGCTGATCATTGCGGTCCTCGATCTTCTGCCCGACGCGTGGGACGAGGCCCATGAGGCCGGCGTGCCGCAGTGGACGGTGCCGCTCACCGCGCTCGCCTCGTACGAGGTGATGGGCGCCGTGGCCCGTATGGGCTGCCCGTGCGAGCCAGGTCGTGCGGGCGGCATCGGCGCGGCATCGGGGCTCGCTCTGCACCGCTTCCTGGAGGGGGCGACCCTGGCTCTGACCGCCTCAGTCGCCGTGGTGGCGGCGCTCCTGGTGCACGCGGCCGGCGAGGGCCTGGCGCTGGCCGCTCTGCTGGGGGCGCAACCGAGGCGGCGCGTAGCTCCATGGATCGGGCTGGCCTGCTTGAGTCCGGTCGCGGGAGCCTTTGTGACGAGCGCTTTGCCGATTCCGGACGGCCTCATGCCGCTGCTGCTCGCCTTCGTTGGCGGCGTACTCGCGCAGGCGGCGTGGGTGGCGCTCAGACTCGCCCATCAGCAGCGGCCCGCGGACCGGCAAGTCCTCGGGGTCCCGGCTGAGATGGCGATGCCTCTCGCGGCCGTCCTCACCGCGCTCGTCGTCCTTTTCGGGGCAGTCAACCGCTGAACGCGACCGGTCGCACAAGGGCGATGAAGGTCGCGGGAACCGGCGGGCGCGGCCGTACCACTCTCTGCCCTCGGCCCGCGAGGTGGTGGTGCTTGACCTTTTGGGCTTGCGTGTGCACCAGACACGCCTGCAAGCCGGCGACACCTCCTCGGATTCGTACTGCTACCGCCGCTGACCGCTTGTGCTTCGCGAGCATCGGCGCCGGCGCTCGCGGCGGTTGCCGCCGCGGTGGTGAGGCCCCTGCCTGTCATGTCGGTCCCTGGGCGTTCCGGGCGGCGGACAGCACGGCAAACCCCCTGGATGCCGGCAGCTTCGCGCTGACCGCGTGCCCCACAACACCAGACCACGCCGATCTCAGGCGTGGTCGACCCCTGGCAATGCCCGCCCGGAACAGCCGCAGCCTGCACAGTGAACTGATTCCAACCTGACGGCGGCGTCCGTCACTTGGGCGGCTCTGCAACGCGATGAAGCTCCTGGTGAGAGGTGTCACGACCAAGATCCACCGTGCCTTGCCAGGAGCTTCGCGTGCTTGTCCACTCGTCGGCGATCGATCTGTCCACCGCGCACGTGCGCTACCTGAGCCGTGAACTGGCGACTCGACGCCGGTAGATCGGGACCCGATGGCGGCGAATGACTGCGGGACGTCAGGCTCTGCTCGCCCTGGCCCACCTGCGAGGCGGTGACACTCCCCCAGTCTCCGGCCGGGGGCGCCCCCAACGCTCAACTCGCGGCCGGGTTCGGCATCGGGATCGCCACCGTCTGCCGCTACATCCGCGAAGCGATCGAGGTGCTGGCCGCACACGCCCCAACGCTCGACGAGGCGATGGTGACGGCTCGTACGAAAGCGTACGTAATCCTCGACGGCACCGTGCGCCACGAGGCGCTTGAAGACCGGGTGGGGGTGAAAGGACCCCGCCACCGGGCTGTCGCAGCAGTCCGGTTGAAGCTGAGGGCAGCCTGATCCGGGGGACGCCGGTGAGGGTGGGAAGCGCGTAGGGTTCCAAAAGTTCTGTATGCATGCTTACCTGCTGCTTCGCCAGCTCTCGTGATCTTCGTCAGGCGGCGTTGCGGTACTCGTGGATGAGCCCGCTGAGGACGTCGTGGCGCTGGATCCGCTGCGCGGGGAAGGGGATGACGTCCGCGTCGTCGGCTGGGGCGCGCAGGTCCAGGGCTCGGTGCGGCCGGCTGGAGTTGTAGTGCTCGGCGTACTCGGCGAGGACGTGTCGCAGGTGCTGCTCGTTGCAGATCGGCAGACGAACGGTGTCGACGTGGAAGAAGTCCGCGGCCAGGCCGGAGGCCTGGGTGCGCAGGAACTCGCGCCAGGTCGGACCTCCGCTGGGGCTGCGCCGGGGTGCGGGGCCCAGGCCGGCGCTGCGCAGGATACGGCGGCCGGTGGCTGCGCCGACGCGGTGGCCGAGGCGGCGCAGTTCGCCCTGGATGCGGGTATGGCCCCAAGTCGGGTTCTCGCGGGCCAGGCGCAGGATCAGGGCGGTGAGTTCCGCGGAGATCGGCGGCCGCCCGGTGCGCGCGGGTTTCTGCTCCCACTTGCAGCGGGTCAGCTGGCGGTACCAGGACAGCAGGGTTTTGGGGGTGACCAGGCGGTTTCGGCGCAGCCTGCTCGGCAGGTGCCGGGCGAGGGCGGCGAGTACCGCGCGGTCTGGCCGGGTAAGGCGTGGCCGGACGCCGAGCCGGCGGCGCAGCACCGCATTCTCGTGGCGCAGCGCGAGTAGTTCGATGTCCTTGGCCTCCGCCGAGCGGGAGAGCCGCACGAGCGGTGCGAGGAGTCGGAGGAAGATCAGGTAGAGCATGCGCAACGCCATGCAGTCCGAGCTTGCCATGATCACCTGAGGTAGCAAAGTGCCTGCTCAGGGGCTATGCGTGAGTATTGGCACCCTACAGGCCTTCGCGAGCGTGGTACTGCCGGCGGCCTGGTCGCGCTGAAGTCGATCCGATGCGGCGCATGGGACTCCTTACAGTGACAGGATCGGTGCTATGGGCACCGAGACGGACTGGGTGTACCGGGTGTTCGAGCCGCACGGCTCGGAGGGATGGCGCCCGTACGGCAACGACCCCGAACGGTGGCGGGGCTCGATCACCGCCGATGATTCGAGCGAGGGCCCTCAATACGCCGTCGCCCTCGTCGTCACCGACCTGATGAGCGAGTGGAAGATGCGCGGCCTTCCCCAGGCGCGGCACGTGCGGGTCCTCCTCTGGCGCGACGAGGAGGGTGACATGGCGGACGCGGACATCATCGTGGAGGTCCGGCCGAAGATCCACGCAGAGTGACCGCCGGCCCGGCGAATCCGTGCAAGCGGCTGTTACCCGCCGGTGGGGCCCCCGGATGGTGATCAAGGGATCCCCAGGTGGGCATGGGTGAGCACGCAGGTGAGCTGCCCGCCGACAGGCCTGTGGCCCCGTGACGTGGGACTGCTGCACGGATAGGTGACAGTCGGGGTTTCATGCCGCGAGGGCTGCGGCGGGCTTCATAGCGGTCTCGAACTCGATGGGGGTCAATCAGCCCAGCCGTAGTTGCCGGCGGCGCCGGTGGCAGGTCCGTTCGATCCAGATGACGATCGCGGTGCGGAGCGCTTCTCGGGTGGTCCAGGTGCGGCGGTCCAGGATGTTGTTCTGCAGGAGTGCGAAGAACGACTCCATGGCCGCATTGTCACCGGCGGCGCCGACCCTTCCCAACGATCCGACCAGGCCGTGACGGTTCAGGGCGTGGGTGAACTTCCGGGACGCGTATTGCCCAGGCTCAACCTGTCGTCGCAACACCGGCTTGTTGGACCGACAGTAGATGCTCGTTGAGGGCTTCGGCGGGCGTCTTCTGACCGAGCGTTTTGCGGGGCCTGTTGTTGAGTGCGAGAGCGACGGCCTCGAGCTCATCGGCCTGCCATCGCGACAGGTCCGTGCCCTTCGGGAAGTACTGAGGCTGATCCTTTGGAGTGGACACCCTGACAATGGATCTTGAAGGTCCAGGAGGGGATGTCCAGGTGGGACGCCAGTCTCCGTACCCGGAGGAGTTTCGGAAGGACGCCGTCGCATTGTTCCGAGCCGCCGGTGGCAAGCGCACGTACGCGGCGGTGGCCGCGGAGCAGGGATCACCGGGGAGACACTGCGCACGTGGGTCCGCAAGGACACCGCCCAGCACACGTCCGAGCACCGGGTGGGCGGGGCCTGCCAGAGTCCGGCTGAGGAACTGGCTCGGCTGCGAGCCGAGAACGCCCGCCTGCTCAAGGCGGAGAAGGAGTGGCTGCTGGAGCTCGAGATCCTGCGCCGGGCAGCCGCCTATTGATCTGTCAAGCGGCAACAGAGAGTTGAGGGGCTTGGGCCATGGGGAATGCGGTGGCTTCGTCGTAGTGGGTTCGTTGGGTGAGGCAGTGGTGGAGGCACCCGCGTAGTCGCTCGTAGCCGGCCGCAACCGGACGTGCACCCGGCACTCCGGTGCAGGGTCTGCGGTCGGGGAGGCCGCCGGCCGCAGTGCGGCGGGTGGATTCAACGGTGGCCGGTCGGCAGCCAGTGGTCCAGGTAGGTCCGCGGGCCGTCCGGGTCGGCGCCCCGTGCGACATAGCCCAGGTAGCCGTCGGGGCGGACGAGTCCCTGCGCGGTGCCCGGCCACGGGCTCTGTCCGCCGAGCCGGTGGACGGAGACCAGGGCGATCCGTCCCTCCAGGGCCGAGGAGAGCCGTTCGTCCGGCCAGCGGGGTGGTGGCCCGGACAGCAGCAGGTGCCAGCCCGGTGCCGCCGTGCGTGCCTGCAGCCCGCGGGGCAGGTCGGGCAGCCGGTCGCCGGCTCTCGGCCCGCTCCTGGGCGGTCGTGAGCCGGCCGTGGAGGCGGGGCTGCGCCGGTAGTGGATGCCCAGTTCGGAGACGGTCCGAAAGAGCCGCCCGCGGATCTTGGCCGCGCGTAGCGCCAGCGGCGCCAGACGCGGGGCGATGTGGGTACGGCCGATGCGGAGGAAGGGGTTGCTGCTGGTGGCGATGGTGAAGGCGCGGTCGGTGAAGCGCCGCACGCTGTGGCCGACGGGTGCCCGCTCGGCCTCATACGTCGCCGGCAGTTCCTCGGGTGCCACGCCCCGGCGGACGAGGGCGAGTTTCCAGCCGAGGTTGAGCGCGTCCTGGATGCCGGTGTTCATGCCCTGCCCGCCGGCCGGGCTGTGGATATGGGCCGCATCGCCCGCCAGGAAGCAGGGACCGGAGCGGTAGCGGGCGGCGCCACGGTTGTGGAGGCGGAAGTCGGTCATCCAGACCGGGTCCCGCAGCGTCAGCCGCTCGCCGGTGCAGCGGTCGGTGATCTCCTGCAACAGCGGCAGGTCCACCCCGGCCTCCGGGGCGTCGGGCGGGCGCATCGCGAGCATGCGCCGGCCGGCCGGCGAGCCGAGCGGGAAGAAGAACACCATCCCCGCCCCGCTCATGTACGAGTGCACGGAGTCCGGCTCCAGCCCGTCGACCTCCAGGTCGGCGAGCAGGAAGGTCTGCGGGTAGGCGTATCCCTCGAATCCGATGCCGCTCTGGCCGCGCACGGTGCTGTGGGCGCCGTCGCAGCCCACGACGTAGCGCGCCTCCACAGCCTCCTGCGAGCCGTCACCGCGGCGCAGCCGGCAGTCGACGAACGAGTCCGCCGCCTGCAGCCGGACCAGTTCGGTGCCGCGCTCGACCGTCACGTCCCGCGCGGCCAGGTACTCGCAGAGAACGTGCTCCGTCTCGGCCTGCGAGAGGAACAACAGGAACGGATACGCCGTGTCGGTCAGCCCGATGTCGAACAGGCGCAGCGCCACCACGCGGCGGGCCAGGTGGAGCCGCAGCCGCATCGCCGGGTTGCCCCGGGCCACCAACTCGTCCGTCACCCCGAAGCCCGCCAGCGCCTCCAGGGTGCGGGGCTGGACGGCAAGCGCCCGCGACTCCCGCACCCGGTCGAGACAACGATCGACGATCCTGAACCGGGCCCCGTACGAGCGCAGCTGCGCGGCGAGGGCCAGACCGGTCGACCCCGCCCCCACCACCAACACGTCCAGCGGCGCCGCCATGAATCCACGGTAGGGGAAACGAGACACACACGAGATCCCTCGGCGCGTACTACGTCGAGCCTGTGCCCCGCTACGACGAGAAGGGACACCGAGCGTGTGCCGCTCGAAAAGTCATCGTCGCCGGTCAAGCGGTGCAGCCGTACACGCTGATCACGCCGCCGAGGATCTGGGTCCGCAGCACTCGGCGGGCGTTGAGGTCGTGCACGGTGGCGTCGGGCCGTTCCCTGGCATCAGGGGGTTGCTGTCGGGCTTGGTGAGGGTCGACCTGGGCGATGAAGCCCGGCGGTACGCGGTGCGCAGGTGGTCGGGGGCAGGGGGGCCGATTCGTCCGAGGGTCGGTGGGATCAGCCGGTGGCGGCCCGCTCGATCAGATCCGCGGCCGTATGCAGTCCGTCGCGCGCCCGGATCGCCTCACCGGCCGCGGTGAGGGTGCGCCGCAGAGCCGTATCGCCGAGCAGACGGCCGATCGCGCCGTGGAGTTGGGCGTCGGTGAATCGGTACGGGTCGAGCCGGACGCCGTAACCCAGTTCGGCCATGCGCTGGGCGTTGTCGTGCTGGTCCCAGAACAGCGGCAGCAGGATCATGGGCTTACCGAAGTGGATGGCCTCGGTGGTCGTGTTGTTGCCGCCGTGCGTGATGACGAGGTCGACCAGCGGAAGGATCCGGGTCTGCGGCAGGAACTCCTCGCCCCACATGTTCGGCGGCAGCTCGATCTCCTCGTGCAGCGGGCCTTTGGAGACGATGTAGCGGTGCGGGGTGCGGGCGAGCGAGGCGATGACCCTGCGCATGAGGTCCACGTCGGCCGAGCCGAGCGAGCCGAGGCTGAAATAGATCAGCGCGCCGCCGTCGGCCAGGCCGGGCGGCAGCGTGAACCTCTCCTGCGTCTCGCGGACCGAGGAGTCCAGCCGGTGCCAGGTGGGGCCCAGCGGACGGGCGTCCGTGTAGTCGGCCGACTCGGGACAGACGTACAGGTTCAGATCGCCCTCGTGGATGAACTCCAGGTCGGGCAGCGGACGCGCGCCCTGCTCGGTCACCCAGGCGCTGAAATCGCTCCACAGGCTCCGGTGCGTGTGGTCGTACTCGGCGCGGAACTCGTCCCACTCGCTCCGGTCCCCGGCCGGATACCCGGAGAACGGCGGTGGAACGTGCTCGCCCTTCATCTCCAGCGGGTTGCAGGAAACGATCCGTACGAAAGGTACGCCCGCCGTGGTCAATGCCGGGAAGCACACGACGTTGTCCTCGACGATCACATCCGGCCGGACCCGGTCGATGATCTCCCTCATCCGCGGCTCGCAGTACCGGGCGCCGGAGACCAGCTCCTCCCACACCGGCTTGATCCAGGTGCCCAGCTGCTCGATGGTCGGCTTCCGGAACTCGGGCGCGGTGTCGCGTATGAAGTCTTTCCAGAACTGACCCGCGTCCTGGGGCTGTTCGGGCGGCGGGGCCAGATCGACCAGCTCCTCCTCGAAACCGAGCGGCGCGAGGCGGCCCTTCCAGGACGCCTCCGCGGCGAACACCACACGGTGCCCCCGTCGGCGCAGGACACCCCCGATCCCTACGCAGTTGTTCGTCGGCCCGTACGCGCTCTCCGGTGCGAAGAGGATGGTCAGGGGCCGTAACGATCTTCCCGTAGGTGACAACCCCAACTCCTTTAGCAGCGAAGGCGGTCCCGAAGTCTCGCACCGGATCCGAACACCGGGCAAGACCGCCGGAACCGCCGCCCTCGGGCCGCCGCGAGTGCTACCGCGACCTCTCGGGGCACGTCCAAGGAGTGCGTCGCGGCGGGTCATCCGGGCACGAGCACGGCGGCGCCGCTGACCCGGTCGGCGGCCAGGTCCCTCAGAGCCTGGTCGGCACGGCTCAACGGATACGGGCTGACGGTGACCCGCACACCGATCCGCGCGGCCGTGTCCAGGAAGTCGCGGCCGTCCTGCCGGGTGTTGGAGGTGACGCTGCGCAGATTCCGCTCTTCGAAGAGGTGACGGCGGTAATTGAGCACGGGGATGTCGGTGAGATGGATGCCCGCCACGGCGAGCGTTCCCGAACGGTCCAGTGCCTCCAGTGCCACGGGCACCAGATCCCCTACCGGTGCGAACAGGATCGCCGAATCCAGTGGTTCGGGCGGGCGGTCGTAGGCGCCGCCCACGGAGGAGGCGCCCAGGTCGAGGGCGAGTTCACGGGCCCGCGCCGAACGGGTCAGCACGTGTACGGTTGCTCCTTCGGCCAGGGCGACCTGCGCCGCCAGATGGGCCGAGGCCCCGAAGCCGTAGATCCCGAGCCGGCCGTTGGGTGGCAGGGCGCTGCGGCGCAGAGCCCGGTAGCCGATGATCCCGGCGCACAGCAGCGGTGCCAGCAGCACGGCGTCCTGGTCGTCCGGGAGCGCGTAGGCGTAGTCCGCCGGAACGAGGGTGACATCGGCGAAACCGCCGTCCGCGTCCCAGCCGGTGTAGAGGGAAACCGGGCAGAGGTTCTCGCGACCGGCCCGGCAGTAGCGGCATCGGCCGCAGGTGCTGCGCAGCCACGCCCCACCGGCTCGGTCGCCGACCCGGAACCCCGTGACGGACTCGCCGACGGCGGCCACGCGGCCGACGATCTCATGACCGGGAACGGTCGATGCCCGGTGCGGGCGCAGGTCGCCTTCGGCAAGGTGCAGATCCGTGCGGCAGACGCCGCACGCCTCGACCCTCAGCAACAGCTCACCAGGCCCCGGCGAGAGCACGGTACGCCGCACGGACACCAGTGGGCCGTCCGCGATCGGACCAGGGCTCTCGACAGCCCACCCGGTCAGCATGTTCGAAGCCGACGCGCGCACCATGCTCCCAGCCTGGCGCCGGCCGGCAGGTCCGGCAAACGCTCGCCGCAGAACGGCAGGCCGCAACCGCACGCCGCTTGGTGCGGCAACGGCCCTCGGCCGTTCGGGCGGCACTGTCATGTTGGCTGGCCGGGTGGGACGATCTTCTGGTTGAAGATACCGGGAAAGGTTCGTTCGTGTCGTCCGTGCCGCCGCCGTACAGGGGGCACCGGTACCCGGTGGAGATCATCTCCACTGCGTGTGGCGGTACTTCCGCTTCCCGCTGTCGTTCCGCGAGGTCGAGGAGCTGATGCTCGAGCGCGGCGTCATCGTGTCCTGCGAGACGATCCGCCGGTGGTGCCTGAAGTTCGGGCAGTCCTAATACTCCAGCAGTACTTCGCATCTTGACCTGCGCGGTTGTCGAGCGGTGGGAGTGTAGCAAGCGACCGTGTGGCCCGGGCCGGTTGCCGGTTCAGAACACTGAGCGCACGCGGGTGTCTTCGGAGTAGCGGCGCGTATTCCTCACGGAGGGCGCCGTCATGGTTGGCCGGCGCCAGGCCCCGACCCTGACCGGTCGGGGCCTCGCGCCCCTTTGTCCGTCCGTCCCCGATCCGAGGAAGGCCGGGCACTATGTGTATTGATCACAAGCGTTGTCGACGTTCACGGCCCGGGCCCCGCCGTTCCGCAGGCCGCATCCCGCCATCCTGACGATCTCCAGCGCGAGGTCGTCACCCGCGACGGTCAGAACCTGCTTCACGCATGCGAGGGTCGGAACGACCACCTTCTCGCGGACGTGTTCCGGTTCCTTCCCGCCCTTCACCGGGCCGTCCGCCATGCCCCCTTGTCATAGGCGTCGCGCAGGATCGCCTTGAGGGTGTGGAAGATGTTGACCTGATTTCCTCGACCGGCCCCGCCGGCCTCCAGCTCATCCAGGAAACGCTCGACCACGATCGGCATGACGGAAATCAGCTTCCGCGATCCCAGGCGCGGAACGATGTGGACGTCGATGGAGCTGTTGACGTGCTCGCCCGTGGAGTACTCCGTCATTCTGCGCTGCCGGGGCCGCCACTGCTTCGCGTATTCCGCGACCGTCTGCTGACCCAGTTCACGGCGGGCCCCAGAAACGGACGGCGCCGTCCGTTTCTTCTCAGCGTATATCTGCGTGAGGTGCTCGATCGCGTCGTCCTGAGTACCGAAGCCGGCCTCTTCACGTTGCTTCCCGAGAGCGTCCAGGAACCGAATCGTGTACGGGTGCGGGCAGCGGGTCGGCCTGGAACAACCGCACTCCTTGGAGAACGCCCCCATCCCACGGGCGAGCTGTCGAGCCACGCATCAAGCCTTCCGAGCAGGGCGCCGGGCGCCGCGGCAGGCCCTGCCATGGTGCAGGTCAGCAAGCCGGACACCGTCCGGCCCGATGCTGACCTTTTGCTGACCCGAACCCGGCGATCAAGGCCCTGAACTGCGGAAACACCCAAACGCTAGATCTTGGACTTGAATACTGTACGCAACATGAAGAAGCTCCTGTTTTGTCGGCTCCCTGCCTGCTTTTGCAGGTCAACGGCCTTTTCCGGAGGCTATATCGTTTCGCATGCGCGGCGCGGTCAGGTGTCGTCAGGTGTTCGAGGACTCACACCGATCCATTGCTGATCCTTCTCATGCGGTGCCGGTCGAGGGACTACGCCCGTAACGTGCAACCGCTCGGCCTCATCAATGCACAAGCAGCACAGCGTTGCAGTTCCGCCGCGAGAGATCATCGTCAGCGGCAGTCAGCACCGACCGGTCGATCGGACCGAGCCGGGCCAGGCGTGCCTGGATCACGCCACTCGGTGAGTGCCGACCATGAACGATACGACGAACAACCTGTTCGAAGCCCCGCAGGTCTACAAGCTGCAGGGCCAGAACCGCTACCTCATGATCGTCGAGGCGATCGGCTCGCAGGGCCG
>NZ_JBIAIV010000081.1:0-23878 GCF_042871645.1 Streptomyces sp. NPDC005774 | reverse complement strand
CGCAAGGCCGGCGCCTGGTACACGTACGAGGGCGACCAGCTCGGCCAGGGCAAGGAGAACTCCCGCAACTTCCTCAAGGACAACCCCGACCTCGCTGACGAGATCGAGAAGAAGATCCTGAAGAAGCTCGGCATCGGCGTGCAGGCCGAGGAGCCGGCCGGTGAGAAGAGCGCGGATGCTGCCGACACCGCCGTCCCGGCCGGGGCCGCCGCGACTCCGGCTCCGGCCTCGGCGGCCAAGACCACCAAGTCCAAGGCCACCGCGGTCAAGAGCTGACCCGTGACCCGACGAACCGACTGGGCCGAGTACGAGTCCGCCGCTTCCGGCGCCCCACGGGGGGCGGGCACCGGAAGCGGCGACGACCCGGCCGCGAACGGTGACACGGCGTACGGGGACGCCAATGGCGGGGACGGCTTCTTCGACGGCTTCTCCCGTGAGGACCCGAGTGGTGGTCGGCGTCCGCGCGGCGCCGGGTCCCGTCGTGCAGAGGGCGCACGGGGGAGCGGCTCGCGTGACGGCGGGCCGCGTGGTGGACGCAGACGCCGGGCTTTCGGCGAGGCGGCCGCAGCGGACGGGGACGACTCCTCCTCACCGAGGGCCGAGCGGGAGGAGTCTTCGGGGGACCCGGTCGAGCGGGCACGGGCGATCTGTCTGCGCCTGCTCACCGGGACCCCGCGCACCCGGAAACAGCTCGCCGACGCCCTGCGCAAACGGGAGACCCCGGACGAGGCCGCCGAGGAGGTGCTGTCCCGGTTCGAAGAGGTCGGACTGATCAACGACGGCGCCTTCGCGGACGCCTGGGTCGAGTCCCGGCACCATGGCCGGGGCCTGGCACGACGAGCCCTTGCCCGGGAGCTGCGGACCAAGGGCGTCGACTCCACGCTGATCGACGCGGCCGTCTCCCAGCTCGACTCCGAAAAGGAGGAGAGCACCGCGCGCGAGCTCGTCGCCCGCAAGCTGCGCTCCACCCGTGGACTCGACCGCGACAAGCGGATCCGCCGCCTCGCCGGCATGCTCGCCCGCAAGGGCTACCCCGAGGGCCTTGCCCTGCGCGTGGTCCGGCAGGCGCTGGAGGAGGAGGGCGAGGACACGGAGTTCCTGGAGGACGGCGGGTACTGAGAGAGCCCGCTCTCCGTCCGTACCGGCAGCCCCGCCGCCCGCCAGGCCTGGAAGCCGCCGATCAGATCGGTGGCCCGGTGGAGTCCCAGCCGGTGCAGGGATTCCGCGGCCAGGCTGGAGGCGTAGCCCTCGTTGCAGATCACGACGACGCGCAGGTCATGGCCGGTCGCCTCGGGGAGGCGATGGCTGCCCCGAGGATCGAGACGCCACTCCAGTTCGTTGCGCTCGACGACGAGGGCGCCAGGGATCGCCCCGTCCCGGTCGCGCAGTGCCGCGTAGCGGATGTCGACCAGCAGGGCTCCCCCGTCGCGGGCGGCCTCGTGGGCGGGGGCCGCCTCGATGCGTTCGTAGCCCGCGCGGACCCGCTCCAGCAGCTCGTCGATCCCGGGGGCCTCGGAGCCCCTCTCCGGTGCCCCGCTCACTGCCAGTCCACCGGCCGTTCGACCTGCTCCAGGCGCAGTGTCGGGCCGGTGCGGCTGAACCGGCGCATCAGAGGGAGCGGCGGGTAGTAGGCGTGCACGGAGACCGCGTGCTGCTCGGGGGACTCGTTGAGCACCTCGTGTACGTGGTGCCGGCCGAAGGCTCGGCCCTGGCCGGCCGCCAGCCGGCGCTTCCGGTCCACACCGTCGTTCAGCTCCAGCGTCTTCCAGCCGTCGGCGGGCAGCCGCACGGAGAGCGAGTTCTCCTTCAGCTCACCCGACGCGGTCATGAAGGACCCGAAGGATTCCCCGTGGTCGTGCCAGCCGGTGCCCGTGCCGGGCGGCCAGCCGATCAGCCAGGCCTCGCTGCCCGCGGGGCCGTCGAGCCGTACCCAGGTGCGGCCCTCCGGGTCGAGCGGCAGTGAGGCGACCAGCTCGGCGTCGGCGGCGACGCGTCGTACGAAGCCGAGGAGATCCGCCTGCGAGGGGCCGGCGGCAGGAGTGGAGGCCATACCACCCGGGGCAGCGGTCGAGCAGGGAACCGCACCGGACGCGGAGACCGTGGGAGACGTGGGGAGGGCAGGGGGAAACGCAGGGGAAGCAGACACGTGGCACCGTCCTGAAGAAAGGTTCGCGGAGCGCGCACGGCGGCAGCGGCATGCAAGCGGTGCGCGGGGAGGGAGAACGCGAGTTCAGAAGGACGGGCGACACACGCAGCCCGCATAGCGGAGGAGGTCCATATGGACCCTCCGCCACAGGCGCACACAGGTGTCGGTCACGGACCGGAGTAGACCACGACGTCGCGCGCGGATCAACTCGCCGTCAGCATGCGGACGGCCACGGAAAGCGACGGACGGCCGCGGCCGTACGCGGCCGGCCGCGGACATCGCGATGACGACGAGTCGACACGATGACGATGCGGTGTCGAGGCGACGCGTCGGGGCGTCGCCTCAGCGCGAGCCCGCGCCGGTACCGGCGTTGACTTCAGCTCCCACCCCCGCTTCCGCCCCGGCATCGGTCCCGGCGGCCCCCGTCCCCACCTCCGCCGAGGCCGGTCCGCCGAGCGCCGTCTCGGCCGCCGTGTACAGGGACGCCGGACGGACCCCGCTCAGTGCCGTGACCAGGTGCCCGTCGGGGCGTACCAGCAGCACGGTGTGGGCCGCCGCCCCCGGATAGCTCTCCGCGACCAGAAGCTCGGCCGGCTGCGGCAGCGCCGCCACCGCCGACGCGAGCCGGGGCATGATCCCGGCGGACACCCAGTGCCTGCGCTCCCACACCCCGGTACCCGGCGCGATCAGCACCACCAGCAGTGCTCCCCGGCCGAGCCGTCCCCGGAGCCTGACGAAGGTGCCGTCCTCCGCCGTGACCCGTACATCGGTGACCGGTGACCCGACCGGCGTGTCCACGGGTACCTCGCCCTCGAGGGGCGGGGGTGTGAGGGGGGAGTCGGTGTGCACGCCCGGCGCGCCCAGCGTCCCCTGTCCCAGGTGCCCCTCCATCAGGAACGTGTCATGACCGCGGGCAGCGCCGGGGACGTAGGAACGCAGGCCTTTGCCGCCCCGTACCAGCGGCAACGCCTGGTCGGCGGCGCGCAGCCGGGCGGCGACGATCGCCCTGCGCTCCGTCTGGTAACTGTCGAGCAGCGCTTCGTGCAGACCGTGGTGCCAGGCCAGGGCCAGCTTCCAGGCCAGGTTGTCGACGTCGCGGAGCCCCTCGTCCAGTCCGTGCGTCCCCAGGGCGCCGAGCAGATGCGCGGCGTCCCCGGCGAGGAAGACACGGCCGGCCCGCCAGCGCCGGGCGAGCCGGTGGTGGACGGTGTGCACCCCGGTGTCGAGCAGTTCGTACGGTGGTGTCGGGCCCTCGGCCCAGCCGGCCAGGGTCTCCCGGACCCTGTCGAGGAGCAGTTCGGGGGTGACCAGTTCCTTGCCCGGCGGCATCAGCCAGTCCAGCCGCCACACGCCGTCCGGCAGCGGGCGCGCGCTGATCTCCCCGGCGAAGGGGCCCAAGGTGCGCCACGGCGGCATCCGGTGCAGCAACGCTTCCGAGGGCCGGGGCAGCTCCGTACGCAACGCGGCCACGGCGTGACGTTCCACCGCCGTGCGGCCGGGGAAGCGGATGTCCTGGAGCTTGCGCACGGTGGAGCGGGGGCCGTCGCAGCCGACCAGGTAGCTGCCGCGCCACCAGGTGCCATCGGCGCCGCGGGTGTGCGCGGTGACGCCGGAGGGTTCCTGTTCGAGGGAGTCCAGACGGCTGTCCACGACGACTTCGACGAGCGGTTCGCCGGCGAGAGCCGCGCGCAGGGCGCCGGTCAGAACGTGCTGGGCGATGTGCACGGGGCCGGGTTCGGGGTCGTCGAAGGCGATCTCGTGTGTCACCTGCTTGCGCCGCATCGACCGCCATCCGGCCCATGGCGAACCGGCGGCGGCGAGCGGCAGCCCGGTCAGCCGTTTCACGAGCTCCGTGGTGTCCCGGCGGAGTACGACGGAGCGCGCGGGACGCGGTTCGTCCTTGCCCGGCCCCTCGTCGAGGACCACACACGGCACCTCCTGGCGCGCCAGAGCCAGGGCGAGCATGAGCCCGACGGGCCCCGCTCCGACGATGATCACCGGGTCCACGACGCGACGCCCCCTGCTCGAAGTGACGTCCGAAGGGACGAGGAGGAACAAGAAGACGGAGCAGGGTGCACGATCACAGAACGTATGCAACCTATTGCCGGTGCTTGCGTCAAGTGACCGAAGGTCCATGGCGATCATGATGTGGGTCAGAGGCCGTCACACCACTCGACTGCTCATCACATGAGTCCGGTTCGCCCCGTTCGTTCGCACCGGTGGTGCGGGCCGGCCCCCGGCATGACTGTGGCCCGCCGGGCAACGGCGGGCCACAGTCATGTTGTACGGCAGGCGCACAGCGGGGCGCGCGTCAGATGGTGCCGCCCGCGCCGGTTCCGTGAGTGCCTCCGACCTCGGCCGCGTTGAGGTCGTGGACGTCGTCGGGGCCGAGCACCGCACCCGTGCTGCGCTTGCTGCGGCGCAGCCGCGCCTCGAGCCAGGAGGCGAAGGAGGTGATGAGGAAGTTCAGGACGATGAAGATGATCGCCACGACGATGAAGCTCTGGATGACGTTGGCGTAGTTGGCCGCGAGCGTGCCACGCGCGTTCAGCAGCTCGGTGAAGCCGAGCATCACACCGCCCAGCGCGGTGTCCTTCACGATGACGACCAGCTGGGTCACGATCGCCGGGAGCATCACCGTGACGGCCTGCGGCAGCAGGATGGTGGACATCGTCTGCCCCTTGCGCAGGCCGACCGCCTGGGCCGCCTCCGTCTGCCCCTTGGGCAGGGCCAGGATGCCGGCCCGGACGACCTCGGCGAGGACCGAGGCGTTGTAGAGCACCAGACCGGTGATGACCGCGTACATGGGCCGGTCCGCACTGGTCACATCCGTGGAGCGGGCGTAGAACTCGTTGGCGAACAGCATCAGCAGCAGTACCGGGATGGCCCGGAAGAACTCCACCACCGTGCCGGCCGAAGCCCGCACCCACCGGTGGTCGGACATCCGGGCGATCCCGAGGACCGCTCCCAGCGGCAGCGCCATGACCATGGCCAGTCCCGCGGCCTTGAGGGTGTAGCCGAGGCCGGGCAGCAGGTACGTCGTCCAGGCCTCGGACTCGGTGAACGGCTTCCACAGAGCCCATTCCAGCTGGCCCTTGTCGTCCATCGTCAGGTAGACCCACCACAGAACGAGGGCCAGGACGACGACGGACACGACCGAGAAGACGACATTGCGCCGCTTGGCCCGGGGGCCGGGGGCGTCGTACAGAACGGAGGTCACCGCTTCACCGCCAGTCGCTTGCTCAGCCAGCCGAGGAACAGGCCGGTGGGCAGGGTCAGTACCACGAATCCGAAGGCGAAGACCGCGCCGATGAGCAGCGTCTGTGCCTCGTTCTCGATCATTTCCTTCATCAGCAGAGCGGCCTCCGCCACACCGATCGCGGCCGCCACCGTCGTGTTCTTGGTCAGCGCGATCAGCACGTTCGCGAGCGGTCCGATGACCGAGCGGAACGCCTGCGGCAGCACGATCAGCCCGAGCACCTGGGAGAAGCTCAGACCGATGGCGCGGGCCGCCTCGGCCTGTCCGACGGGCACGGTGTTGATGCCGGAGCGCAGCGCCTCGCAGACGAAGGCCGCGGTGTAGGCGGACAGACCGAGCACCGAGAGGCGGAAGCCCTGGAGCGCGAAGTCGTCGGGCGCGCCCATGGTCATGCCGAAGATGTCGGCGAGGCCGAGCGAGGTGAAGACGATGACGACCGTCAGGGGGATGTTCCGGACGATGTTCACATAGGCGGTGCCGAACCCTCGCATCAGGGGGACGGGGCTGACTCGCATCGCTGCCAGCAGGGTGCCCCCGACCAGGGAGGCGATGCCCGAGAACACGGTGAGCTTCACCGTCATCCAGAAGGCACCCAACAAGGTTGGATCGTTGTAGTCAGAAATGAAGTCGAACACGATCTCCCGCGCTTCCGGGTGTGTGGCGTACGTGGCGGACGCGGCGCGCCGCCGCCCTGATCGCGACGGACGGCGGCGCGCCTTCAGAACCCCGCGTGACGGACGGCCCTGGGCTTACTTGACGATGTCGCCGATCTTCGGGGCCGGCTCGTTCTTGTACTCGGCCGGGCCGAAGTTCGCTTCGACCGCCTTGTCCCAGGCCTTGTCGCCGACCATCTTCTCCAGCGCGTCATTGATCTTGTTCACGGTCTCGGTGTCGCCCTTCTTGACACCGATGCCGTAGTTCTCGTTGCTCAGCTTCAGACCGGCGAGCTTGAACTTGCCCTTGTACTGGTCCTGCGAGGCGAAGCCGGCGAGGATCGAGTCGTCGGTGGTCACCGCGTCCACGGCGCCGCTCTGCAGACCGGCGATGCACTCCGAGTAGGTGCCGTTCTGCTTGAGCTGGGCCTTCGGGGCGAAGTCCTTCTTGACGTTCTGCGCCGAGGTCGACCCGGTCACGGAACAGAGCTTCTTGTCGTTCAGGTCCGTGGCGTCGCTGATGTCCGAGTCGCTCTTGACCAGCAGGTCCTGGTGGGCCAGCAGGTACGGGCCGGCGAAGTCGACCTTCTGGGCGCGCTCGTCGTTGATGGAGTAGGTCGCCGCGATGAACTTCACGTCGCCGCGCGCGAGGGCGTTCTCGCGGTCGGCGCTCTTGGTCTCGATCCACTCGATCTGGTCGGGCTTGTAGCCGAGCTCCTTGGCGACGTAGGTCGCGACGTCCACGTCGAAGCCGGTGAAGGAGCCGTCCGGCGTCTTCAGGCCGAGACCGGGCTGGTCGTACTTGATGCCGATCTTGATCTTGTCGCCGCCCCCGGAGCCGGAGGACGAGGCGTTGTCGCCGCTGTCGTCGCCGCCGCAGGCGGTGGCGGTCAGGGCGAGGGCGAGCACGGCGGCCGAGGCGGCGGTGACCTTGCGGAGCTTCATGGTGCACATCCTTTTGACTGGTGAGGTGATGCGGCCCGTGTGCGGGTGAGGTGATGCGGCCCCGGCCATCCGGTGACGCACGTCGTCCGAGTGTCAGACGCAGGACGACGTCAGTGGCGACGTCGGTGACGACGTCAGTGGTGCAGGATCTTCGACAGGAAGTCCTTGGCACGATCGCTGCGCGGGTTGCTGAAGAACTGGTCCGGCGTCGCCTCTTCGACGATGCGGCCGTCCGCCATGAACACCACGCGGTTGGCGGCGGAACGGGCGAAGCCCATCTCGTGGGTCACCACGATCATGGTCATGCCGTCGCGGGCGAGCTGCTGCATGACCTCCAGAACCTCGTTGATCATCTCCGGGTCGAGCGCCGACGTCGGCTCGTCGAAGAGCATGACCTTGGGCTCCATCGCCAGAGCGCGCGCGATGGCGACACGCTGCTGCTGGCCGCCGGAGAGCTGCGCGGGGTACTTGTCGGCCTGCGCGCCCACGCCGACCCGGTCGAGCAGGGCACGGGCCCGCTCCTCGGCCGCCTTCTTGTCCTTCTTGCGGACCTTGACCTGGCCCAGCGTCACGTTCTCGAGCACGGTCTTGTGCGCGAAGAGGTTGAAGGACTGGAAGACCATCCCCACGTCGGCACGCAGCCGGGCGAGCTCCTTGCCCTCGTGCGGCAGGGACTTGCCGTCGATCGTGATCGACCCGTCCTCGATCGTCTCCAGACGGTTGATGGCGCGGCACAGGGTGGACTTCCCGGACCCGGAGGGCCCGATGACGACGACGACTTCGCCGCGGGCGATCGTCAGGTCGATGTCCTGGAGTACGTGCAACGCGCCGAAATGCTTGTTGACGCTCTTCAGGACGACCAGATCGCCGGTCGCGGCCGAGTCTTCCTTGGCCACCGATACTTCGGTCATCGCTTTGAGGCTCCGTCCTCCTCGGTTTGGGAGGACAGTAGTGACCCTTCAGGCCTGCGTCATCACATCTGAGGGGAATCTGAGCATCACGATCCGATAGCAATCGGACACGTGTCGTAGCACTTGTGAGCAGGGCTCATTTCGTCCGGGTAACGGTACTGAAGAGCAACCGGAACCCTCTTGACGCCGTCCTCGTTCATCGGCGTCACTGCAAGGTGCGCACGCGCGTGCAAACGTTTCTCTCCACGCTTTTCTACACACTCGGATCGTACGGCCGATGAACCGAAGGGGGACCGGATGAGACTGCTTCTCGTCGAGGACGACAACCACGTCGCCGCCGCCCTGTCGGCGATTCTGGCGCGGCACGGCTTCGACGTCACCCACGCGCGCAACGGCGAGGAGGCTCTCCGGGCGCTCGTCCCCGAGGCCGACGGCTTCGGAGTCATCCTCCTCGACCTGGGCCTGCCCGACCAGGACGGCTACGAGGTGTGCGGCAAGATCCGCAAACGCACCGGTACCCCGGTCATCATGGTCACCGCCCGCGCCGACGTGCGCTCCCGCATCCACGGCCTGAACCTCGGCGCCGACGACTACGTGGTCAAGCCGTACGACACGGGCGAACTGCTCGCCCGGATCCACGCCGTCAGCCGGCGCACCGTCCAGGACGTCCCCGGCAGCGGCGAGGCCGAGCTGTGGATCGGCTCCGTGCGCATCGAACTGCCGACCCGGCAGGTCAGCGTGAACGGTGTGGTCGTCCCGCTGACCCGCAAGGAGTTCGATCTGCTGGCCCTGCTCGCCCAGCGTCCCGGGGTCGTCTTCCGCCGCGAGCAGATCATCAGCGAGGTGTGGCGCACCAGCTGGGAGGGGACCGGGCGGACCCTCGAAGTGCATGTCGCCTCCCTGCGCGCCAAGCTCCGCCTGCCGGCCCTCATCGAGACCGTGCGCGGAGTCGGCTACCGGCTCGTCGAGCCCGCGGCCTAGGGCGGGCCCGGCCGGGTGCACACACGTCTGCTGCCGCTGCTCATCGTCCTGATGGCGGCCGTCCTGCTCGCTCTCGGCGTCCCGCTCGCGGTCAGCCTGGCGGGCGCGCAACAACAACGGGTCATCGTCGACCGGATCGACGACACGGCACGCTTCGCGGCCCTCGCCCAGTTCGTCACCGAACCCGCAGACCCCGTCACCGGAGACGTCAACGAGCGCCGGGAGACCCTCGGCAGCGAACTCGACAGCTACTACGAGGTGTACGGCATCCGGGCCGGCGTCTTCTACCGCAACGACACCCCGATGGCGCACGCGCCGGACGACTGGTTCCTGCCGGGGACGGGCGAGGTGCGCGACGCCTTCCAGGAGGCGCTGCTCAGCCGCCGCAGCCACGACCCCGAGCAGGTGTGGCCCTGGGAGCGGCGCAGCCTCGTGGTGGCCTCGCCGGTCATCCGGGACGGGGACGTCGTCGCCGTCGTCGTCACCGATTCGCCCACCGGGCAGATGCGGTCCCGCATCCTGCGGGGCTGGCTGCTCATCGGGGTGGGGGAGGCGGCCGCGATGCTGCTGGCCGTCGGCGCGGCCCTGCGGCTGACCGGCTGGGTGCTCAAACCCGTACGGGTCCTGGACGCCACCACCCACGACATCGCCACCGGGCGGCTGAAGTCCAGGGTCGCGCCGGCCGGCGGGCCGCCGGAGCTCCGCAGGCTCGCGCGGTCGTTCAACGAGATGGCGGACCACGTCGAGAGCGTGCTGGAGCAGCAGCGCGCCTTCGTCGCCGATGCCTCGCACCAGCTGCGCAACCCGCTCTCGGCACTGCTCCTGCGCATCGAACTGCTCGCCCTGGAGCTGCCCGAGGGCAACGAGGAGATCGCCTCCGTCCAGGCCGAGGGCAGGCGCCTGGCGCAGGTCCTGGACGACCTGCTCGACCTGGCGCTGGCCGAGCACAGCGAGGCCCAGCTCCAGATCACCGACATCGGCGCCCTGACCGCCGAACGCGTGGCGGCCTGGTCGCCCACCGCCCAGGCCAAGGGCGTCCTGCTGGCCGGGCACTGCCCGCCGACCACGGCATGGGCCGACCCGGTCGCCCTGTCCAGCGCGCTGGACGCGGTCATCGACAACGCGGTGAAGTTCACGCCCGAGGACCGGAGCGTCGAGGTGGCCGTCGCCTCCAACGGCGGTACCTCCACCGTCGTCGTCACCGACGACGGCCCCGGTCTGACCGACGAGGAGCTGACCCGCGTCGGCGACCGCTTCTGGCGCAGCTCGCGGCACCAGAACATCAGGGGCTCCGGCCTGGGCCTGTCCATCTCCCGCGCCCTGCTCACGGCGGGCGGCGGCTCGATCGCGTACGAGCGGCACGAGCCGCACGGGTTGAGAGTGACGGTCACGGTGCCGAGGAGCGCCCCCACGGGTGGGACCACCGTTCAGGGCTTGACGGACCGGTAGTACCGGCGCGCGCCGTCGTGCAGCCGGAGCGGATCGGTGTAGATCGCGGTGCGTACGTCGACGAGCTGGGCGGAGTGGACGTGCGCACCGATGCCGTCCCGGCTCTTGAGCACGATCCGGGTCAGCCACTCGGTGATCCGCGGGTCCATGTCCGCCCGGGTGATCAGCAGATTGGACACGGCCATCGTCGGGACGGTCGAACCGTGCTGACTGCCGGGGTAGGCCGACTCCGGCATGTTGGTGGCACGGTAGTAGCGCGTGGCCCCGCCCTGATCGTGCAGCCGGGCGACCAGGCCGGCCGGGATCGGCACGAACCGGAGGCCGGCGTCCTCGGACAGGGTGCGCAGGCCGTCGGTGGGCAGCCCGCCCGACCAGAAGAACGCGTCCAGTCCCTGCCCGAGCCGCCCGGGGCCGGTGTCGATGCCGTCCGCGAAGGGCCTGATGTCCTTCTCCGGGTCGATGCCGGCCGCTCTGAGCACCCGGTTGGCGATGAGCCGGACACCCGACTTGGGCGGCCCTATGGCGACCCTCTTGCCCCGCAGATCGGCGACGGAACGGATACCGGAGCCGGGAGGGACCACGAGCTGCACGTAGTCGTCGTAGAGACGGGCGACCCCGCGCAGCCCGTCGGCGTTCTGTGCGCCGCTCAGCTTGTACGTCTGCACCGCGTCGGCCGCGGTGATCGCGAAGTCCGCCTGCCCGGTCGCCACGCGCCGCACGTTCTCCTGCGAACCGTCGCTCGTCAGCAGCCGCACTTCGAGGCCGGGCATGTCTTTGCTCAGCGACGTGCGCAGAAGCTCCCCGTACTTCTGGTAGACCCCCGCGCGTGTGCCCGTGCTCAGCGTGACCGTCCCGCGCGGCGGATCCTCGCTCCAGGGTGCCAGCCACCACAGCAGCAGCCCGAGCGCCACGAGGCCGGCGACCGCGCCCCGCAGGACCCGGCGCCTGCCGATACGGAACGGCGCGATGGACATGTGCGCGATCCTGCCAGCCCGTGCGCCCCCCTGACCAGGCCGGGAGAGTCCCGGGAGGCGGCCGTTACCGTTACGGCATGAGCGCTTCGCCCGCCGAGCTGGTCCGTGAGTTCCACCGTGCCTTCGGGCTGGACGTGCGCGAGACACCGACCGAGGTCCCACCGGAACTCGCCGCCCAGCGCGGCGACCTGCTCGCCGAGGAGGCCGCGGAGGTCGCGGAGGTGGCGGTGCACGGCCCCCTCGACCGGCTCGCGCACGAACTCGCCGACGTCGTCTACGTCGCCTACGGCACGGCGCTCGTCCACGGCATCGACCTCGACGCGGTGATCTCCGAGATCCACCGCGCCAACATGAGCAAGCGCGGCCCCGACGGCAGGATCGCCCGCCGGTCCGACGGCAAGGTCCTCAAGGGGGACCACTACGAGGCGCCCGACGTGTCCGGGGTGCTGCGCCGGCAGGGGTGGGCGCAGGGCGCGGAGCCCCGCACCGAGGCCTGAGCGGAGCCGTGGCGGGGGCCGGAGCCCGATCCCGGGCTGAGTCCCGGGGGTGGCGTGGCGACCGCCTACCCTGTAGGGCATGAGCAGCATCGACCGGAGCCAGTCAGTGGGCGGCACGCGCACCTATGAAGTACGCACCTACGGGTGCCAGATGAACGTCCACGACTCAGAGCGATTGTCCGGGCTGCTGGAGGACGCGGGCTACGTCCGCGCTCCCGAGGGCGCCGACGGCGACGCCGACGTCGTCGTCTTCAACACCTGCGCCGTGCGTGAGAACGCCGACAACAAGCTCTACGGCAACCTCGGCCACCTCGCCCCCAGGAAGGCGCGGCGCCCCGGCATGCAGATCGCGGTCGGCGGCTGCCTCGCGCAGAAGGACCGCGACACCATCGTGAAGCGGGCCCCCTGGGTCGACGTCGTCTTCGGTACGCACAACATCGGCAAGCTGCCGGTCCTCCTGGAGCGCGCCCGCGTCCAGGAGGAGGCCCAGGTCGAGATCGCCGAGTCGCTGGAGGCCTTCCCGTCCACGCTGCCGACCCGCCGCGAGAGCGCCTACGCGGCCTGGGTGTCCATCTCCGTCGGCTGCAACAACACCTGCACCTTCTGCATCGTCCCCGCGCTGCGCGGCAAGGAGAAGGACCGGCGTACCGGGGACATTCTCGCCGAGATCGAGGCACTGGTCGCCGAGGGTGTCTCGGAGATCACCCTGCTCGGCCAGAACGTCAACGCGTACGGCTCCGACATCGGTGACCGGGAGGCGTTCAGCAAGCTGCTGCGGGCCTGCGGGAGGATCGAGGGCCTGGAGCGCGTCCGCTTCACCTCCCCGCACCCGCGCGACTTCACCGACGACGTCATCGCCGCCATGGCCGAGACGCCCAACGTGATGCCACAACTCCACATGCCGCTCCAGTCCGGCTCGGACACGGTCCTCAAGGCGATGCGCCGCTCGTACCGGCAGGAGCGCTACTTCGGCATCATCGAGAAGGTCCGCGCCGCCATCCCGCACGCGGCGATCAGCACCGACATCATCGTGGGCTTCCCGGGCGAGACCGAGGAAGACTTCGAGCAGACCCTGCACGTGGTGCGCGAGGCCCGCTTCGCACAGGCCTTCACCTTCCAGTACTCCAAGCGTCCGGGAACCCCGGCCGCCGAGATGGACGGCCAGATTCCCAAGAAGGTCGTCCAGGAGCGCTACGAACGGCTCGTCGCCCTCCAGGAGGAGATCTCCTGGGAGGAGAACAAGAAGCAGGTCGGCCGCACCCTGGAGCTGATGGTGGCCGAGGGCGAGGGCCGCAAGGACGGCGCCACCCACCGTCTCTCCGGCCGCGCCCCGGACAGCCGCCTGGTGCACTTCACCAAGCCGGAGCAGGAGGTCCGTCCCGGCGACGTCGTCACCGTCGGGATCACCTACGCGGCTCCCCACCACCTCCTTGCCGAGGGTCCCACCCTGGAGGTGCGCCGCACCCGCGCGGGCGACGCCTGGGAGAAGCGCCACACTGCCGGGGCCGCCGGGCCGGCGGGCGTCATGCTCGGTCTGCCCAAGGTGGGCGTGCCCGAGCCGCTGCCGGCGGCCACCGGGGGCTGCGCCATCGACTGACCGGGCCGCGACGGGGGGACGGGCGCATGGCTCACTGGGTCGTTGTGGAGGAGCGGGAGGACACACTCCGGCCGATCGCACGTTTCGAAAGCACGCGTGAGGAAGCGCGCCGCAGGTTGTACGAGACGGCGTGCACGCACAGGTTCGCCGGAGGGCTGCTGCAACAGCGTCGCGAGGTGTGCCGCGTGGACGACGACACGTACTTCGTGGAGGTCAAGGGCGGACCGGACACCTACCACCTGCGGTACTGCCTCGCGGAGCGCGTCTGGAGCACGGACGACCCGTGAGACGTGGATGCCGTTCCGGACTGCGGCAGTAGGCTGCTGATCATGCTTGTCGCCGCCGCAGTCTGCCCGTGCCCGCCCCTCCTCGTGCCCGAAGTGGCCGCGGGCGCCGCACCCGAGCTGGACACCGCGCGGGCCGCGTGCACGGACGCGGTCGGCGTGCTCACCGCCGCCCGGCCCGACCTGCTGGTGGTCGTCGGCCCGGCGCGCGGCGACGTAGGGGCCGAGCGCTACCCGGAGGGCAGCACGGGGTCCTTCCACGACTTCGGTGTCGGTCTCGGCGTACGGCTCGGAGCGGACCGGGACACGGCGACCGGCCGGACACTGCCCGGTGCGCTCGCGGTGGGCGCCTGGCTGCTGGAGCGGACCGGGTGGGCGAACGCACCCGTCGAGGGACTCGGTGTGGGGGAGTCCCTCGCGGCCGAGCGGTGCGCCGAACAGGGACGGGAGATGGCCACCAGGGCGGAGCGGGTCGCGCTGCTGGTGATGGGCGACGGCAGTGCTTGCCGCACGCTCAAGGCGCCGGGCTACCTCGACGAGCGGGCGGCGCCCTTCGACGCGGAGGCCGCGCGGGCGCTGGGAGCGGCCGACACGGCGTCCCTGCGGGCGCTGGACAGCGGCCTGGCGCGCGAACTCAAGGCGTCCGGCCGGGCACCCTGGCAGGTCCTGGCAGGGGCGGCCGAAGCCGGGGGGACCGCCCTGGAGGGCGCGCTGCTGTACGAGGACGCTCCGTACGGGGTGGGCTACATGGTGGCCACCTGGTCGTAGGGGCTGCGGCTTCGCGCGACGCCCGCCCGGCACGTCGGACGGCGTGGAGCGACCGAAGGCCCGGAACGACCGAAAACCCGGAACGACCGAAGGCCGGGAACGCCCTGCGTGACGCGCGTTCCCGGCCTTGTGCCGATCCAATGCCCTCAGTGCTCAGTGCTCAGTGCTCAGTGAGCGGGCGGCGGTCCCGCCGGGGGAGTGGTGCCCCCCGTGTCCGGACCGGGGTCGTCCTTGTGGGTGAGGCGGTCCATGGCGCCCTTGGCCCTGCCGGTGCCCTTCTGGATCTTGTCGCTGTACTTGCCCTTGGTCCGCTCGTCGGCGGTCTTCGCGGCCTTTTCCAGCCCGTGCTGGATTTTGCCCCCGTGCTGCTGCGCGAGGTCCGAGACCTTGTCCTTGGCAGGCCCCAACCTGGCCTTCATGTTGTCCAGGAGACCCATGGTCCACCTTCCCTCGCGGTGCGGTTCGTGTGCACTCATGTGTAAAACGCCCATATCCACTCCATACGGTACTCGCGTGGACGCGGTCCCGCCCCGCCGTACGGCCTTCCCGTGGCCGAAACCCGGCCCGGGTACAGCCCCGCGCACGTCGCGTCACGCCACGCGATGGAGGGCCGGCTGTGGGGTTTGCGAGACTGGACCGGTGAGCAGCGCACTCCCCACCCCCCGGGTCATCGCCGTCGTCGGCCCCACCGCAGCCGGAAAGTCCGATCTGGGCGTTTTCCTGGCTCGAGAGCTTGGCGGTGAAGTCATCAACGCCGACTCCATGCAGCTCTACCGGGGGATGGACATCGGCACCGCCAAGCTGACGCCCGAGGAGCGTGGGGGAGTCCCGCACCACCTCCTGGACATCTGGGACGTGACCGTCACCGCGTCCGTCGCCGAGTATCAGCGCCTCGCCCGGGAGCGGATCGACGCACTGCTCGCCGCCGGGCGCTGGCCCGTCCTGGTCGGGGGCTCCGGCCTCTACGTCCGCGGGGCCGTCGACCATCTCGAGTTCCCGGGCACCGACCCCGACGTACGGTCGCGCCTGGAGGACGAGCTCACCCTGCGTGGATCCGGCGCGCTGCACGCCCGCCTCGCCGCCGCCGATCCCGAGGCCGCGCGAGCCATCCTGCCGAGCAACGGCCGTCGCATCGTCCGGGCGCTCGAAGTGATCGAGATCACCGGCCTGCCCTTCACCGCCAACCTCCCCGGCCACGACTCGGTCTACGACACCCTCCAGATCGGTGTCGACGTCGCCCGCCCCGAGCTGGACGCGCGGATCGCCGACCGGGTCGACCGGATGTGGGACGCGGGTCTCGTGGACGAAGTGCGCGCACTGGAGGCGCAAGGGTTGCGCGAGGGGCGTACGGCCTCGCGTGCGCTCGGCTACCAGCAGGTGCTCGCCGCGCTCGCCGCAGAGTGCACCCCGGAGGACGCGCGGTCCGAGACCGTCCGTGCCACCAAGCGCTTCGCGCGCCGTCAGGATTCGTGGTTCAGGCGCGACCCGCGGGTGCATTGGTTGAGTGGGGCCGCGGCGGACCTGACGGAACTTCCGCGGCTTGCGCTGTCGTTGGTCGAACGACCGGTTACAGCCTGATCACGTCATGGCATCGGGACGCCCAGGCCGTCATCCGGGCCTCTGACACCGTGCCATCATCGAGCTTCGATCGACCAAGCGGAGTCCAAGTTGGGAGGGCGCGTGGCGATGGAGGCCGGCCCTCGCGACACCGCACACGGCACCGAACACCTCACCACCGAGCGGGGTGTACCGGAGCAGGACCCTGACCGTCTCAGCCCCGACGGGCCGGACGAGACACAGGGCCAAGTGACCGACGACGGCCCCGAGCCGGACGAGATGTTCGCGGGCGGCGACGAGGTCGAGGTCGAACTGCGCCCACAGGGCCGGCTGCGCCTCTGGCAGCTCGCGCCCATCGTCGGCCTGGCCGCGGTCGGCTCCCTGATGTTCGCGTTCCCGCTCGCCTTCGACTTCGGCGAAAGCGGCGCGATGATCGCCATGCTGGGCCTGCTGATCTGCTCCTGTGCGGCCGGCTGGGGCATGATGGCCGCCCGCAGGGTGGGCTACACCTGGCCCGGTCTGCCGGCCCGGAGCTCCGGTCGCAGACCCGACTGGCGGGTCGTGATCGCCTATGCAGTGCTGGTCGCAGTGGTGGTGGCGCTGGCCGTCTGGCGGGTCGCCCGCCTCCGCTGACGCCCGCCTCCCCCTCGCCGGCCCTTGCGCTGCGAGGGCCGGGACGCGGTGCCGCGGGCGCCCCGTACGATCGAGGGATGAGCACGCGGATCGCCTTCCTCAAGGGGCACGGCACCGAGAACGACTTCGTGATCGTTCCGGACCCCGAGAACGCCATCGACCTGCCCCCCGCCTCCGTCGCGGCCCTCTGCGACCGCCGCGCGGGCATCGGCGGCGACGGGCTGCTGCACGTGGTGCGGTCCGCCGCGCACCCCGAGGCCCGGCACTTGGCGGCCGAGGCCGAGTGGTTCATGGACTACCGCAACGGCGACGGTTCCGTCGCCGAGATGTGCGGCAATGGAGTGCGTGTGTTCGCGCGCTACCTCCAGCGTGCGGGACATGTGTCCGAGGGAGACATCGCGATCGCCACGCGCGGAGGCGTGAGGGCGGTGCACATCGCCAAGACCGTGTCCGACAGCGGCTCCGCCGCGGGTGACATCACCGTCGGCATGGGCAGGGCGCTGCTGCCCGGCGACGGCGTCACCGTGAGCGTCGGCGGGCGCAGCTGGCCCGCGCGGAACGTGAACATGGGCAACCCGCACGCCGTGGCCTTCGTGGACGACCTCGACCACGCCGGCGACCTGTTCACCGCACCCCCGTTCAGCCCCGCCTCGGTCTATCCGGACGGCGTCAACGTGGAGTTCGTGGCCGACCGCGGCCCGCGGCACGTGGCGCTGCGCGTCCACGAGCGGGGAGCCGGCGAGACCCGCTCGTGCGGCACGGGTGCCTGCGCGGTCGCCGTGGCCACGGCCCGCCGGGACGGTGTCGACCCGCGGGTCACCGGAATCCCGGTGACGTACACGGTGGATGTGCCCGGCGGCACTCTGGTGATCACCGAACGGTCCGACGGGGAGATCGAGATGACCGGTCCCGCGGTGATCGTCGCCGAGGGCGTGATCGAGAGCGAGTGGCTGGAGAACCTGCCCCGCTGAGCCCGGTACCGGCTTGGTATCCAAGAGCAGATCGTGCCGGCCGACCGCATCCGCGGGGTGCGGAGCCCGGTTCGGCTTCGAGAGCATGGCACGCCGCTGGTCTCATGGCGTGAAATCGCCGCTGTGACGGTTTTCGCTCGAAGGAGTGATCCGTTTCACGCTCGGAGGGAGGCGGTCGGTCGCACGTGCTGGGCTCGGTAGCATCAAGCACCGGCCCGGACGGGGGACGAGCACCGTCTCCTGAGCCCGAGTCCGCCCTGGGCATGCGTCCGCCGGTCAACGCCGCCGGAGGTGCCCATGAATGCGGAGGCCGCGAAACCTGCGACCACAGGTCCTGTGCCACCAGGACCTGTGGTGTCAGGTCCTGCCACGCCCACGGGGACACGGAGGAAGGCACGCTCCCGGCTCGACCTGCGCCGGCTGGGCCGTGCCGCGCTCCTCGGCCCCGCCTCCCGCGACCGGCTCCCCGACGCCATCGGTCATGTGGTCGACGCCCACCGCGCCCATCATCCCGACGCCGATCTCGACCCCCTGCGCCGCGCCTATCTCCTGGCCGAGTCCTCGCACCGGGGGCAGATGCGCAAGAGCGGCGAGCCGTACATCACCCACCCGCTCGCGGTGACCCTCATCCTCGCCGAACTCGGGGCCGAGACCACGACCTTGACGGCCTCCTTGCTCCACGACACCGTCGAGGACACGGAGGTGACGCTCGATCAGGTCCGTGAGCAGTTCGGCGAGGAGGTGTGCTACCTCGTCGACGGTGTCACCAAGCTGGAGAAGGTCGACTACGGTGCCGCGGCCGAGCCCGAGACCTTCCGTAAGATGCTGGTAGCCACCGGCAACGACGTCCGCGTGATGTCGATCAAACTCGCCGACCGGCTGCACAACATGCGCACCCTCGGGGTGATGCGCCCCGAGAAGCAGGAACGCATCGCCAAGGTGACCCGGGACGTCCTCATCCCGCTCGCCGAACGGCTCGGCGTCCAGGCGCTCAAGACGGAACTCGAGGACCTGGTCTTCGCGATCCTGCATCCCGAGGAGAACAAGCACACGCGCGAGCTGATCCTCCGCAACACCTCCCGCACGGACGACCCTCTCGCCGAGGTCGCCGACGAGGTGCGCAAAGTGCTGCGCGAAGCGGACCTCGCCGCCGAGGTCCTCATCCGCCCCCGTCACTTCGTCTCCGTGCACCGCGTGTCCCGCAAACGCGGCAGGCTGCGCGGCGCCGACTTCGGCCGGCTGCTGGTGCTGGTGAACGAGGACGCCGACTGCTACGGCGTCCTGGGCGAGCTGCACACCTGCATGACACCCGTCGTCTCGGAGTTCAAGGACTTCATCGCGGTCCCCAAGTTCAACCTGTACCAGTCGCTGCACACCGCCGTTGCGCGCGAGGACGGCCAGGTCGTCGAAGTCCTCATCCGTACGCACCTGATGCACAAGGTCGCCGAGGCGGGTGTCGTCGCCCTCGGCAACCCCTATGCCGCACCGGGGGAGGAGCAGTCGACGGGCGACGGCGAACGCATCGACCCGACCCGGCCCGGCTGGCTCTCCCGGCTCCTGGAGTGGCAGCGGGGCGCGACCGACCCCGACACCTTCTGGTCCACGCTGCGCGAGGACCTCGCCCAGGACCGCGAGATCACCGTGTTCCGTCCGGACGGCGGCACGATCGGCCTGCCCGACGGGGCGACCTGTGTGGACGCCGCATACGCGCAGTACGGCGAGGACGCGCACGCGTGCATCGGCGCCCGCGTCAATGGCCGCCTGGCGACGCTGCGCACCGTGCTGAAGGACGGGGACACCGTCCAGCCCCTGATGGGGCAGGACCCCGCCTCCGAGCCCTCCAGGGAGTGGCTGGAGCACGCCCGTACCCCGGCCGCCCGGATCGCCATTCAGCGGTGGCTGACCGCCCACCCCGCGCACTCCGCCGATCCCGCCGATCCGCCCGCGGGCGAGCGGGCCGGGGCCGAGGAAGCCCGGGCGGACCCGCGTCCCGCGGTGGGCGAGCCCGCCGTCGCACCGGCTTCCGGGGCGGTGTCCGGGGCGGTGTCCGGCTCCTTCGGAGGTGCCCAGGTCCTGGTCGACCGGCCCGGCGCGGGGGTACGTCTCGCCGGCTGCTGTACGCCCGTACCGCCCGACGAGGTGACCGGATTCGCCGTGCGCGGGGGAACGGTCGCCGTGCACCGGGTCGAGTGCTCTGCCGTGGCGCGCATGAAGAGCGCGGGGCGTGCGGAGGTCGGCGTGCGCTGGGGGGAGGGTGCCGAGTGCAGGGTCACCCTGGTCGCCGAATCGTTCGTCCGCCCCCATCTGCTCGCCGACCTCACCGAGGCCATGGCCGTCGAAGGCGCCGAGATCGTCTCCGCGACCGTCGAACCCCCGGCCCATCAGCAGGTGCGGCACACGTACACCGTGCAGCTGCCGGACGCCGCCCACCTGCCCGTCCTCATGCGCGCGATGCGCAAGGTGGCGGGTGTGTACGACGTGAGCCGGGCCAAGCCGCAGACCCAGGGCACCTGACAGCGGCGCGCGCGGGGACGCCACCCGTCCGGAGGCCTCGTCGGGCACCCGTTCGGCCATCGGCCCACCTGATCGGGTGGGCCGGGAGCGCGCCGCCGTAACCGCGCACGCGCGCGCTGATATGCCGTGGGCCATGCTGCGCACTCCCCACGACCCGACCGCTCCCGAACCGGCCCCCGAGGCCTCCGCACGGCCTGCCACGCACGGCCCACCGGCCCCCGTACCGGCCCCCGTCCGTCAGGCCGCTCCCGTACCGGCCGCCCGCACACCGATCCCCCGGGGCCGCCGTCGGCGGACGTCCGCGGCGCTGCTCACGTCGGCCGTCTCCGTGTGCCTCCTCGCTGCGAGCGCCCCCGCCACGCCGCTGGGCATCGGTGACCATCTCTTTCCGCACCTGGGCAACCCCGGGTACGACGTGGCGTCGTACCACCTCGCCCTCAGCTACCCCGGCACGAACGACACACCGCTCCAGGCCACCACGAGGATCGACGCCCGGACGACCACGGACCTGGACCGGATCAACCTCGACTTCGCCCACGGCACGGTCCACTCGGTCGAGGTCGACGGCGCCCCCGCCACCTTCACCACCGCGGGTGAGGACCTCGTGATCACGCCGGTGAACGGTCTGGACGCCGGTGAACGGACCCGTATCACCGTGCGCCACACCAGCGATCCGGTGGCCGCCGAGGGCCGTGACGGCGGCTGGGTGCGCACCGCGGACGGTCTCGCCATGGCCAACCAGGCCGACGCCGCGCACCTGGTCTTCCCGTGCAACGACCACCCGTCCGACAAGGCCTTCTTCACGTTCCGCATCACCGCCCCCGACGGTCACACGGCCGTCGCCAACGGCCTGCCGATCCATGTCGACCGCACACGCGCGGCGACGACGACCTGGACGTACCGCACCCGGCACCCCATGGCCACCGAACTCGCCCAGGTGTCCATCGGCCGCTCCACGGTCCTGCACCGCACCGGCCCGCAGGGGCTGCCGCTGCGCGACGTCGTCCCCACGGCCCACCGCGAACAGCTCGAACCGTGGCTGGCGAAGACCCCGGACCAGATCGCCTGGACGGAGAACAAGGTCGGCCGCTACCCGTTCGAGACGTACGGCCTGCTCATGGCCGACGTCTCCACCGGTTTCGAACTCGAGACCCAGACGCTGTCCCTCTTCGAGCGGGAACTCTTCACCGACCCGGCCTATCCCGCGTGGTACATCGAGTCGATCATGGTGCACGAGCTCGCCCACCAGTGGTTCGGCAACAGCGTCAGCCCTCGCACCTGGTCCGACCTGTGGCTCAACGAGGGCCACGCCACCTGGTACGAGGCGCTGTACGCGCAGGAGAAGGCCGGCCGGCCCCTCGAGGCCCGGATGAAGGCCGCCTACGAGGCCTCCGACCGCTGGCGCGCGACGGGCGGACCACCCGCCGCTCCCCGGGCCCCGCAGCCCGGCCAGAAGATCAGCATCTTCCGGCCGATCGTGTACGACGGTTCCGCGCTCGTGCTGTACGCCCTGCGCGAGGAGATCGGCCGCACCGCGTTCGACCGCCTGGAACGGCGCTGGGTGACCGAGCACCGGGACGGCACGGCCTCCACCGCCGACTTCGTCCGGCTCGCCTCCGACACCGCGGGGCGCGACCTGACCGGATTCCTGAATGCCTGGCTCCACGACGCGAAGACCCCGCCGATGCCCGGCCACCCGGACTGGAAGTCCACGGTGCAGGGCCCGGACGAGTCCACGGCCTACAGGTTCACGGCCCACAGGCCCACGGCCCCCGAATCCGCATCACGGCCCACGGGAGGTTCCGGCCCGGCTTCCGGCGCGACCACGCATCAACCGGCCGTGAGCCGGGAACAAACACGGTGACGAGACGTGCCGTGTCGTGCCACCATCGTCAGGACGCCGCCGCACGGGTCACGGGAATCTCCCGGGAGGCTCGTGCGTTGTGAAGGGTGATGGGGTACCCCGTCACCCCTGCGATCTCCCATCGACGTATCGACGTAAGGACCCAATGACCTCCTCTTCTTCCCCTTCCCAGGACACCAAGCGCTTTGCGCGGACCCACCCCGAGGGCCTCCGGGCCGATGCCCTGATGGAAGCGGACGTCGCCTGGAGCCTCGAGATCGACGGAGAGCGGGACGGCGACCAGCTCGACCGTTCCGAGCGCGCGGCCCTGCGCCGTGTCGCCAACCTCTCCACCGAGCTCGAGGACGTCACCGAGGTCGAGTACCGGCAGCTCCGCCTGGAGCGCGTCGTACTCGTCGGCGTGTGGACATCGGGAACCGTGCAGGACGCGGAGAACTCCCTCGCGGAGCTCGCCGCCCTGGCGGAGACGGCGGGCGCCCTCGTGCTCGACGGCGTGACCCAGCGCCGCGACAAGCCCGACGCGGCGACCTTCATCGGCTCCGGAAAGGCCCAGGAGCTGCGCGACATCGTGCTGGAAACGGGCGCGGACACGGTCGTCTGCGACGGTGAGCTGAGCCCCGGCCAGCTGATCCACCTCGAGGACGTCGTCAAGGTCAAGGTCATCGACCGTACGGCCCTGATCCTGGACATCTTCGCCCAGCACGCCAAGTCCCGGGAGGGCAAGGCACAGGTCGCGCTCGCGCAGATGCAGTACATGCTGCCGAGGCTGCGCGGCTGGGGTCAGTCGCTGTCCCGGCAGATGGGCGGCGGCTCGGGCGGCGGACTCGCCACCCGCGGCCCCGGTGAGACCAAGATCGAGACCGACCGGCGCCGGATCCGCGAGAAGATGGCGAAGATGCGCCGGGAGATCGCGGAGATGAAGACCGGCCGCGACATCAAGCGCCAGGAGCGCAGGCGCAACAAGGTGCCCTCGGTCGCCATCGCGGGCTACACCAACGCCGGCAAGTCCTCGCTGCTCAACCGACTCACGGGCGCGGGCGTGCTGGTCGAGAACGCCCTGTTCGCGACCCTCGACCCGACCGTGCGCCGCGCCGAGACGCCGGGCGGACGGCTGTACACGCTGGTCGACACCGTCGGCTTTGTCCGGCACCTGCCGCACCACCTCGTCGAGGCGTTCCGCTCCACGATGGAGGAGGTCGGCGACGCCGACCTGATCCTGCACGTGGTGGACGGTTCGCACCCCGTCCCGGAGGAGCAGCTGGCCGCCGTGCGCGAGGTGATCAGGGACGTCGGCGCCACCGGCGTACCCGAGATCGTCGTGATCAACAAGGCCGACGCGGCGGACCCGCTGACGCTCCAGCGGCTGCTGCGGGAGGAGAAGCGCTCCATCGCGGTCTCGGCCCGAACCGGCCAGGGCATCGACGAACTGCTCGTCCTCCTCGACAGCGATCTGCCCCGCCCGGCCGTCGAGGTCGAAGCGCTCGTGCCGTACACCCACGGCAAGCTGGTCGCCCGCGCCCACGACGAGGGTGAGGTGATCTCCGAGGAGCACACCGCGGAGGGCACCCTGCTCAAGGTGCGGGTGCACGAGGAACTGGCGGCGGAGCTCACGCCGTTCGTGCCCACGCCGACCGCCGGCTGAGTCCACGGCCCGCGGCTTCGCGCGCAACGCCTACGGCCCGCCCCCTGCTCACGAGCAGGGGGCGGGCCGTAGGCGTTGCGCGGATCAGTGAACGCGGTGATCACACGCCGCCTTGATCACCGGCCGCCGTAGGTCCTGCTCATCTCTTCCTCCTGTGTGGATACCCCGTGCTTTAGCTCGGGGAGGAAACACAGCTCCTGCGGAGCAGGGCAACGAGCTGGGATTCGCCGCCA
>NZ_JBIAIV010000080.1:0-24760 GCF_042871645.1 Streptomyces sp. NPDC005774 | reverse complement strand
CAACCAGCCCCGCCGCTGTCTCGGCTACCTCACCCCACAGGAAGCCTTCCAGCGAGCCCTGACCGAAGGTGTTGCTTCAACGAATTGACACCGCCCTGAGCTGTGTTCTCGGCAGTGGCAGCGGCAGTGGCGGGCGACGGCTTGTCGGCGTCTTCTCCAGGCCGGCCAATTCAGTGCATGGGCGACGGGGTCCCGGTCGGCTCGAGGGTGGGGCAGGAGAGCGCCCAAGAGCCGTCGGCTCTCTGTCACGGCGAGCGGGACGGGGGCTGGTCCGTTTCCGCAACCCCCTTTGCAGCCTCGACAGAAGCCTGGGCGGCGAGTGCGGCCAGGACGGTGTGGGCGAGCATGGCGAGCGCGATGTGCCGGTACCGGCCGACGTAGTGGCGGACCTCGTACTCGTCCAGCTCGTCCGGGCCGCATTCGTTCTTCGCAGCCCGGAAGCATTCCTGGACCGCCCACCGGCTGCCGGCGACGCGGACCAGGTCGGCGATCTCGATGCCGACGGGCGTGTAGGCGAGGTAATAGGCGCTCTCAACCGGGTCGGACAGGCTCCGGCGGGCCATCACCCAGCGGTGACGGGTCGGCGGGTCGGGGTCGAAGACGATGTTGGCGGGCAGTTCGGCCGCGGCCCAGGCGTAGACGCGTGGGCATGAACGGGCCGGGGTCGCCGGAATTCCAGAGGATTCCGGCGACCCCGGCCCGTTCACATCGCATCCGCGGCCCGCTGCCCTTGCTGGCCGGGGCCGGGCTTCGCTACACAGAGGGCAGG
Source organism: Streptomyces sp. NPDC005774 (assembly GCF_042871645.1). Classification (NCBI taxonomy): domain Bacteria; kingdom Bacillati; phylum Actinomycetota; class Actinomycetes; order Kitasatosporales; family Streptomycetaceae; genus Streptomyces; species Streptomyces sp. NPDC005774. Next base: position 23,991 of record NZ_JBIAIV010000080.1, on the reverse strand, counting down.
AAGAACAGAACGCAGAACACCGCAGCCCAAGGACAAGTGCCGCCTCCGCTCGCCCCGATGGACCACTCGCCCGTGCCGCCCATGGCGCGCACCGCCTCGACGAGGAGCCGCCACACCATGTCCGACCACAGGACCCCCGAAAGACCGGTTCCGGGTTCGGCACCGGCATCAAACCCGGAACCGGCATCCGCACCCCCGCTCCCCTCCACTCCGCCCTCGGCTCCCCCGACTCCCCCGGCCCCTCAGGCCCCTCAGGCCTCTCAGGTTCCGGCGCCGATGGCTGACCGCCGCTCGGGGCCGGGAAGGCGCACCCTCGTACTCGCCGTCATCGCCGCCGTCGTCGTGGCGTTCCTCGCCGGTGGCGGTGTCACCTGGTGGGTGCTGGGCGGGGAGGACGGCGACGTGATGGACCATGTCGAGGTCTCGGACGGCAAACTCGTCTCCGATGACAGCGACAGCGCGTACTGCGACGACGACGACCTCTACTCGTACAACGACTGCGACACGGACGTCGACGAGACGTACGAGTTCAGCTATCGGATCACCAACAAGGGGAAAGGGAACGCCAATTACTCCGTCGTCGTCAACGCCTTCGACCAGGACGGCGACTTCGTCGGCCAGACCTACGTCGGCACGACCCACCTGGCCTCCGGCGAAACCGACTCCGACGAAGGCGAGTTCAACGAGTACAGCGACTTCGAGGGGAACCGCGAGCTGTCCGACATCGCGTCCGTGAAGGTCGCCCACGCGGAACGCATCGCCCTGGCCAACTGACCGCCGTGCCCGGCCGGCTCAGCCCTGCGATCGGTCCTGGTGGGACTCGCCTACTTGTGCCGCAACGTGCCCAACGGGCTGGGGTCTTCTTCCAGTGCGGTGGCAGCCGCCTTCCAGCCGGTGTCCTCGGAGTACAGGGCGCTGTGCAGGAAGGCCGTGGTGAGCTTCTGGATCAGTGCCACGCGCGCGGGACTCTCGTCCGTCGTATCGGCGGCCTCGTACCCTTGGATGCCTCCGAGCGAGTGCTCCGCCCCGAACAGGGTGAGCAGGCTCTTGCTTCCCGGGCTGTAGGTGTAGGGGTCGGTGAACCAGTCCGGTCCGCGGGTGGACAGCGCGGACCGGTCGTGGTCCCCGGCGACGATGAGGGCCGGCGCGGTCATGGTGTCGAAGGACGGCCTCATGAAGGAGAAGTGCTCGGCGGCGAACGGGGTCAGGTCGTCGCCCAGGCCGGTCAGCGCGAGCAGTACACCCGCCTTCACACGGGGGTCGGACATGTCCTCGCCGGGAAGACCGCCGGAGTCGAGGACGCGCGCGCCCAGCAGTGTGCTCGCCGTCTGGGCTCCCCAGGAGTGGCCTGCCACGGCGATACGGCTGTGGTCGAGGCGCCCGCCGAGGCCCGGCACGGCGGCTTCCAGGACGTCGAGTCCGTCCAGCACACGCTTGAGGTCCTCGATGCGGAAGCGCCAGATCCGCGGCGTGCGGGGGTCCTCGGCGGGGAGGCCGAGCGTCCTGGAGTCGAGGTGGGTGGGCTGCAGGACCGCGAAGCCCTGAGCGGCCCAGAAGTCCGCCAGCGGGGCGTAGTCCTTCATCGACGCGCCGAAGCCGTGCGAGAAGACGACGACCGGCAGCTCAGCACCGGTCGCGGGAGCGGACACGCCGACCTGAAGGTCCTCGTCACGGCCGGGGGCGGGCAGGACGACCGGCCTGGCGGATACCACCGTGGTGGGTGCGTTCACGGCCTTCCGTGCGTTCGGGTTGTTCGAGTTGTTTAAGTTGTTCGAGTCGGGCATGGAGAAGCCTTCCCTTTTCTGACGCCCAGCCACATCGACGCGGACATCGACGAGCGCATGTTTCCCGTCCGGCCGGAGCGGGCCGGGGAGGGGTGAACCGGTTCCCCGGCCCGTCGCCGCGACCCAAACGGAACATTGCTCCGCTTACAATACGGAACGCCGTTCCGATTTACAACCTCGCGGAACTCGGGAACTCACCGAACTCACCGAAGGGCCCGATGGATTCGTGCCGGAGGTCGCTCCACGTCACACTGGGCGGCCGGATGCGTTCGATCTCGACCCCGACCCGGGAGCACTCGTGGAACTGTTGGCGGCCGGGATGATCGTCGGCGCGCTGATCTCGGTCGTGACCGCGCCCGTCGGGGTCTCCGGCGCGGTGTTCCTGCTGCCGGTCCAGCTCAGTCTGTTCGGTGTGCCGAGCCCGGCCGTCACCCCGACCAACCTCCTCTACAACGTCGTCGCCGGCCCGGGGGCCCTGTGGCGCTACCGTCGGGACGGGGCTCTGCGCGGTCCGCTCGCCCGGCGGCTGGTTCTCGGTACCGTCCCGGGGGTGGTGATCGGCGCGGTGATCCGGGTCTTCGCGCTGCCGAGCCCGACGGTCTTCCGCCTTTTGATCGCCGCGCTCCTCGTACCGCTCGGGCTGTGGTTGTGCGCCAGAACCCTCTGGCAGGGTTCCTTGCGGCGGGGCTCCTCACAACAGGACTCGCAGCAGAACCGTGCTCACGTCGAACCGTCCGGCCGGACCGTGAGCGGCCTCGCCCTCGCCGTCGGGGTCATCGGCGGCGTGTACGGCATCGGCGGCGGCTCCCTGCTCGGCCCGATCCTCGTGGGCCGGGGCATGCCCGTAGGCCGTGTCGCCCCCGCCGCTCTCGCCTCGACGTTCGTCACGTCCCTCGTCGGCGCCGCCACCTTCGCGCTTCTGGGGCTCGTCAGCCCCGGCGATGTCGCACCGGACTGGAGCCTCGGCCTGGCCTGCGGACTCGGCGGCCTTGTCGGCGGCTACCTCGGCGCCCGCCTCCAGCCCCGACTCCCCGAGGCCGCGCTACGGCTCACCCTGGGCACTCTCGCCGTCGCCCTCGGCACGCTCTACGCCCTCCAGACGCTGCGCTGACCGCCGGCTCACCCGGTCGCCCAACCCACTCACCCACTCGTCGGCTCACCCGCTCGTCGGCTCATCGCACTGCCCGTCGCCCTCGCAGGGGCTACTCCGGCAGGTGTGCCTCCGGGTCGTCCGGGCGGTGGTCGGGGAAGCCCGAGCGGGCGGCCGCCTCGTGGCGCACCCGCAGGAACTCCAGGTGCCGTTCGTACTGGTCGAGGCTGTCGGCGATGAGCTGTTCCCGGGTGTAACCCATCACGTCGTAGTCCTGGTTGCCCTCGGCGAGCCGGACCTCGAAGCGCACATAGCTGTCGTGCGTGCTGATCGACCGGGTGGCGAACTCGGGGGTCGGCAGCTCGACGGGCCGGACCCCGTAGACGAATTCGTCGTCCGGGCCGATCGGTACCCGCAGGTCGACGTGGGTGAGGCCGGTCTCCTCGTCGACGCCCTCCAGGACTTCCGCCTCCGTTCCCTGCCCCCGCAGTTCCTGGGCCACCTCCTGGAAAGCCGGGCGGCACACCTCGTCGATGAATTTCGTGGCCGCCCGCCTGTTGGGGAAGGCCATCGCCCGCTTCAGCCGCTGCCGCCAGTTCAGTGCCCCCGGCGGGCCGTGCAACGTCATCCGTCCGGAGAGCGACCCGGGCAGCGTGGCGGCCCGCGTCTCCGCCCGCATCCGCTCGGTGCGCAACGCCAGATAGAGCCCCGCCATGATCAGGAACATGACGAAGGAGAAGGGCAGTCCCATGATGATGGTGGCGTCGGTGAGTGCCTGCACTCCGCCCACGATGAGCATGGCGAGGGTCAGCAACCCTGTCGTGACCGCCCAGAAGATGCGCAGCCACGGGGCCGCGTCGGTCACCGGGGTGGGCAGGTCCGCGCTGAGGTTGCCCATGACCAGGGCCCCGGAGTCCGCGGAGGTGACGTACAGCAACAGCCCGACGAACGTCGCGAGTCCGGCGCTGAACAGAGCGCCCGGATACTGGTCCAGCAGGCCGTAAAAGCCCTGCTCGGGGAAGTTCACGGCCGTCTGGCCGAACTCGGTGTTCCCGTCGCGCACCAGGAACAGGGCGGTGTTGCCGAAGATCGACAGGAAGAGGCCGGTGAAGAGGAACGGGATGATCAGCGTCGCCGCGACGAACTGGCGCAAGGTGCGGCCGCGGGAGATACGGGCCAGGAAGAGCCCGACGAACGGCGCCCAGGCGATCCACCAGGCCCAGAAGAAGAGCGTCCACGCGTCCAGCCACTCAATGGGCTGGTCGTAGGCGAAGGTGTTCAGGGTCATCGACGGGAAACGGCTGACGTAGTCCCCGACGTTCTGGACCATCGCGTTGAGCAGCCGGAACGGTTCGCCCACGACCAGGATGAAGATCATCAGCAGGGCGGCGAGGAGGACGTTGAGCTGGGACAGTCGGCGGATTCCCTTGTCCACACCGGACGCCGCGGACACCGTGGCCATGAGCACCGCCACGACGATCAGGCCGATCTGCGCGGAGAGCCCCTCCGGGACGCCGAAGAGGAATTTCAGTCCGTAGTTCAGCTGCACCACGCCGATACCGAGCGTCACGGAGATGCCGAACACAGTGCCGATGATGGCCGCCAAGTCGACGGTGTCACCGATCCGTCCGTGGATCCGGCGGCCGATGATCGGGTAGAGCGCGGAGCGGATCGCGAGCGGCAGCCGGTACCGGAAGGAGAAGTAGGCGAGCGCCATGCCCATCAGCGCGTACATGCCCCAACCGGTGATGCCGTAGTGGAACAGGGTCCACACCACGGCCTGTCGGGCGGCCTCGACCGTCTCCGGTTCGCCTTCCGGTGGCGCGAGGTAGTGGCTGACCGGTCCGGTGACCGAGAAGAACATCAGGTCGATGCCGATGCCCGCCGCGAACAGCATCGCCCCCCATGTGAAGAGGCCGTAGTCGGGCGTGGAGTGCTTGGGCCCCAGCTTGATCGTGCCGTACTTGGAGATGCCGATGAAGATGACGAACGCCAGGTACAGGGTCGCGGCGAGGAAGTAGTACCAGCCGAACCACGAGGAGATCTTGTCGACCGTCACTCCGATGACCGATTCCGCACCGGAGGGCGTAATGATCGCCCAGACCGAGATCGCGAGGATCAGCGCGGCCGCCCCGAAGAAGACCACGGGCTTGAGCCTGCCCGTGCCCGTCGGCCCGTCCTCTGTCGACGACTCCTCCGGCGCCGCTCCGGCGTCCTTCTCTCCAGCGGTCGACATGGCCGTGTTTCTCCTTCGCTGAGGGCGAGGACGTCGGCTCTCGGCAGCCGACGGCATCTGCGGCGGCGCGCGGAGCGCGGGAGACCTCTTGCCGGTGCTCTAATGCCTGCGACACAGGGGCAGGACAGTGTTCTGGCGACCCGGTACGTCGACCCGGTACCGGCCCGACGTGTCGGCTTCCGGACAGCCGCCGTCCGCGGGCGCGGGAGGCTGCGGCCCGGTCACTGTGCTGCCTCCCGGCCCACGGGCCCGGCGCGTCCGGTGAGCAGGTCGGCGGCGCGTTCGGCGGCGAGCAGGACGGTCACCATGGGGTTGATGGCGGGCATCGTCGGGAACACGGACGCGTCGACGATGCGTACGCCCTCGACGCCGCGCAGTCTCAACTCGGGGTCGCAGACGGCCATCGGGTCGTCCGCGGCGCCCATGCGGCAGGTGCCCGCCGGGTGGTAGACGGTGTGCGCCGCGCGGCGCCCGTACTCCGACAGGTCGGCGTCGGAGGTGACGTCCGGGCCGGGCGCGACCTCGCGGACCAGCCAGCCGCTCAGGGGATCGGTGGCGGCGACCTCCCGGGCGATCTTCAGCCCCTCCACGATGGTGCGCTCGTCGTGGCCCTCGGGGTCGGTGAAGTATCTGAAGTCCAGGGCGGGGTGCTCGGCGGGGTCCGCGCTGCGCAGCCACATGCGGCCGGTGGAGCGGGCCCGCGGCACGTTCGGCGTCATGCACACCCCGTGCTCCGGAACGGGGTAGCCGAGGCGTTCGGTGTTGACGGTGAACGGCACCTGGTAGAAGTGGAACATCAGGTCCGGGCGCGGTTGGCCCTTGTCGCGGCGCAGGAACAGGCCGGCGTCGGAGTCCATCGCGGAGTTGGGCGGCAGCGGGCCGTCGGTCTCCCAGACCATCACGGACTCGGGGTGGTCCAGCAGGTTCTCCCCCACCCCCGGCAGGTCGGTCCGCACCTCGATGCCCAGGCGGCGCAGGTCGTCGGCCGGGCCGATGCCGGACAGCATCAGCAGGCGCGGGGTGTCGATGGCGCCGGCGCACAGCAGGAGTTCGCGCTCGGCGCGCACGGTGGCGGGCTCACCGTCGGCGCCGCGCACGGCGACCCGGGTCAGCCTCCCCTGCTCGTCGTCGAGCAACCGGTGGGCCCAGGTCTCCAGGAGGAGGGTGAGGTTGGGGCGGTCCAGGATCGGGTGGAGGTAGGCGACGGACGCGGAGGAGCGCAGGTTGCCCTCCGGCTCGTAGGCCAGCGAGAAGAAGCCGACGCCGTCGGCGAAGGGCCCGGCGTTGAAGTCGTCGATGACGGGGACGCCGAGAGCGCGGGCGGCGGCGGTGACGAAGTCCTTGGCGATGGGATTGCGGTCGGCCTCGGCCACCGGCACGATCTTGGTGAGCAGCCGGTCGCGGTAGGGGAGGATCGTCGCCGGGTCCCAGCCGGTGCAGCCGTGGGCCACCCAGTCGTCGAGGTCCTGCGGCAGCGGCAGGAAGCTGATCAGCGTGTTGTGGGAGGAGCAGCCGCCGAGTACGCGGGCACGCGAGTGCAGGATGTGGGAGTTGCCGCGCGGCTGCTCGACGGTGGTGTAGCCGTAGTCGAACTCCGAGCCGAGCAGGTTGATCCAGTTGCGCAGGCGCAGGATGCGGTCGTCGCCGACGTCGCTGGGGCCGCCCTCGATGACGCAGACTCGGCAGTCGGGGTCCTCGCTCAGGCGGGCGGCGAGCACACAGCCGGCGGTGCCGCCGCCGACGATGACGTAGTCGTAGGCGGACTCGACGCCGTGCGGGGTGGTGGGGGCCATGGGGTGCCTTTCTTCGGCTCTTCGACGGCCGTCGGGTGGTGGAAGGGCGGCGGGAGGCGGTGGGAGGCAGGAGGCGGTGGAAGGCAGGAGGCGGTGGAAGGCAGGAGGCAGGAGGCGGCGGAAGGGCCGTGGGAGGGCAGTGTGCCGCGCCCGGTCAGCCCTTGAACCAGCCGGAGGGGGCGGGGGCGAGGTTCTGGTAGATGTGCTTGGCCTCCTGGTACTCGCGCAGGCCCGTGGGGCCCAGCTCGCGTCCGACGCCGGAGCGGCCGAAGCCGCCCCACTCGGCCTGCGGCACGTAGGGGTGGAAGTCGTTGATCCACACGGTGCCGTGCCGCAGCCGCTGGGCGACGCGCTGGGCGCGGCTCGCGTCGGAGGTCCATACGCCGCCGGCCAGGCCGTAGCGGGTGTCGTTGGCCAGTTCCACCGCCTCGTCCTCGGTGCGGAAGCGCTCGACGGTGACGACCGGTCCGAAGACCTCGTCCTGGACGATGCGCATGGACCGGTCGCAGTCGGCGAAGACGGTCGGCAGGAGGAAGAAACCGCTGCTCAGCGCCGGGTCGTCGGGTCGGGTGCCGCCGGTGACGAGCCGTGCGCCCTCCTCCTGTGCGGAGGCGATGTGGCGTTCGACCTTGTCACGGTGCTCGGCGGAACTGAGCGGGCCGCTCTCGGTACCCTCCTCCATGCCGTTGCCCAGGCGGATCGCCTGGGCGCGCTGGGCGAGGGAATCGACGAACCGGTCGTACAGGGAGTCCTGGACCAGCAGGCGTGAACCGGCGGAGCAGACCTGCCCGGCGTGCAGGAAGGCGGCGTCCAGCGCGTAGTCCACGGCGGCGGCGAAGTCGGCGTCCTCGAAGACGATGTTGGGGTTCTTGCCGCCCAGTTCCAGGGCGACGGTCTTCGGCCCCTCGGCGGCGGCGGCCATGATGGTGCGTCCGGTGGCCAGGCCTCCGGTGAAGGACACCAGGTCGACCTCGGGGTGGCCGGTCAGGGCCGCGCCGACGGTCGCCCCGGAGCCCAACACCAGGTTGGCGACGCCGGGGGGTGCGCCGGCCTCCTCGATCAACCGGATCATGGCGATCGTGGTGAGCGGTGTGACCTCGCTGGGTTTGAGGACGAAGGTGTTGCCGGCGGCCAGCGCCGGCGCGACCTTCCACGAGGCCTGCAGCAGCGGATAGTTCCAGGGGGCGATGAGCGCGCACACCCCGATCGGCTGGTAGACGACACGGCTGAGGACATCCGGGCCCACGTCCACGACACGGCCGCCGTCCTTGCCCGCGAGTTCCGCGAAGTAGCGGAAGGCGTTCGCCACGTCCTCCACGTCGAAGCGGGACTCGGTCAGCGTCTTGCCGGTGTCGAGGGTCTCGGTGTGGGCGATCTCGTCCCTGTCGCGCAGCAGCAGGTCGTGGACGCGCAGCAGGAGGTCGGCACGGTGACGGGTGGGGGTGTTCGCCCACTCCTCCTCCTCGAAGGCACGCCGGGCGGCGCGCACCGCGCGGTCCACGTCGGTGGCGTCCGCCTCGTCGACGGTGGTGACGACGGAGGCGTCGTACGGGTTGACCACCTCCCGCCGCCCGCCGCCCGCCGCCTGTGTCCACTCGCCGTCGATGTACAGCTCGCCCACCGCGGGGCCTCCTTCGCGTCCGGCCGGTGCCGACAGGTTTGCCGGTCAGCAACATGCCCCATGGTGCGGTCGGCGGCCCCAGGCCGCATCGCCACCACCGCGACCGGGTGGTCCGGGCAACCCGGGCAACCCGGGTGGGCTAACGACCGGGCGGGGCAGGGCAGGGCGGACCGGACGGGGGCAGGGCAGGCGGGCAGGCGGGCCTGGCGGGTCGACAGCACGGCCCGTCCGCAGACTGCCTGCCCCGTACTTGCGTACGTACGGGGGCAGGCTTCTCGCCCGTGTGCCCCACTGACTTCCCAGGGGCGGTTCCGGGCGCCGGCGCCGGCGCGGTCGTCGGCGCGTCGGTTCAGCGGTCGGCCTCTACGGGAGCGGGCTCATCCGTCGACCCGCAGCGCACCGAGCAGCAGCGGCAGCGAGGCGTGCAGCTCGCGTTCCCAGTAGGCCCAGCCGTGGGTGCCCGGTCCGTAGAAGTGGGTGGTGACGTGCTTCGCGCCCACGCGTTCCAGTTCGGCGGCGAGGGCGTGGTTCTGCCGGTTGAAGTCGGCCTCGAGCGCGCTGGTGCTGCCGGGCGGGTCCAGGGGGCCGGTGGTGCCGTCGCCGCACGACAGGTAGACCGGGATCGACCTGAGGCGCTTGGCCAGGTGGAACGGGTCGTGGGCCTTCCAGATGCGGCGCTGCGCCACCGGGTCACCCCAGACGCGCAGCGGGTCGTTGCCCTGCCCGGCGAAGAAGCCCATGATGCGGCCGGCCGACTCGTCGTTCAGCAGGGGGTGGGCGGAGCCGGAGTACGCGGCGGTCGCCTTGAACATGCCGGGGTGCCGGGCGGCATACTGCAGGGCGCCCTGGCCGCCCATCGACAGCCCGGCGACGACACGGTTGCGGCCGGCGGCCCAGTCCCGCTCCAGGAGTTGCCGCAGCTCGACGGTGTGGAAGGTCTCCCACGCGGGGTCGCCGCCCTGTCCGTGGTTCCACCAGTCGCTGTACCAGCCGTTCCAGCCGGCCTCCGGCATCACCACGAGCACGTCGTCGCGCAGGCTGTCGATCCCGGCGACATCGGTGAGGCTGGTCCATGAGGTGTAGTCGCCGCAGCATCCGTGCAACAGCCAGAGGGTCGGCCAGTGCTGACGCCGGTCACCGGGGTCCCAGCCGTCGGGGGTCAGGAGCCGCACCTTGACGGTACGGCCGCCCAGGGCCTGCGATCTCACCGACAGGTCGACCTGCCGCTCGGCGACCTGGGTGACCGCGACGACCTCGGCCCCGCCGCGCGACTTCGCGGACCGGGCGGTGTCGGCGGCCCCGTCCACGGCGACGGTGGGTGCGCCGGTGGCGAGCGCCGGTGCGGTCGGCGCGAGGACGACGAGCAGCAGGACCGCGAGGACGAGCGGGAGGCGGGTTCGACGGGGCAGGACGGCGGTCACGTGCGCGATCACGGCGGCTCCCTGTGGTTCGGTTCCTCGCTGCATGAACGGTGCGACCGGGCCGGGCCGGTGCCTGCCGGGCAGGATCACCGGCCGTGGCACCGCCTCATGGTGACACCCCGACGGACGGCCCGACAGTGCACGGCCGCCCGTGGGAACGGTTGTCGGCATCTCTCCTTCTCTCCGCTCCATCCACTCTCCGCTCCATCCACTCGCCGGGCCGGAGCAGTTGAGCGACGGAAACGAGCGCCCTGCGACGGTCCGGCCGGCCCTTCTTCCACCTTCCACGTCCCCGGTCACGAGAACGCGTGTCCTCGCCGTCACGCGATCGTTGATCTTCACGTCGAAACGCCGAACCGGCCGGGACGGCCACCTCCTGACTGCGAAAGCCGGGCGACAACGCCCCGACAGCATCGGCCCTGGCATTCGCCACCGTCGTTGTTCACCTTGCCACTGCGCGCCCTAGCGGGTGGCCTCGTACGAGCCAGGGCGCCCCGACGAGCACCGGAGTACGACACGTGAAGAACCGCTCCCGCGCCACCCTGTCCGCCCTGACCCTGCTCTTGGCCACCGCACTGTCCCCGACGACCGCGACCGCCTCACCCGCGATGACCACCACTCCCCCCGCGGCCGAGGAGCATCACCGGAGTGGACAAGCGGCCCCGCACCCGCGCCCGGCCCCGTGCACCGGCGCGTACCAGGACGACGCCCGGCTGGGTCCGGAGACCCTGCCCCGCCCCTGGGAGGCCCCGGTGGGACCGCTGCTGAAGAACTACCAGCGCACCGGTGACCTCTCCCCCGGCGCGTTCCTGGCCAAGTACTGGAAGGACGAGGACCCTGAGGGACCGGCGGGGTGGAAGTACCCGCCCAACGACGGATTCGCGGAGGTCAACGGGAAGGTCGACCAGCACGTGGAGGTCCTGGAGCCGGGTGAGGACCTGGACCGGTTCGGCTCCGAGTACGGCTCCTACCTCGCCCCCGCCGGCGACTCCTACGCCAAGCGGGCACTGCCGCCGCAGAACCTCAACACCCGCGAGCCGGCCTACCCGTGCGACTACCACCGCTACACCGTCACGCAGTCCTTCGCCGTCTGGCAGGGCGGCATCGCCCCCTGGTTCGAACAGCCCGGCGGCGGACAGCAGATCAAGCTCGACCCCGCCCTGCTCACCCCGGGCGACGGCGAGCGGCTGAACGTCAAATGGCTCCTGGACCACGGCTACCTCGCTCACGCGGCGGACTGACCCGGGCCCGCCGGTGAACCGCGGCACTCTGCACACCGTCCTGCGCGCCCTGGGCGTGCGGGACGGCCACTACTACATCGAGGGCGTGCACGAGCCCTCTCCCCTGCCGACCGACTTCCTCTACCTGCGCCGTTCCCGCACCACCCCGGGCATGTGGGAGACCGGCGCCTACGAACGGGGCACCTGGGCGGTCGTCACCCGGCACGCGCGGGAGGAACCGGCCTGCGCGCACCTGCTGCGGCTGCTGACCGGAACCGGAAACCCGCCCTCGGGCGGGAACACCCCGTAGGGCGCCCCCACAGGGCCTTGACAACGCAGGTGGCGAACACGTTCAGCCGGAAGTCGCCCCGGCCGAGGCCTGGCCGGGCCGGGGTGACGAGGAGGGCTACCGCGGTTACCCCTTCTGCTCCACCCTCACCCAGTCCACCTCCGCCCGGACTCCCCCGGCGGCGATGCGGTCCACGCTCGACCGGGGAAGGCCCCAGTAGGGAGTGGTGACCTTGTTCCAGCCGGCCGGGTAGGCGCCGCCCAGGGCCAGGTTGAGGATGACGTACTGGTTGTGATCGAAGACCCACTGGCCGCGTGTCGACTCGAGTGTGTTGCGGGTGGTCTCCTGGACGAGGCGATCGTCGACGGAGAAGCGCATGCCCGTCGCGGTCCACTCCACCGCGTAGGTGTGCCACTGGTCGGCCCGGCCACCGCCCGGGTAGGTCTGGCGTTCGCCGATGTTGCCGTCGGCCGAGTAGCCGGGGCCGTGCAGTCCTGTGCTGGTCCAGTCGCCGTAGCCGATGTTCTCCATGATGTCGGTCTCGCCGGAGGCGGGCCAGGAGACCGTCGGATCGTCCACGTTGCTGCCCAGGAGCCAGAACGCGGGCCAGAAACCGTCCCCGACCGGGAGCTTCATGCGTGCGCTGACCCTGCCGTAGGTGAAGTCGAACCTGGTGTTGGTGTCGATGCGGCCGGACGTGAAGTCGTAGGTGCCGCCGCCTGCGCGGGTACAGCCCTTGCAGTGCTTCGCCTCCAGGACCAGGTTGCCGTTCTCCGTGCGGATGTTGTCCGTGGAGTCGACGTAGGCCTGTGACTCGCCGTTGACGGGTCCCATCTCGGTGCCGGTGCGGACGACCCGCCATTTGGAGCGGTCGAGGGAGGCTGTGGTGAAGTCGTCGAAGAAGGTGGTGCGATACGTGCCGGGCTGGTCGGCGGGGAGGGCGGGGTACGCCGCGGTCGCGCTGCCGCCGGTGCCCCAGACCTGGAACTCGTAGAGGGAGTATCCGAACTGGGCCGTCGCCGGGGCGGGGTTGTGGAAGGAGCGGCGCTCCTTGCCGAGCATGCGGACGTAGCGACCGGTGGCGGGCTGGGCGAGTCTCACCGTGTCGTGCCTGCCGGTTGCCTCGGCCGGTGATTTCACGTCGGCACGGCGGGCCGCGACCTCGGACGCGGAGGGGCGGTGGACCGTCCGCCAGGTGCGGTTGTCGTCGGAGACCTGGAGTTCGTAGTCGACCGCGTACGCGGCTTCCCAGTAGAGGTCGATCGTGTCGATGGTCGAGCGGGCGCCGAGGTCGACCGAGACCCAGCGGTCGGCGTTCCAGTCGCTGGACCAGCGTGTCCGGTCGGCCTTGAGGTCTGCGGGCCAGCCGCCGTCCGTCACGAACGCCGGTGAGTTGCCCGCGTGCTGGTAGAGATTCGTGTAGGCGGGGTGGTTGAGTGCCAGGTTCGCGCGGGTGGTGGAGGCCGGGGCCGGTTCGCCGCCGTAGACCTTGAAGGAGTAGAGGGAGTAGCCCCACGGGGTGGCGCGTTCCATGCCGCGCATCCGGACGTAGCGGCCGGTCACCTCCTGGGGGTACGTGTGAGCCGTGACCGAGCCTCCGGTGCCCGCGGTCTCCGTGTAGAACGGGGCCCAGTCCGTGCCGTTCCTCGAGACCTCCAGGACGTAGCGCTTGCCGTAGGCCGCTTCCCAGTCCAGGGTGACGCGGGCGATGCGGAGGGTCGTACCCAGGTCCACCTGGATCCAGGCGTTGCCCGTGAAGTCGCTGGACCAGCGGGTCGAGCCGTTGCCGTCGGTGGCGCGGCCGGGGCCGACGTCCGGATTCTCACTGCCGGAAGCGGTGACGGCCGTCGGGTCGGCCGCGTACGCGGCGGCGGCGCGGTCGTCGTCCCAGGCGGCCGCTGCCGCCGCGGCCGGTTGCGGGACTGCGGCTGTCGGGGCCGCGAAGGCCGAGCCTGCGGACAGTACGGCGGCCGTGACAAGGGCGGTCAGGACGGTGCGACGGGGAGTTGTACGGGGAGTTCGGGGAGTGCGGGACGGCATGCGGCTCTCCTTGGGGAGTGTGGGGGCGCCGGCTCCCTGACTGATGTGCCTGTGCGTGCCTGTACCTACCGGTGGGGGCTTCTGTGTGCGGCTGTGTGCGTGTGCTGCCGGTGGGCGCGAGTTTCGGGCTCGCTCACGCCCACCGGGGTCTGCGGTCCCGGGGTCTGCGGTCCCGGTCCCGGGGTCTGGGAGCGGTGTCGCCGGGGCGGCCCCTAAGCGGCCCGCCGGGCTTCGCCCTCGTGGCCGCGGATGATGTCCGCGTACCGGTGGCCGGAGCCCTTGATGGTGCGGGTCTGGGTCGCGTAGTCGACGTGGACGAGGCCGAAGCGTTTGTCGTAGCCGTAGGCCCACTCGAAGTTGTCCAGCAGGGACCAGGCGAAGTAGCCGGCGAGCGGGGCGCCCTTGCGGGCGGCGGAGGCGCAGGCGGCGAGGTGCTGCTCCAGGTAGTCCTGGCGCTCCGCGTCGTCGATCGTGCCGTCGGGGCGGACCGTGTCGGGGAAGGCGGAGCCGTTCTCGGTGACGTAGAGCTTGCGGGCGCCGTACTCGTTCGTCAGGCGCAGGAGCAGTGTCTCGATGCCGCTCGCGTCGATCTCCCAGTCCATGCCGGTGCGCGGCACGTCGGCGCGGCGGACGGTGGCGGCGTGGGGGGCCGGGCCGTCGGGGTCGGCCGTCACCACCTGGGGGAAGTAGTAGTTGAGGCCGAGCCAGTCGAGCGGGGCGGCGATGGTCGCCAAGTCACCTGGCTGTTCCGGGAGTTCGACTCCGTAGACCTCGCGCATGTCGGCCGGGAAGCCGTAGCCGTGCACGGGGTCGAGCCACCAGCGGTTGGTGTGGCCGTCCATGCGGGTGGCGGCGGCCAGGTCCTCGGGGCTGTCGGTGGCGGCGTGGATCGTGGAGAGGTTGTTGACGATGCCCACCTGGGCGCCGGGGACGGCGGCGCGGATGGCGCTCGCGGCGAGGCCGTGGCCGAGGAGCAGATGGTAGGAGGCGCGGACGGCCGCCGTCAGGTCGGTCAGACCGGGCGCCATCTTGCCTTCCAGGTGGCCGATCCAGGCCGAGCACAGGGGTTCGTTGAGCGTCGTCCAGTGGTGCACGCGGTCACCGAGGCGTGCGGCGACCGCCGAGGCATACGCGGCGAAGTGCTCGGCGGTGTCGCGCTCCGGCCAGCCGCCGCGGTCCTGGAGGACCTGGGGCAGGTCCCAGTGGTAGAGGGTGACGGACGGCGTGATGCCGGCCTCGAGCAGGCCGTCGGTCAACCGGTCGTAGAAGTCGAGGCCCTTGACGTTGACCGGGCCGTCTCCGCCGGGGACGATCCGGGGCCAGGCGAGTGACAGGCGGTAGGCGTTGGTGCCGAGGCGGCGCATCAGGTCGATGTCCTCGCGCCAGCGGTGGTAGTGGTCGCAGGCGGTGTCGCCGTGGTGGCCGTTGTCGATGGTGCCGGGGGTGCGCGCGAAGGTGTCCCAGATCGACGGCGAACGACCGTCCTCGGCCACGGCTCCCTCGATCTGGTACGCCGAGGTGGCCGTGCCCCACAGGAAGTCCTCGGGGAGGGCGGCATAGTCGATGGCCACAGAAGTCCTTTCGGGCAAAGCGGAGTTGTCCGATGCGGGGAAGTCGGTCACTTGACGGCTCCTGCCGTCAGGCCGGCGACGAGGTAGCGCTGCAGGAGCAGGAAGCCGGCGACCACGGGGATGCTCACCACGAGCGAGGCCGCCATGATCTGGTTCCAGTACACGTCGTTGAGGGTGGAGTAGCCCTGGAGTCCCACGGCGAGGGTGCGGGTGGTGTCGTTGGTCATCACCGAGGCGAAGAGCACTTCGCCCCAGGCCGTCATGAAGGCGTAGACGGCCACCGCGACGATGCCGGGGATCGCGGCCGGGACGACGACCCTGAAGAGCGCGCCGAGCGGGCCGCAGCCGTCGACCAGCGCGGCCTCGTCCAAGTCCCGCGGCACCGAGTCGAAGTAGCCGATCAGCATCCAGATGGAGAACGGGAGGGAGAACGTCAGATACGTGAGGATCAGGCCGCCGCGCGAGCCGAACAGGGCGATGCCCGTGGCGTTGCCGATGTTGACGTAGATGAGGAACAACGGGAGGAGGAAGAGGATGCCGGGGAACATCTGCGTCGACAGCACGGTGACGGTGAAGACGCGCTTGCCTCGGAAGGTGTAGCGGCTCACCGCGTAGGCGGAGAAGACCGCGATCACCACCGAGCAGACGGTCGCCGCGCCCGCCACGATCAGCGAGTTCACGAAGTACCGGGCGAGCGGGACCGTGGACCAGATGTCGATGTACGGGCGGATCGTCACCTCGCTCGGCAGCCAGCGGAACGTGCCGGTGACGTCCGCGAGCGGCTTCAGCGAGCTGGAGATCATGACGTACACCGGGATCATCACGAAGCCGGTGAGCAGGGTGAGGAAGATCCGCCGGGACCAGAGGAACGAGCGGGGCGGGGCCATCGGGGAGGCGACCGCGGTCCTCGGGGAGCTAGCCATGTGACGGCCTCCGTTGGCGCGAGGTGAGGACGAGGTACACGCCCGTCACGACGAGCAGGAACAGCAGGAGCAGGACGGACATCGCGGAACCGGTGCCGAAGTTCCAGGTGACGAAGGACGCCTGGTAGATGTGGACGGAGATGAGGTCCGCGGCCTCGGGGGCGGCCTTGCCGAACAGGACGAACGGCGTGTTGAAGTCGTTGAACGTCCACAGGAACAGGACCAGTACCAGTACCTGGTTGACCGGGCGCAGTGACGGCAGGGTGATGCGGCGGACCTGCTGGATCATTCCGGCGCCGTCGAGGGCGGCGGCCTCGTACAGCTCGCGGGGGATGTTCTGCAGGCCGGCCATGACGATGAGGAAGGCGAACGGCCAGCCCTTCCACACCGAGACGGTCAGCAGCGCGACGAAGCTGTTGTCGCCGATGAGCCAGAAGGACGGCTTGTCGGTGAGGCCGAGCTGGTCGTGCAGGACGTGGTTCACCAGGCCGTTGTCGTGCTGGAACATGAACACCCAGGTGATGACGGCGGCGTAGACCGGCAGCGCGTACGGCACCAGGAACAGGGCACGGAGCAGGCCGCGGCCGCGGAAGGTGTCCTGCATGTAGATCGCGGCGGCGGTGCCGACGATCCAGCACAGGCCGACCGACAGCACGGTGAAGGCGAGGGTGACGAAGAAGGAGTGGAGCAGTGCCTGGCCGACGGGGGCGTCGAAGTCGACCGACACCTTGTAGTTGTCGAGGCCGGCCCAGGGGGCGGTGCCCCAGTCTCGGATGTAGAACTGGGTGAGCTCCTTGAAGCTCATCACGATGCCGACCACCATCGGCACCAGGTGGACGAGGAGTTCGAGGAGGATGGCCGGCAGGAGGAGCAGGTAGGGCAGTCCGATGCGGCGGATCCGCCCGGTGCGGCGGCGGGGGCCGCGCTCCGCACCGGGGGAGGTCTTCCGCGCGGCGGCCTCTGCTGTGGGGGCCGTGGCGGTCATGGCGGTGTCCGGGCTCACTTCTTGGGCATCTGCTGCTGGGCCTTGGTGAGGGCGGCCTTCACCGATGCGGTGGTCACCTCGCGGCCGCCCGCGGCATCCGCGAACAGGTCCTTGACGGCCGTACCGACGGTGGTCTCGAACTGGGACTCGTCGGGGACCTGCGGGAGGGCCACGGCGCTCTGGGCGAGGGTGTCCTTCAGGACGGAGTTGGCCGGGGAGTTGAAGGCAGCGTCCTCCTGGGCCGCCTTGACCGGCGGGATGGAGCTGTAGGCCGTGTTGAGGATCTTCTGCTCGGCGTCGCTGGTCATGAACTTCACGAAGTCGGTGGCGCCGTCGATGTTGTCGCTGTTCTTGAAGACGGCGAGGTTGATGCCGGCGACCATCGAGTTGACCTGTTTGCCGGCGCCCGGGGTGCCGGACTGCACGGGCACGGGGGCGATGCCGTAGGAATCGTCGGCCATGCCCTGGGACTTGAGGTTGGCGGAGGCGGACTGCCAGAGCAGCATCGCCGTCTTGCCCTTGGCGAAGTCGCTGACCGACTGGTTCTGGGCGTACTCGGCGTTGCCCGGGGCGATGATCTCGTCCTTGGCCATGAGGTCGACGTACTGCTTGACCGCGGTGACCGCGCCGTCGTTGGTGAAGTCGGGCTTGCCGTCGGCGGTGAAGAAGTCGGCGCCGTGCTGCTTGGCGAAGACGAAGGCGTGGTGGATGTTCTCGGAGGGGTTCGAACCCTCCATGGCTATCCCCCACTTGCCGCCCTTGGTGACACTTTTGCCGGCGGCGACCAGCTCGTCCCAGGTGGCGGGGGGCGCGTCGACACCGGCGTCGGCGAGCATCTGCTTGTTGTAGTAGAGGGCGTACGCCATCGAGTACAGCGGGACCGCGGCCGGGTCCTGCCCCTCGGTGCCGGTGGAACCGAGGGCGGATTCGACGAAGCGGTCCTTGCCGCCGATCCTGTCGAAGTTCTTCGCGTCCCACGGCAGCAGCGCGCCGGTCGCCTGGAGCGAGGCGGACCAGGTGTTGCCGATGTTGAGCACGTCCGGGCCCTGGCCGGAGGTGGTCGCGGTGAGGATCCGGTTCAGCAGGTCGGACCAGGGCACGACCTCCAGCTTGACCTTGATGCCGGTCTGCTTCTCGAACTTGTCCAGCTCGGGCTGGAGGACCTTCTTGTCGATCTCGACACTGGCGCCCTGGTTGGAGGCCCAGTAAGTGAGCTCCTTGGGCGAGTCGTTGGACCCGCCGGAGGTGGATCCGCCGCCGCAGGCCGTGGCGGTGAGTGCGAGAGACAGGATGACGGCGCCTGTGGCCGCGGCTCGGATGCTGCGCATGGCTTCTGATGTGCCTTTCCGCGAGGGCAGGGTGCGAGGGGAGTGCAACGGAGACGCAAGGAGGACGCAGGGGGACGCCGGGGAGGCGACTCATGACTTAATTTAGAACGTGAGTTAAACCCTCGGAAGGGGCGGCGTCAAGGGTTTGGACGGAGTCACCCCACTCTCGCCGCACCTCTTGACTCATCTGTTCCACGGATGAACTATCAGCGGCGAGAGAGCGCTCCCACCTCCCCACACCGTTCACTTCCTGAACCAGGAGAGCCGCCCATGACCTCCGACTCCCCCACCGCCCAGCCGCCCGCCGACGGCCCCCGGACCGCCGTCCGCCGCCGGGCCGTTCTCGGAGCCGCAGCCGCCGTACCCGTACTTGCCGCACTGCCCACCACAGCCTCCGCCGCCCCGGCCGCTGCGACCGCGCCCGCTGCCGCGGCGAAGCGCGGGAAGCGGCGCCGGCTCCTGGCCGGCGGTGATCTCGGCCCGAACGTGATCGTCTTCGACCCGTCGACGCCGGGCATCCAGGCGAAGCTGGACGAGGTCTTCGCCCGGCAGGAGGCCGACCAGTTCGGCCCGGGCCGCTACCAGTTCTTCTTCAAGCCGGGCACCTACCACGGACTCAACGCCCAACTGGGCTTCTACACCTCGATCTCGGGTCTCGGACTCTCCCCCGACGACACCACCATCCACGGCGACGTGACGGTCGACGCCGGCTGGTTCGACGGCAACGCCACGCAGAACTTCTGGCGTTCGGCGGAGAACCTGGCTCTCGTCCCGGTCAACGGCACCAACCGCTGGGCGGTCGCCCAGGCGGCCCCCTTCCGCCGGATGCACATACGCGGCGGCCTCAACCTGGCACCCGCCGGTTACGGCTGGGCCAGCGGCGGCTACATCGCCGACAGCCGGATCGACGGCGTGGTCGGACCGTACTCGCAGCAGCAGTGGTACACCCGGGACAGTTCGGTCGGCGGGTGGACCAACGCCGTGTGGAACATGGTGTTCTCGGGTGTCGAGGGCGCCCCCGCGCAGAGCTTCCCGGAACCGCCGTACACCACCCTCGACCGGACACCGGTCTCCCGCGAGAAACCGTTCCTGTACCTGGACGGCGCCGGCTACCGCGTGTTCCTGCCCGCGCTGCGCCGCGACGCACGCGGTGTCACCTGGGGCAACGGCACCCCGCGCGGCACCTCCCTGCCCCTGGACCGGTTCTACGTGGCGAAGCCCGGAGACTCCGCTGCCACCCTCAACCAGGCACTCGACCAGGGCCTCAACCTGCTGCTGACACCGGGCATCTACCACGTCGACCAGCCGATCCGGGTCAACCGCGCGGGCACGGTCGTCCTCGGCCTGGGCTACGCCACCCTGATCCCCGACAACGGCACCACCGCCCTCCAGGTGGCCGACGTCGACGGCGTACGGCTGGCAGGCTTCCTCGTCGACGCCGGACCGGTCAACTCCCGCACCCTGGTGGAGATCGGCCCCAGCGGCGCCTCCCGTGACCACTCCGCCGACCCGATCACCGTCCAGGACGTTTTCATCCGGATCGGCGGCGCGGGCCCCGGCAAGGCGACCACCAGCATGGTGGTCAACGCCCGGCACACGATCATCGACCACACCTGGATCTGGCGTGCCGACCACGGCGAGGGGGTCGGCTGGGAGACCAACCGCTGCGACTACGGCGTCGTCGTCAACGGCCACGACGTCCTGGCGACCGGCCTGTTCGTCGAACACTTCAACAAGTACGACGTGCAGTGGAACGGCGAACGCGGGCGCACGATCTTCTTCCAGAACGAGAAGGCCTACGACGCGCCGAACCAGGCCGCCATCCAGAACGGCTCGATCAAGGGATACGCCGCGTACAAGGTCGGCGACCGTGTCACCACCCACGAGGGCTGGGGCATGGGGAGTTACTGCTACTACAACGTCAACCCCACGATCGTGCAGCACCACGGCTTCACCGCCCCGAACCGCCCGGGCGTCCGCTTCCACCACCTGCTGGTCGTGTCGCTCAGCGGAAACGGGCAGTACGAGTGCGTCATCAACGACACCGGCGCGCCGACGTCAGGCACTAACACCGTGCCGTCGAAGGTGGTGTCCTACCCCTGAGCCCGGGGCGCGGTACACGCTCCGACGAGAATCTCGCCTGCGTGGAGGGCATAGACGGCGGCGGCCCGGAACAGCTCCTGCTCGTCGACGTACTCGTGGGGGCCGTGGGAGACGTCCGAGCGGCCGGCGGCGTACCCGGACGCGGGGATGCCGAGCCGGTCGTACCAGCGGTTCTCCAGGATCCCGCCGCACATCTCTAAGGTGGCCGGCTCGTCGCGGACCTCAGCGGCGCAGCGCACCCGGCCAAGCCGAGCCCGGGCTCAGGCGGGTGCGTAGGTCAGACAGTCGACCTCGGTCTGTTGGTAGCCCACGGTGATGCCGGGGGCGCGGCATTCGAGTTCGGCGTTGTGCCGGCAGTCCGACATCTTGCAGGCGCCGACCCGTCCGGTGACGGACGGGTCGCCGCCCTTGGCCGGAGTGGAGACGAAGGTGTCGCAGTGCGCGTGCCGGACCACCACGCCGGCCGTGTCGCCCACGGTGATGGCCAGCGCGTGGCAGGCGCGGTCCCGGTTGTAGGCGCAGTCCTCGGCCACGCACTCGTTCACGGCGGGCATTTCCATGACGGCGGTCTCCTCGCAGCAATGTGTCTCTCCGGCTCGCCCACGGGCGAACGACAGGCGGCTGACGTGAGCATGGCCCATCTGGTCCAGCATGGCCGCCTGCACCGTCGGTGACCAGCGGACTTGCGCCGAACAGGGGCAGTGCCCGTCGGCCGTCGCGCGGACCCCGAACGGGCGACATCCGTCATTCACGAGGGGTGGCGGCCGGATGACGGCGCCGAAGCCGAAGGATTCGCGGTGGTGTGCGCTTCCGAGGTGCGGCGGCGGCGCCCGTGCCCAACGGTGGGTGGAGGAAGAAAGAGTCCCATGCCCTGCGCGCCGTGGACGGCGATGATGGTGACGGTGGCTGATCGCAGCACCGGTGAGGAGGCATGCGATGGGCATCGAACCGGAGCCGGCCCCGCAGATCGTGGTGGGCGCCGATGGCTCCGAGCCGTCGAAGGCCGCCCTGCGGTGGGCGGCGCGGCAGGCCGCTTTGACGGGCGGCGTGGTCGAGGCAGTGACCGCCTGGCAGTATCCGCAGTGGTATGGAGCGGGCCCCGCGGTCGCCGGGTTCGACTTCGCGGACAACGCGGCAAAGGTCCTGACCCAGGCGATCGACGAAGCCCTCGGCGCTGACCGGCCGGTCGAGATCCGGACCCGGGTTGTGCACGGGCACCCGGCAGAGGTGTTGTTGGGCGCCGCCCGCGGGGCGGAGCTGCTGGTCGTGGGGAACCGGGGGCACGGCGGATTCACCGAGGCGCTGCTGGGCTCGATCAGCCAGCACCTCGTCCAGCATGCCGCGTGCCCGGTGGTCGTCATCCGCGGCCCCGCCGACGCGGCATCGGGATGAGCCGGCGCGGTGGGAGGGAGACATTCGCCGCGCTGCGGGTGCCGAACTTCCGTCTGTACTTCGCCGGGCAGTCCGTCAGCCTGGTCGGCACCTGGATGCAGGCCGTGGCACAGTCCTGGCTGGTGCTCCAGCTGACCGGCTCGGGCACGGTGCTCGGGCTGGTGGTCGCCGCGCAGTTCCTGCCGGTGCTGCTTCTCGGCCCGTACGGCGGACTGATCGCCGACCGCGCCGACAAGCGCCATCTGCTGATGGCCACCCAGACCGCCCTCGCGGCCCTGGCCCTGCTGCTGGGCCTGCTGACCGCCACTCACCTCGTACGGCTGTGGATAGTCGTGCTCCTGGCCGTCGTGCTGGGCACCGTCAGCGCGGTCGACAACCCCACCCGGCAGACGTTCGTGCCCGAGGTGGTCGGGCCGCACCTACTGCGCGGCGCCGTCAGCCTCAACAGCGTGATGACCAACACCGCCCGGGCCATCGGTCCGGCACTCGCCGGTGTCCTGATCGCCTCCGTCGGGGTGGGTGTGTGCTTCTTGGCCAACGCCGCCAGCTTCGCCGCGGTACTGCTTGCCCTGCGCATCATGCGCACCGGCCAGCTCCAGCCGAGCCCGGCGCTGCAGAAGGCACCCGGACAGTTGGCCGCCGGCCTGCGCTACGTGCGCGGCACCCCGGGACTGTGGGCGCCGCTGGCCATGATGGCCCTGATCGGCACACTCTCCTACGAATTCCAGGTGGTCATCCCGCTGCTTGCCCGCACCGGGGCGCACGGCGACGCACGCACCTACGGATTCATGGCCTCCGCCATGGGCCTCGGCGCCGTGGCCGGCGGCCTGACCGTGGCCGCCTACGGGCGGGCCGGGGTCGTCCCCCTGATCGGGGCCGCTGCCTCCTTCGCCGCCGCGCTGACCGCGGCGGCGGCGGTCACTCCCTGGCTGCCCGTCGAACTGGTGGCCCTGGCCTGCGTCGGCATGGGAGGCACCGTGTTCCTGGCGACCGGGAACACCACCCTCCAACTGGTCGCCGACCCGTCCTTCCGGGGCCGGGTGATGGCGCTGTGGTCGGTCACCTTCCTCGGCAGCACGCCCGTCGGCGGGCCCATCGTCGGCGCTGTCGCCGAACACCTGGGCCCCCGTGCCGGGCTGGGCCTCGGCGCCGCGGCCTGCCTGGCCGCGGTCGTCCTCGGCCTGCTCGTCCTGCCCCGTATCCCCCCACGGCATCGCTTCCTGGAAACCCTGGCCGCGCCAGATCCCCCGCCGGCCCTCACCGAGACCGACCGCACCTGATCTCCCGCGGGGTCGGCAACCGCACGAACCGACGGCCCCCAGGAGGGTGAGGCGCAGACCGGGGCGACGTACGCCGCCCCGGTACCGCTGAACGACGACTACTGGCACGCCGCGCGGCGTGATCGGTTGAAAGCCGCCGGCACCTGAAACGATCGGTCGGTGCGGGCCGGGTTCGTCCGCTGCCAGGTCCTGCGCGCAATCCCCGCCGGGGTCACCGCGCAGGCCCCTTCCTCCGGGCCGATCGCGGTGGCGGCCGCGCGCACGCCACCAAGGGGACACACGTGCTCTCGGTGGCGTGCGCGCATTCCCGTTTCGGCCGTGGAAAATAAAGCTGTGCCACTCCTTGTGTTCGCCGGTGCTCCTCTTGGGGTGGTTTTCACCGGTGCTCCTCCCGCGGTGGTTCAGGAGGTTGCCTGGCGACGTGGTGGGCCATCACCCTGGTCGGCTGCGGGGTGGACTTCCTCGCCGGGCTGTTCGGTGCGGGCGGGTCGGCGGTGGGTACCCCGCTCCCGCACGCTTTTGGAGTGCCGGCCTTCGTGGCTCCGGCCTCGCCCCTTCCGGGTGCCCTGCCCGTCGCACTCGCCGCTTCGGGAGCTTATGGGGAACACGGATACGTCGACCGGCGTGTCGTGGTGTGGAGCGTCGCCATCGGTTTTCCGGCGACGGTGGGCGGGGCACTGCTCACGCCGCACCCGGGCGGGCCGCTCCTGGTACGGATCACCGAAGGCGTCGTTGCCGCCATCGGCGTACGGCTGGTCCTGTTCCCCCATGAGCCGCAGGAGCACGCGAAGGAACCCCGGACCTTCCCCATCCGGATGGTGGGACCTCCCCCCGGGTGGTGGACACCCTGACCTCCGGCCCCGGTGGGGGCCGGGAGAGGGTGACCGATTATGGTGATGAAGGTCTATTCGCCCG
>NZ_JBIAIV010000079.1:8046-25295 GCF_042871645.1 Streptomyces sp. NPDC005774 | reverse complement strand
ACGTCATCCGTCAGCCGCCTCGCGGCCCCACCCTCAGCTCGCTCCACCCGAAGATCATCACATGTAGATCGTTAACTCATGGCCATTGGGCCCAGGGCCCAGTACGAATCTTCTGAAAGCCACCGGTGAATGACTGCACGGTCGAGACGAGCTGGGTCAGTGAGGTTTCCTCAATGAAGATCACCTCCAGTGGTTGTTGAGGACCAAGGCAACGCGGGCAATATCACCGATCCGTGTGGGGCTGAGGCTGATGCGCTTCAAAGTGCGCCAGCGTTCCTTGAGTTCGGCGGCGGTGCGTTCGCCGAGGGCTCGGACGTTTCTGACCAGGGCGTTCGTCATGCGGGTGTCGATGTCCAGAGCCTTCTCTGAGCGGCCCTTGGGGCGGCGAACAGGGACACGGATGCCGATCCCGGCGCCGATGTACCCCTTGTCTGCCAGGGTGGGCAGGCCACCGGCGGCGGCCTTGTACAGCGCCGGCAGCACGTGCAGTCGCGCGGCCGTGATGTCCGGCGTGGAGCCCGGCTCCACATCCGAGATCCACAAAGGCGTGCCGTCCGGAGCGGAAAGGAACTGAATGTCGACTCTGCTGCGCAATTCGTTCAGGCGGAGAGTCGGTAGCTGAGTCGTTCGAGCCTGCTGCTGCGAGGGCGGTCGAGGGGCAGGGGCCCGGTGCTCCAGTGGGTGTCGAGTCTGACGATGTTGAGTGCGGTGGCGGAGAAGGCGTGTTGAAGGCGGACTTTCGGCAGGCCGCGGTAGCGGGCCCGGCGGATGCCGGTGAGGTCGAGGGCCTGGTTGATGGTGCCCTCGACGCCGGCGCGCAGGGCGTACTTGTTCTTCCAGGTGTCGGTCTTCTGCTCGGCGCGGGCCCGGGCGAGGTTCTCGTGGAGTTCCTCGGGACGCAGGGTGAGCATGCGGCGCCCGGGTTTCGAGGTGGTGCACTGCTTCTGGAAGAGGCAGTCGCGGCAGGTCAGGACGCTGAAGGTGATCACGATGGCGTCCTTGCCGTGCTGCTTGACCGGGTTCCAGTGGGAGCTGGTGCGGCCGGCGGGGCAGCGGACCTGACGGGTCTTCCAGTTGATGGTGAAGGCGTTCTTGTCGAAGCCTCCGGCGGCCTTGGCCTGCGCGGAGTGGTCCAGGAGGACCGGGGTGACCATGCGGGTGCCCTGCTTCAGGGCCTTGGTGATCAGGTCTGCTGAGGGGTAGCCGGAGTCGAGGTAGTGCTCGGCGGGTTTCACGCCGCGCTCGGTGAGCTTGCGCTGGATCGGTGCGGTCGCCTTCACATCGGGCACGGTCGCGTCGGTGGTATGCACGTCGGTGATGAGGTTCGGCATCACCCCTGCCCCAGACCCAGACCCGGCGTCGGCGTCGGCGTCGGCGTCGGGGAGTGTGCCGCACGTCTCGGTCAGGTGGATCTTGTAGCCCATCCAGAACAGGTCCTCACCCTTGGCCGCCCACCGTGCGTCACGGTCGTAGGGGGAGGCCAGGCGGAGTTGACCCGGCGGGACACCGTCGTCGGCGTCCCGCTTCCTGATCACCTGCCGTCCCCGCGCGTCGCTGCGGATGATGTAGGTCTGCACGAGGACCTGCCGAAGCAGGTCCACCGCCTCGATCTCCCGGATCCACCCCGGCGCGTCCTCGGCCCAGGCCGCCCGGCACAAGGCGAGGGCATCCTGCCCGAAGACCTGGGCGAGACGGTCGCGTCTGGTCTGCGAGGGCGGCATGCGCCAGCCGTCGACCCGCGGCCCGTACCGCTCGGCGAACTCAGTGATGTCGATCTGCCCGGCCAGCCAGAGGGGGGCCGCGACCGCCAGGGCCTCCAGCGCCGCCCGCACGCTCTCCCCGGCCAGCTCCAGACGGTTCAAGTCCCGCACCGCACTGATCACATGGGTGGAATCGGTACGCTGTTTACCCCCGGCCGCCACCAGACCGGTCTCCTTGCAGTGCTCCAAAAGCCGGTCGAATACCACCCGCTCCATGCCGCTGTCCGCGAGCCGGGTCCGGAACCTGGACAGGACACTGGCGTCGAATCCGGTGTCCGTCAGCTCCGCACCGAGGGCGTACTTCCAATCGATCGCCCGCACCGCCATCGCCGCGGCCTGCCGATCCGTCAGATCCTCGGCGAACTGCAACACCGTCACCAGCGACAACACCCCCGGCGACAGGCCCGGAGCCCCACGCACCCCGAACGCGGCGGAAAACGGCTCATCAGCGAAGACCTCCGCCAGACGGTCCCGCACCCGTATCGCCAGACTCCCCTTCGGGAACGCCGCCCGAGCCACCATCACGGTCTGCTCCGGGATCTCCGGCAGCCCCGCCGGCCGCATCGACATCCGTACCGCCTCCACGGCCGCACGACAGAGAAGCGACCACAGGAACGATCATCGCGGACCCGACCTCACCCCCGCAGCGAATTGCGCAGCAGAGTCAATGTCGCCGCCAAAACTCTTGTGTTTCTGGCTGAACCACAGGTCGTTGCCGTTCTCGCGGACACCGGCGACCCGGTCGCATGCGATCAATGTGCCGTCCAGTACCAGGTGTGTCATGCCCTCGGCGCGGCAACGGTCCAACACCGCATGGAGGTCGGGGGCTTGGTCTGCGAGGACGTCGATGCCCTCGTGCAGGTAGCGGTAGCCGGTCGCCTGGGATACCCCGGCGTCCCGGGCGAGGCAGTGCACACAGCCTCGCTCACGGAACCAGCGCAGCACCGGCACCGCCTGACGGAATGGTCCCAGCGCCCGCGCCCCCTTCGGGGTTCCGGTCCGTCGACGGTGCAGGGCCAACAACCGGGCCAGGTACTCCACGACGTGGCGCGGGACGTCGAGTGTGGCGATGTAGGTGACCAACATGAAGCCTCTGGTAGTTGCGGCCGTGATCTTGTGGCGAGACCTGTCCTACCAGGGGCTTTACATGCGTCTGCGGTCGGGTGTGGTCCGTCCGACTCGGCTTCGCCAGACGGTGGTTCACACCGCTTCGCGTAGGTCATTTCGCTGAGGGAACATCACTGGCAGCCCGTTCTTCCCAGGGTTCGGCGGACCAGTCGGCTAACGCGCCACGCGGTAGCGGAGGTGGACGACTCTTGCAGCTGAAGGTGCGGGTCTCGACCAGTTCGAGATCCACCCGGCGCTCGTGCTGGGGGAAGAACGGAATGCCGTCGCCGACCAGCACCGGGTAGACCCTGGCCCGGTACTCGTCGATCAGACCCAACGCGGCTGCCTCGGCGGCGAGAGTCGCACCGCCGATCGCGATGTTGCCATCCCCCGGCTCGGCTCGCAATCGCTCGATCTCCTCCGCCAGGCCGCCGGAGGCCAGGCGGGCATGGCCCTGCACCGCCGACAGCGTGGTGGAGAACACCACCTTGGGGAGCGCCTTCCAGACCGCGGCAAACTCGAGCGTTGAGAAGTCGAGCGATGGATCCTGGTCGACGGTCTCCCAGTACAGCATCGTCTCGTACAGCCGTCGTCCCAACAGGTGGACACCGGCCTCTCGCACCTCGTCGGTAGCGAAGCGAAAGACCTCCTCGTCGGGCGGCGTCCAGTCGAAGCCGCCGTCCGGCCCGACGACGTAGCCGTCCAGTGAGACGCCCATCGAATACGTCACGCTGCGCATCAGAAGTCCTCCTCGGTAACGGTTTCGACAGTACGACCGCCGGACGCCGCAGAACTCATCGCGACGCGAGATCCACTGGGTCGAGTCACCTCACGAGATCATTTCGTTGAGAAAACCTCAGTGACGTTTTCTCAACGAAATAATCTTCGCGAAGTGGCTTGATCGGGGCGTCAAGGGTTGGATCGGACAGTGGCAGCCCGGATGCGGACAGACGTAAAGCCCCTGACAGGACGGTTCTCACGAAAAGATCGTCCGCTGCACCAGAGGCTTCACGTTGGTCACCTATGTTGCCATGCTCGACGTCCCGCGCCACGTGGTGGAGTATCTCGCCCGCCTGCCGGCCGCCCACCGCCGCCGGATCGGAACACCACGGAACTCGCGTGCCCTGGGCCCATTCCGCCAAGCCGTGCTGGTCCTGCGCTGGTTCCGCGAACGCGGCTGCGTCCACTGCCTGGCCCGCGACGCGGGCATCTCCCAGGCCACCGGCTACCGCTACCTGCACGAAGGCATCGACGTCCTCGCCGAGCAGGCCCCGGACCTGCACGAGGTCCTGGACCACTGCCGACACGAAGGCATGACCCACGTGATCCTCGACGGCACACTCATCGAGTCCGACCGCCTCGCCGGCGTCCGCGACAACGGCAACGACCTGTGGTTCAGCCAGAAACACAAGGCATTCGGCGGAAACATCCAGTTCCTGACCGCCCCGGACGGCACCCCGCTGTGGGTCTTCGACGCCGAGCCCGGCAGCGTCCCCGACATCACCGCCGCCCGCATCCACGCCCTGCCCGCGCTGTACAAGGCCGCGGCCGACGGCCTGCCCACCCTGGCCGACAAGGACTACATCGGCGCCGGCATCGGCATCCTCCTCCCGGTCCGACGCCCCAAGGGACAGTCGGAACAAGCTCTGCATGCCGACACTCGAACCACGAACAGCCTGATCAGAGGCATCCGTGCACTCGGAGAACGCGCCGCCGCCGAGCTCAAGCAACGCTGGCGGGCTCTACAGCACGTCACCCTGAGCCCCAACCGGATCGGTGACATCGCCCGCGCAGCCCTTGTACTCAACGGAATCTGGAAATGACCACCGCTGAGAAAACGTCGCTGCCCGTCACGAACTGCTCACCACCACCGCCTTGGGGTGTTGAACCCATACCAGAAGCTTCGAGCTGACCGCGAGGACGGCAGACCCCACCCCACCCCCGCTACCAGGACATACATGTCGCGATTCCGCTGACGCCCATCCGCTGCCATCCCACCACCCACTTGCACCCAAACATGTTGCCGAAAACAGGACAAGCAAGCGGAAGTGGGGTACCAAGGAACGAAGGCCGCGTCATGAGCAAACCCCGCCCTTGCGCAGAGGGCACAGGAAACGCGAGGTGACCACCGGTACGCGGCCGCCTTCCCTCTTCGCGCAGCGTCGTCTGCAGCGAACACCCGGTTTCTCCATCGCCTTGGTAGTGCAGTCAAGTTTCCCCGAAGTCTCACTACCGGAAGGAGATCGTCATGCGTGCACAGAGGATTGCGGTCTTGCTCGTGAGTCCGCTCGTCTTCGCAACCGCCTTTGCGATCCCGTCAGCCGCAGCCTCGCAAGCCTCCGCTGCCGTTCTCCAGACCGCGACCACAGTGGCACCGGAGGCCGGCCAGGCTCTGGCGCCCACCTCAATCGCCGACTACCGGCGCGGCGTCCGCGACGGGCTCCGCGACGGGCTCCGCGACGGACGCAGGGACGGTCGCCACTGCGACTACCGCGATAACTACGACGACCGGACCCGTCAGGGCAACCGTGACTACCGACACGGCTACCGCGACGGATACAAGTCCGGGTACGACGTTGCATACCGCCAGGCATTCAACCGGCATTGCCGCCGTTAGGCCCGCATCACGGACCGCGGCAGAGTCATTCCGCCGCAGCCTACCTCGCCGTTGATGCGCAGACGGTAGCCGAGAAGCATCTCACCGTGCGTTTCCTGCGTACTTGCCGGTGGTCCGGGGCCGGAGGGGACCGGCAGTGCCGTCACGTCCCCTCGGAATGCCGCAGCCGTTCGAGGAGCCGGGCGTTCTCCGCCCCCACCTCAACGTTGCACAAGATCAGGACCCGGATCTGATGGGGGTCCTTGACCACTTGCCGCCGCGTTTTTGTGGTGTCGCTTCTCAATCCGGGCGAGCTCGGCCACCGCACCAAGACCCACAGAACGACGAACGGTATTCCGGGAACCCATTCGGTGAATCCGGGCTGAGCAAAGAAACGACACCACGAGTTCCATCTCAGTAACACGAACCTGCTCTGCATACCCGACAGCGAGGCCGTTGCAACCGAGTCCTCCGGCATCGACGACTCCTCGTGTCACGCCCCCGCGATCAAATCGCGAGGGGCACCCCGCCGGCGGGCGACAGAAACAAGATCGTGATGGTTCCGTGAGCACTCAAGGAGCTTACATGCTGGAGAAGTCTGCCGAGTCCCTGACGACCGTGCCGGATGAATCTGGAGCAGCCAGACACAGGACGCACAGCCCATCAAAAGAAAACAGCCCGTCGACAGACACGGAAAGGGACCTCGCCGAGATACTCGCCGGCGTCCTGTGCGTCGAACAGGTGCCGGTCGACAGTAATTTCTTCGACGACCTCGGCGCTAATTCATTGGTGATGGCGCAATTCTGCGCACGCGTCAGGAAACGGGTGGATTTGCCGCCAGTTTCGATAAAGGATATCTACCGTTACCGGACGATCCGCAGCCTGACGGCGGCGCTCACCGATACCGGTACCGATGCCGGAACCGGTATCGCTGCCACACCCGCTCCCGTCAGCTCGCCGGACCCGGCATCCTCGGAGGCTGTGACTCCAGTCGGCACGCCGCAGTACATCCTCTGTGGAACGCTACAGTTCCTGCTTTTCCTAGGATATTCTTTCCTCGCTGCAATTATCACCGCACGTGGTTATGCATGGATATCCGCCAGTTCGAATGCGACGGACATCTACCTGCGATCGGTCGCTTTCGGCGGCGCCGGCTTCGTCGGCATGTGCACTTTCCCGATCTTGGCCAAATGGACCCTTATCGGCCGGTGGAAAGAACGCGAGTTCCCGGTCTGGGGTCTGACCTATCTGCGCTTCTGGACCGTCAAGGTGCTGCTCCACGCCAACCCGATGGTCTTCTTCGTCGGCAATCCCCTGTATGTGCTCTACCTACGGGCCCTCGGCGCACGCATCGGCACGGGTGTCACGATCCTCTCGCGCAACGTTCCGGTCTGCACCGACCTGCTCACGATCGGCGCCGGCACGGTGATCCGCAAGGAGTCGTTCCTCCTTTGCTACCGGGCGCACGCCGGCCGTATTCAGACGGGCCCGGTCACCCTTGGCCGGAATGTGTTCATCGGTGAGAAGACCGTGCTCGACATTGCCACGTCGATGGGCGACGGGGCGCAGCTCGGTCATACGTCATCACTGCACAGCGGCCAGGCGGTCCCCAGCGACCAGCGGTGGCACGGATCTCCGGCGCAGCGCACAGAGCTCGACTACGTGCGGATCCCGCCCGCCAGGTGCGGCACCTTGCGCCGGGTCGGCTTCGGCCTCGCCACAGTGGGTCAGTTGTTCTTCCTCTCCGTGCCGTTGGCCGTCGGGGGCCTGTACATGCTGTTGACGGAAGTCCCGGCGCTGAACGACCGGCTGGAACCGGGCGGGGCAGGGCTCGTGTCACCTAAGCTCTACGTCGATGCGCTGATCGTGTCCTGCGTTCTGTTCTTCAGCTTCGTCGTCGTGGGCGTCGTCGTTCTGTTCACCGTGCCGCGCCTGCTGAATCTGCTCGTCAAGCCGGGCAAGGTATATCCGCTGTATGGCTTTCATTACTCAACGCACCGGGCGATCGCACGCATCACAAATGTGAAGTTCTTCACATGGCTCTTCGGTGACAGCTCCTACATCGTCCACTATCTGCGCGGCCTGGGATACGACCTGTCCCAGGTGGAGCAAACCGGGTCCAACTTCGGCACGGAAGTACAGCACGAGACCCCGTATCTGTGCTCTGTCGGCAGCGGTACGATGATCGCTGACGGCCTGTCGATCGTCAATGCCGACTTTTCGAGTACGTCTTTCCGGGTGTCCCGTGCGTCGATCGGGCGGCACAACTTCCTCGGGAACAACATCGTGTATCCGTCTGGGGCGAAGACGGGCGACAACTGTCTCCTCGCGACGAAGGTGATGATTCCACTCGATGGTGAGGTACGCGAGGGGGTGGGTCTGCTCGGCTCGCCGTGCTTCGAGATTCCCCGGTCGGTGGAGCGCGACTTGCGGTTCGACCACATGCGGACCGGGGCCGAGTTGCGCCGCAGCCTCGCTGCCAAGAACCGCTGCAACATCCGATCGATGGTCCTCTTCCTGCTCGTACGGTGGTTTTTCTTCTTCGTCATCACGGTGCTTGCCCTCGCGAATGTTGAACTGCATGGCTCCTTCGGATATGTAGCGATCGCGGCATTCCTGGTGGCCACCCTGACATTCACCCCCCTCTATTTCGTACTGGTGGAGCGTGCCATCGTGGCTTTCCGCGGGCTGCGACCGCAGTTGTGCTCCATCTACGACCCGTATTTCTGGTGGCACGAGCGTCTGTGGAAGGTTCCTGACGAGTACCTCAACATCTTCAACGGCACCCCCTTCAAGAACGTGATCTGGCGGCTCCTGGGTGTCCGGCTCGGCCGCAGGGTCTTCGATGATGGCTGCTATCTGACAGAACGGATGCTCACCACCATCGGGAACGACTGCACCCTCAATGCGGGGAGCAAGATCCAATGCCACTCGCAGGAGGACGGCACCTTCAAGTCCGACCGCAGCACGATAGGGGACGGATGCACCATCGGTGTCGGCTCGCACGTCCACTACGGAGTGACGATGGGTGACGGCTCAGTACTTGCACCCGACTCCTTTCTTATGAAGGGCGAGGAAGTCCCGCAGCACGCGCGGTGGGGTGGAAACCCGGCCACGGAGATGAGCGATGCCCCCGGTCAGCCGCCGGCACTGGCGCGGCAGGGGTAGCACAGGACCATATTGGTCAGGCCGGCTCGACCGGCCGGACAGCCCGGTCTGCCGACAGCAACGTCGACAGAGGAGCCGGCCTGGTCGGCGACGACAGCCAGGGTGGCCACGGCGAGTGGAGAGGGACTGATCGATGGCAACGCGAGTGGCGGACCAGGAATTCTGGCGCGGTGTGCTCGTCACCGGCGGATCCACCACGATCCCTCGGTGGACGCTCCGTCCGATGACGGGCGTTGACGAGTACGAGGCCACGATCCCGGACGACGTCATGAACGCCTTGCGCCGGTTGGCGAAGGATCTCACGATGCCTCTCGACTCCGTGATGTTGGCCGCGCACGCCAAGGTACTCGCCGCGCTGTCAGGCGAGCACGAGGTCACGACCGGCTACGTCGCAGAGGAGGGCGGCCAACCGTTGCCCTGCCGGCTGACGACCGCACCGACATCATGGCGGGCGCTCCTGGTCGACACCCATCGCGTCGCGTCGGAACTGCTGTCGCACAAGGACTTTCCGGTCGACGAACTCAGGCGCGAGTTGGACCTCACCGGACCGTCGGTCGAGACCGTCCTCGATCCGAATCCGGCCTTCGGTCCCTGCGCGACGGGCGTCGCAGACGATCTCGCCGGAGACACCGTGCTGTGGATGGCATTCTCGGAGCCCAGGGGCCGGCCCACGCTGCGATTGCGGTACCGGACCGACGTACTCGACGCGGACTACGCCGCCAGGATCACCGGTTACCACCTCACCGCGCTCGCGCTCATCGCAGCGGATCCGGATGCCGAGCACGCGCGGCAGAGCCTGCTCTCCGACGAGGAACTCCGGTTCCAGCTCGAAGGACTGTCCGGACCGCGCCGTACCCTGCCGGACGCCCGGATGCACGAACTGTTCGAACAGCGGGTGAGGCTGCACCCGAATGCCATCGCGGCCGTGCACGGCGACCGGGAGTGGTCCTACCAGGAGCTCAACGCTCGTGCCAATCAGCTGGCACGAGCCCTGTTGGCGCGAGGGCTGCGACGCGAAGGTGTCGTCGCGGTGGTGACCGAGAGAAACCTGGACTGGATGGCCGCTGTCCTCGCGGTCTTCAAGGCCGGAGGCGTGTACCTGCCCGCTGAGCCGCGCTTCCCGGCCGATCGCATCGCGGCCGTGCTCTCCCGTGCCGAGTGTGGGCTCGTGCTCACCGAACCCGGAAGCACCGACTCGCTCGACCAGGCTCTGGACTCGCTACCAGGAGTCCAGAAGGTCCTCATCGGCACGGCCTACGACGAGGGCGATCGCGACGACGACCTGGGCATCGCCGTCGCACCGGACCAACTCGCCTACATCTACTTCACCTCCGGTTCCACTGGAGAGCCCAAGGGCGCGATGTGCGAGCACGCGGGCATGCTCAACCACCTCTACGCCAAGATCGAGGACCTGGAGCTCGACGTCGGCGAGGGACAGGTGGTCGCCCAGACCGCCCCGCAGTGTTTCGACATTTCGCTGTGGCAACTGTTGTCCGCCCTCCTGGTGGGTGGGCAGACCCTGCTGGTCGAGCAGGAGGTGGTCCTGGACGTCCAGCGGTTCGTCGACAGGATCGCCCGCGGTCGGGCCGCCGTGCTCCAGGTCGTGCCGTCGTACCTCGAAGTCGTCCTGACGTATCTGGAGCAGCACCCGCGCGAGCTGCCCGGCCTGCGGTGCGTGTCTGTCACCGGTGAGGCGTTGAAAAAGGAGCTCACGCAGCGCTGGTTCGCGGCCAAGCCCGGCATCAAGCTGGTCAACGCCTACGGCTTGACCGAGACCTGCGACGACACCAACCACGAGGTCCTGGACCGGGTACCGGACCGCGAACGGGTCCCACTCGGTCCCCCTGTCAGCAATGTGCACGTCTACGTCGTCGACGAGCACCTGTCACCGGTGCCACTCGGCGCCCCCGGCGAGATCGTCTTCTCCGGCGTCTGCGTCGGCCGTGGATACGTCAACGACCCCGACCGCACCAAGCAGGCCTTCATGCCCGATCCGCACCGCGAGGGAGCCCGGCTCTACCGCAGTGGCGACCACGGCCGCTGGCTGCCCGAGGGCAAGCTGGAGTTCCTCGGACGTCGCGACACCCAGGTCAAGATCCGTGGCTTCAGGATCGAGATCGGCGAGATCGAGAACACTCTGCTGCAGGTCCCCGGCGTCCGCGACGGTGCGGTGGTGGTCGCCGAGCGACCCGACCGGAGCAAGCACCTTGTGGCCTTCTGCTCCGGCCCGACATCGCTTCCCGTCGAGGACCTGCGGGACTGGCTGGGTAAGTCGCTGCCGGAGTACATGGTGCCGTCGGCCTTCCACTGGCGGGAAAGGCTGCCGCTGACCGCCAACGGCAAGACCGACAAGAGGGCACTGGCAGCACTCGTGGAAGAACCGGACGTCGTCGAAGACGACGAAAAGGGCACCCACGTGCCGGGTACGCCGACCGAGCAGCGGCTGGCGGCCGCTTGGGCGGAGGTGCTCGGCATCCCGCAGGATCAGATCGATGGACGGGCCCATTTCTTCGACCGAGGCGGCACATCGCTGTCAGCTGTACAGCTGGTGATCACCCTGGACCGCGCGGTGTCGCTCAAGGACGTGACCCAGCATCCGGTCCTCGCCGATCTGGCCGCGCTGGTCGACGGCAGGTCCGATCGGCGTTCCGGGCTGCTTCAGTCGCTGTGCGAACCGGACGGTGCGCCGATTGGTGCCCTGGTGTGCTTCCCCTACGCCGGCGGCAACGCGGTGAACTTCCAGCCGATGGCCAAGGCGCTGCAGAGCAGTGGGATCGCGGTCTACGCCGTTGAGCTGCCCGGTCATGACGTGGCCGCCGAGAGCGAGCCTTTCGCGTCGATGGCAGATGTGGTTGCTCAGGTCGTCGCCGAGATCACCGAATGTGGCCTGCGCGGAGTCCTGTTGTGGGGGCACTCGTCGGGCGCGGCTTTCGCCGTGGAGACGGCCAGGCAGCTGGAAGATCGCGGGGTGGAAGTCCAACGGGTCTTCATCGGCGCGCAGTTGCTCGGCAATGCCGCTGACCGGCGCGACGCCGTCACCGAGCTGACCGGGTTGAGCGACGCCGAGATCGCCGCGAAGCTGAGTGCGGACAGCTGCTACGCCGAGCTCCATGAGCTGGATGCGCAGCGCGCCGAGCACATCGGTGCGGCCTACCGGCACGACTGTGTGTCCGCACACCGCTATTTCGCAGATCTCCTGGACACTCCCCCAGCGGTGAAGTTGTCCGTGCCGGTCACCGTGGTCGTCGCCACCGATGATCCGCTCACAGCTGATCACCCTCGACGCCACCGCGACTGGGAGCTCCTTTCGGTCCACGTCGACCTGCAGGAACTCGCCGAGGGCGGCCACTACTTCCTGCGCAGCCGTCCGTCCGAGACAGCGCAGGCCGTGCTGCGCACCGCCGAACTACTGCCTGCTTCCTGAGCGGCACACACAGCTGCACACTGAAAGGAAATCAGGATGTCCTCCATATACCCGGCATCGCTGCTCGACGAGGTCGAAATCCAATCCGGCCGACCTCCGATATTGCGGGCCGAGATCACCAGCGACGCTCCGCGCTGGACAGCCGAGCACCGAGAGGCGCTGCGCGCCGTCGTCGCTGAGCATGGCTGCGTCCTGATCCGCGGCCTCGGGCTGTGCGATGTGACCGGGGCCAGTGCCGTCTTCGAGCAGCTGAGCACCAGGCTGATGGCCGAGAGGGAGGCCTTCGCACCTCGGCGGACCTATGCCGACGGTGTGTACTCCTCGGCGCAGTGGCCGCCGAACCAGCCGATGTGCATGCACCATGAACAGAGCTACGCGCTCGAGGTCCCCGGCCTGATGCTGTTCGCCTGCCTCACTGCGCCCCACCAGGGCGGGGCGACCGGAGTGGCCGACGCGGCGACCGTGCTCGAGGAACTGCCCACCGCGTTGACCGAGCGGTTCGAGCGGGAGGGCTGGCTGCTCACCCGAAGCTACAACGACGAGATCGGGTCGTCCCTCATCGAGGCGTTCGGCACCGATGAGCGGGGCGCTGTCGAGAGTTACTGCCGAGCCAACGCGATCGAGTTCGCATGGCAACCCGACGGGGCCCTGCGCACCAGGCAGCGCCGCAACGCCGTGATGCGTCATCCGGTCAACGGGCGGCGCTGCTGGTTCAATCAGGTCGCGTTCCTCAACGAATGGACACTGGCCCCCGAGGTCCGCGAGTACCTCGTCGAGGTCTACGGCGCCGACGGGCTGCCGTTCAACACCCGTTTCGGAAGCGGCGACCCGATCGGCGAGGACGTGGTGCAACTGCTCAACAAGATCTACGAGACCAACACCGCACGCGAGCCGTGGCAGACCGGCGATCTGATGATCGTCGACAACCTACGCACCGCGCACAGCCGGGAGCCTTTCGAGGGACCGCGCGACGTGCTCGTCGCGATGGCCGACCCGGTGCGACTGTCCGACTGCTCGCCGACCTTCGAGGTGACCACCCGATGACCAGCGTCCCCACCACCGTGACGGCGTCCGCAACAAGCGAACCGCACACCGTGCGACCCTTCGCGGTGATCTCCGGTGCCCAGGTCCAGCAGGCGTTGGAGGGGCGCGAGAAGCAGATCGTCGAGTTGGCCGAGTCCACCTACCGGCTGCACGGCGCCGGTGACTCGGTGAACCCACCGTCGTACTTCCTGCGTTTCCCCGACCGCCCGACCTCCCGGATCATCGCGCTGCCGGCCTCGATCGGCGGGCACGTACGGGTGGACGGCGTAAAGTGGATCTCCAGTTTCCCGGAGAACGTTCAAGCCGGCATCCCGAGGGCATCCGCCGTGCTGATCCTCAACGACCAGGACACCGGTTACCCGTTCGCCTGTCTGGAGAGTTCCATCATCAGCGCCACCAGGACGGCCGCGTCCGCGGTGTTGGCCGCGGATCGGCTCAGCCGGGACCGGCCACGGCCCATGCGCGTCGGGTTCTTCGGGACGGGCCTGATCGCCCGCTACATCCACACGTTCCTGGCCGGCAACGGCTGGTCGTTCGACGAGATAGGCGTACACGACCTGTCCGCCGACAGCGCGGCAGGGTTTCGCCGCTACCTCGAGCAGTCGGGCACCACAGGCCGGATCACGGTGCACCACAGCGCCGAGGAGCTGATCCGTGGCAGCGACCTGGTGGTCTTCGCCACCGTCGCCAGTGAGCCGCACGTCAGCGACCCTACGTGGTTCTCGCACAATCCTGTGGTTCTGCACGTGTCCCTGCGCGACCTCGCGCCGGAGATCGTTCTCGCCTCGACCAACATCGTGGATGACGTCGAGCACTGTCTGAAGGCTGACACCTCGCCGCATCTGGCCGAGCAGCTCACAGGCAACCGGGACTTCCTGCAGGGCACGTTGGACGACGTGATGGCCGGGCGGGTGACAGTGCCAGCGGACCGACCGGTGGTGTTTTCACCCTTCGGCCTCGGGGTGCTCGACCTCGCGGTCGGCAAGTACGTCTACGACGAAACGGCCCGCTCAGGAAAACTGCACGTCGTCGACGACTTCTTCCACGAACTGCGCCGCTACGGATAACCGTCCGAGAGCGCCCTGCTGCAGAAAAGGAGGAGGCCGTCGTGCCCGTCATATCCGCTCCCCATGCCTTCAACGAGTCCCAGCTCTATGTCGACCTTGAGCCCATCTTCGGGCACTCCCTGTTCCTGAAGTGTGAGGGCTTCAACTTCGCCGGCTCGATCAAGCTGAAGGCCGCAACCGAGATGGTGGAGACCGCCGAGCGAGACGGAGACCTCAAGCCGGATTCGATCCTGGTCGAGTCCTCGTCCGGCAACCTCGGCGTAGCGCTGAGCATGATCGCGGCAAGCAAGGGCTACCGGTTTCTGTGCGTGACGGACTCCCGCTGCAACCTGTCGACCAGACTCCTGATGGAGGCACTGGGCAGCCGGGTGCACACCATCGCCAGCTTGGACGCCAAAAGCGGCTTCCTGGGCGCGCGGATCGACTACGTCCGTGCGCTGTGCGATTCCGATGACCGGTACCTGTGGCTCAGTCAGTACACCAATCCGAACAACTGGAAGGCGCACTACCGCAAGACAGCGCCGGAAATCGCCCAGCACTTCCCGCACCTGGACGTACTGTTCGTCGGTGCCGGCACCACCGGAACTCTGATGGGCTGCGCACGCTACTTCCGCCAATGGCACCGGCCGGTACGGATCGTCGCAGTGGACAGCGTCGGTTCGGTGACCTTCGGTGGTACGTCGGGCCGCCGCATGATACCCGGGCTCGGCATGAGCATGCCTCCGCCGCTACTCGACGAGTCCTACGTGGACGAGGTGATACGCGTCGAGGAGACGGACACCATCCGCGCGTGCCATCGCCTGGCCAAACGCGGATTCCTCTTCGGCGGCTCCACCGGCACGGTCGTCAGCGGCGCGATGCGTTGGCTGCACGACTATGACACGCGTGAACTCACCGCGGTGGCCATCGCCCCGGATCTCGGCGAGCGCTATCTCGACACCATTTACCAATCCAATTGGCTGCACGATCTTTACGGCGAGGACATGCTCGACTCCGATGAAACGGCTGACGGTCCTTGGGCAGCCGACCCCGTGCCCACACCCCAGGGAGCCTCCCACCACACCCGCCCGCAAACCGGCAACAGCGGCGGTAACGAACACCGTCAGCACCAAGACCGAGAAGCGTAGGTGTTCTGCCCGGAACCTGTCAAAGCGGTCAAGGCAGGTAGATCGTTCTAACGCTGTGCCGGGATCAGTGGGCCGTCTGGGGCCGGCTTGTTGATCCAGGCCGCTGCGGGGAGTTTCGGCGGCTCGGGCGGCTTGCGGACGAAGCGCTCGGGGTGCTTCGCGTAGACGGCCTGAAGGACGTCGGCACGCATCTTGCGGAGCTGCTCGGCGAGGCCGAAGTGCACATCGTAGGGCGTGTGCAGGCCGATCCCGGAATGCCGTTGCTCCTCGTTGTACCAGGTGAAGAAGCGGGTGCACCACGTCCGGGCGTCCTCAAGGGATCCGAAACGCTCGGGAAAGTCGTGCCGGTATTTCAGGGTCTTGTACTGGCTCTCGCTGTACGGGTTGTCGTTCGACGTCTTCGTAAAGTTCCCCCCGGGTCCTGGACAGCGGGTGTTTACGCTGCGGGGGTGAGGTCCTGCCTGAGCAAGGTTCTCGTTTCGAGCGGGGTGACGTACCCGTACTCGGGATGTCTGCGGAGTCGGCTGCGGTTGTACTCGATCTCGATGTAGCGGAAGACGTCGGCCCGGGCGGCCTCGTGGGTCTCCCAGACGGTGGTTCCGATCTCCGCCTTGAGGACGGCGAACCAGCTTTCCACAGCAGCGTTATCGTAACAAGAGCCGACACGCCCCATCGACTACCGCATGCGCAACTTGCTTGTTTCGGTGCGGAATTCGTCACTCGTGTATTCGCTGCCGCGGTCGGTGGGCATGATGCAGCCGGCCTCCAGGCCGCCGCGTCCGGCCGCCATCCGCAGGGCGGCGACCGGCAGCGCGGCGCGGTGGTGGTCGGCCATCGCCCAGCCGATCACCTCCCGCGTCGCGAGATCGATGCAGGTCGCCAGATACAACGTCCCTTCCCATGTGATGAGTTCGCTCATGTCACCGACCAGCCGCATCCCGGGGCGGGGCGCGGTGAAGTCCCGGCCGATCAGATCGGCGGCGAACACCACCCGCTTCGCCTGCCGGGTCAGGCCCCGACGCCGGCGGCGGGTGATCCCGACGATCCGGTGCCTGCGCATCAGCCGCTCGACCTTCTTGCCGTTCACCGCCCGCCCGGCCCGCCGCAGGGCGGCGTGGATCCGCGGGGGCCCCGTCGGCGCCGCGCGACCCGGCGTGGAGCACTCGGACCTCCTCCACCAGGCGTTCCTCCTCGCGCCGTGCGGCCCGGCGCGCCGACGCGGCCGCCTGGTGCGCGTAGGAGGTAGAGCGCGGCACTCCCGGTACCCGGCACAGCAGCGCCACGCTGTGACCTGCAAGATTGTCGCCCGATGCCTTCTCCGCGTCGATGAAGCGACACCGCGCGGCGTTGTCTACCTCATCTTGTCCTGCGCGAAGAAGGCGGTCGCTTTCCCCAGGATGTCGACCGTCTTCTCCAGCTCGCGGACCTTGCGCCGCAGCCGGGCGAGTTCTTCCCGCTCGGCACTGCTCAGAGCCCCGGCAGGCCCCTCGCCCCGATCGACCCTGGCCTGCTTCACCCAGCCACGCAGACCCTCCGGACTCACCCCCAGGTCCCGGGCAACCTCGGTGACCGTCTTGTCCGACGACAGCGCCGGCGCGACGGCATCCCGCTTGAACTCCGCCGTGGACCGCTTACTCGTATTGCTCTTCTTGCTCACTACCTGTGACCACTTCCTCCGGGACCTTCCGTCCCAATATCAGACTGTCCAGGTCAAAGGGGGAGCTTCATTACGACTTTCTCTGCTGATTCAAGCCAGGACGGCGCGATGTGCGGTCCCGGGGGACCGCACATCGCGTTGTCGTCGGTGTGTTATCAGTCCCTGCCGTTGTGGTCGCCGTAACCGCCACGGCCATTGTCATAGCCGTTGTGGTCGCCGTAACCGCCACGGCCATTGTCATAGCCGTTGTGGTCGCCGTAACCGCCACGGCCATTGTCATAGCCGTTGTGGTCGCCGTA
>NZ_JBIAIV010000079.1:0-7950 GCF_042871645.1 Streptomyces sp. NPDC005774 | reverse complement strand
GTTAACCGCCACGGCCATTGTCATAGCCGCAGTCGTTGTTCCACCAGGAGTGGCCGTCCTCGCAGCGCTGGCTGTGGCTGTAGTTCTGAGGGGAGGCCGAAGCGGTGCCTGCTGTGCCGACGGCGACACCGCCGGCCATCAGCAGCCCTGCGACTGACGCCGTGGCGAGGCGCCTTGCGCGTTGTGTTCGCATGGGAAATACCTTTCGCTCCATCGTCTCCCGCGTCCCGAATAAGGAGTGCGGGAATGGATGGCCGCAGCCGCAAACGAAAATTGCGACAGGGTCTTTGAATGTCACTGCATGCCGATCCGGTGCACGGGCTCGACCGCCGACGCCTCCAGGCCGCCCGTCGGTACACGCGGGCGATCACTGTGGCCATGGTCCGCTCGGTTCGGGAACCGGTCGGCCGGGCGTGCCGTGCTTGCGGCATTCACTCAATGAGCCTAGTCACGCCTCGGCACATCGGCATCTCGGGAGACCCATCGCGTTCAGCCGTCACCGCGGGATCCGGACCACGCCCTCCTGGATCACTGAGACGGCGAGCCTGGCGGCTATGTCCGGTGGCGCCGTCACCGGGCGACTCTGTGCCGGGAGGCCGGCCGTCCGGGAGTCCGGATCCGTACGAGCCGACGCACTCACGCGCCCATCTCCGCGTCGTGGCCGCGAGCCCGGCGTCGACGAACTTGCCTTCCTTGGCAACGGTCGGGGTCGGCGCCGGCTTCGCCTTGGCGGTGGACTTACACCGTGTCCTACATGGTCAGTTTGAGGTCGCGCTTGCAGCAGCAGAGGGCGGCGGCGAGGGCGTGCTGGGTATCACCGCGGCGTGCCGGCTGACCGGCCGCTCCCGGGCCACCCACTACCGCCGGCTCCGGCCGGCACCACCGCGCAAAGAACGTGCCCCGCGAGTGCAGCCGTCGGCCCTGACGGCCGAAGAACGGGCCGCGGTACTGGAGTTGATGAACAGCGACGAGTACGCCGAACTGGCGCCCGCGCAGCTCTGGGCCCGCGAGCTGGACGCCGGGCGCTGCCACCGCTCCGCCTCCACGACGCACCGGATCCTGCCCGAGCACGGTCAGGCGGGCGAGCACCGACGACAGGCCACCTACCCCGCCAGGGCGGTGCCCGAGCCGGTCGCCACCGCCCCGTCGCAGGTGTTCACCTGCGACATCACCAAGACCACCGGACCGGCCAGGGGCATCTGGCATCACGCCTGCGTCATCATCGACATCTTCAGCCGCTACCGCGTCGGCCACACCGTCGAGGCCGCCGGATCGGCCGTGCGGGCCGAGGAGCTGATCCGCGAGACCATCGCCCGCAACGGCATCGTGCCCGGGACCGTGCCCACCGACCGCGGCACCTCGATGACGAGCGGGAAGGACTCCCGGCTGCTGATCGATCTGGGGGGTGACAAGGTCGCACTCGCGGCCGAAGGTCTCCAACGACAACCCCTACAGCGAGGCCCAGTTCAAGACCACGAAGTACATGGCGGACCATCCCGAACGGTTCGACTCGCCGGCCCACGCCCACGAGTGGTTCGACGCGTTCATCTTCGAATTCACTGTCGTCCCGGACACCCCGCCACCCGTCCGACCAGCCGTGGTCGGGCCGCGCACGGTGCGGATGAAGGCGTGGTCGGGTCCGTGGTCGCCCCGACCACGACGGCCCGGCCCGTGTTCCACAGCAGCACCCGAGCGGGTGTCTTTCCCTCGCGTACGCGAGGGCAGTACTAGCGATTGACGGCTCGCATCCCTGCCTCGTCATACCGCTCACCCACAGCCTCGGGCAGCTCCACATCGATGCGGGCCAGGTCGTCCTCGGTCAGTGCAATGTCAACCGCGGCGGCGTTCTGTTCCAGGTAGGTGCGGCGCTTGGTACCCGGGATCGGCACCAGGTCCTCGCCCCGGGCCAGCACCCAGGCGATGGCCAACTGGGCTGGGGTCACGTCCTTTTCGGCGGCGATCTCCTTCACTTTTGCCGCCAGCCGGAGGTTCGCCTCCAGATTGGCGTCCTGAAAGCGCGGGTTCTCGCGGCGCCAGTCGTTCGCATCCAGCTCGTCCGGCGAGGTGAACCGCCCGGCGAGAAAACCGCGGCCGAGTGGCGAGTACGGCACAAAGCCGATGACCAACTCCCGGCAGACGGGCAGCACCTCGGCCTCCACATCCCGTGACCACAGCGAGTACTCACTCTGCACCGCAGCGATCGGGTGCACGGCGTGGGCACGCCGGATGGTCTCCGCGCTCGCCTCGCTCAGGCCGATATACCGCACCTTTCCCTCGGCGACCAGCTCGCCCAGCGCGCCGACCGTCTCCTCGATGGGTACGTTCGGGTCGACTCGGTGCTGGTAATACAAGTCGATGTGGTCAGTCCCCAGGCGCTTCAGGGAACCATGGACCGAGCTCCGAACGTGCTCGGCCGAGCCATCCTGCGGGCCGACCGTGCTGATGTCGCCGGGTACGGCGTTGTCCATCCGATAGTTGAACTTCGTCGCGATCACGTACTCGTCGCGATGCCCTCGGATCGCCTCGCCGACGAGCGACTCGTTGGTGAGTGGCCCGTACATCTGTGCGGTGTCGAGGAAGTCCACTCCGAGGTCGAGGGCACGCCGGATGGTCGCGATCCCCTCCTCCTGATCGGCAGATCCGTAGAAGGCGGACATGCCCATGCACCCCAGGCCGATGGCCGATACCTGGAGGTCCCGCAGACTGCGCTTCTGCATTCCGTGTCCCAACCTTTCCCTGCACACTCGTTCGCCGTTCGGACGGCACGAAGCCCTTCATCCATCTAGCGACAAATTCCACCGCCCGGCATCCTGTGAGAGGCATCGGGCAACACCGGCTTCACGGCGGCGGGTGTGCGGTCGATCGCCGCACTTCCGATCACCTGGACCGGGCCGGTCTGCGGGCGTACCCAGGCCGAGAGCAATTCTGCGACGGCAAGCGCGGAGAAACCCGCCAGGTCGAGGGCGGCCGCGCCCGCCTCCCGCACAAACTCGCCAGAAACCCCTGGCAGACCCCCACCACCGTCAACCACTGACCCCTTGTCAGCGCGGTCTCGAGGATGCCTTGACGGCGCCTGTTCCGACGGACGTTGAGACAGGCCATACCCCAAAGTGGGCTGCTGCCGGATTCATTCGCACTGGGCAGAGCATGGTTCCGACGGTTCGGTCGATTTACCTTGAACCTGGACAGCGGGTGGCCGACATCGAGAAGTAACGCCGAACGTGTCTGGCCCGTGCCGCAGGGGGCAGGCCGACAAGCTGAGGGCTCCCGCCGAACCGCGTTATGTCCCGGCGCGGGTGGGCGGGCACCGCGATCAGCTGCAGCGGGAGGAGCTGTGGGGCACCCAGCCGGCTGCGTCAGGCGCACTCGGCTGCGGCGTAGAGCGGCTGAGACGCCACGTGCTTTGCGGGTTCGGTGCCTGCATGCGCAACACCGGTCGTGTCGGCGGGCGATCGGGGATTCCGCACTCTCCGGCCTGATCAGGCGGCCGGCTGCAGTCGGACACAGCATTGTCCGGGGCTGGGCGCCAGGCACGCCTGGAGTCCTGCCTCGTCCCTGCCCTCGAGGACACCGCGAAGCAGGTGGAGGTTCATGCCGCACACCGTCCGGGTGTGCTCCCGGGCCAGCGCGTGGAAGGGG
This sequence comes from Streptomyces sp. NPDC005774, assembly GCF_042871645.1. NCBI lineage: Bacteria > Bacillati > Actinomycetota > Actinomycetes > Kitasatosporales > Streptomycetaceae > Streptomyces > Streptomyces sp. NPDC005774. The sequence continues at coordinate 4,311 of NZ_JBIAIV010000079.1, read as the reverse complement.
CAGTTCGCCAGAACGATGGCGTCGCCCTCGTGGCGTGGCTCGAAGCCGTAGCGCTCCAGCAGGTCGAAGACGTTCGTCTTGTTCTGCTCGCCCAGTTGCATGCCGAGTTCTCCGGCCTTGCGGTGCAGCACCTTGCGCACCGGCTCACCTGTCGCGTCGGATTCCTCCACAGCTTGGGCAAGGAGTTGTCCGGCCAGCTCGTAGCGGCGGTCCGGCAGGCTGATGGCGACCTGCTTCGTCGAGCGGCGGTAGAGCTTGGCCGGCCTTCCCGCGCCCGGTCCGGAGCGTCCGCTGCGGCGCTCGTAGACGACGTCCAGCAGCGATTCGTCGGCCAGCCGGTCCAAGTGGAACGCGACGGTCCGCCGAGCCAGCCCGAGGGCGGCGGCCGCCTCGTCACGGCCGACGGGACTCGGCTGACGTATCACATGGTCGTACAGCCTCCTGCGGGTCGGCTCGTCAAGGGCGGCGATGGCGGAGACATCCGGGTCGCGTACTTCCTTCGGGGTGTCCACGAACACCAGTGTAAAACCCACAGCCATTGACTATAGACAGGATCGGCGCTTCTATTACCAATGAACATTGCCGATAGAAGGAGGGGGCCATGTTCTCCGTAACCACAAGCACCACCTCCGCCGCTCCGCGGCGGGCGGTGCTCACCGACCCCGGCTACCAGGCGTTCGTGATCCTGCGTGCCGGCTTCACGGTGGCGCCGATCCTGTTCGGGCTGGACAAGTTCACCAACCTGCTCGTGGACTGGCCCATCTACCTCGCGCCGTGGATCGACGACCTCGTTCCCGGCAGCGCCCAAGCGGCCATGTACGCGGTGGGGATGATCGAGATCGTGGCCGGCCTCGCCGTGGCGCTGGCTCCGCGCTTCGGGGGCTGGCTCGTGGCCAGCTGGCTGGCCGGCATCATCGTCAACCTGCTGACCATCCCGGACTACTACGACATCGCCCTGCGCGACTTCGGACTGCTCCTCGGCGCCGTCGCGCTCGCACGGCTCGCCCAGCACTACCACGCCGAGCGGCGGCCGTGAACAGACGCCGAGCGCACTGAGCCCCTCCAGCGGGTGGAGTCTCACGGCACCACCCGCAGTGCCGCGCCTCCTCTGATCGCCTGGAATCCTGATCAGCCGCGCGCGAGCGCGATGGAGCAGATCCGATGAGACGGTGAAGCCGTGGGCACTTCTCCCAGAGCCGATCGCCATCGCCTGGTGGCGCGGACCGGTGGCTACGTGCCGCTCCGTGACTACGCGGTGATCGGCGACGGCCGGGCCGCGGCACTGGTCGCCCGCGACGGGTCGGTGGACTGGCTCGGACTGCCGGATCTGGACTCGCCCGCGGTATTCGGTGCTGTGCTCGACGCACACCGCGGCGGCCGGTTCCTCCTGGAACCGGCGGTGCCCTACCGCAGTGAACTCCGCTATCTGCCCGGCACGAACGTCCTGGAGACGACTTTCGTCGCCCCCCAGGGCACCGTGCGTGTTACCGACGCGCTGACCCTGCACGACGAGGTCGCGCTCGTTCCGATGCGTGAGTTGCAACGGCGTGTCGATGGCGTGTCCGGGGCCGTACGGATGCATTGGAGGGTGCAGCCTCGATTCGGCTACGGCACCCGCCCCACTCGCCTGGTCCGGCGCGCGGGGGTGCCGGTGGCGACAGCCGGTGCAGACGCACTCGCCATATGTACCTGGAAGGCCGGCGAACCCCGGTGCGAGGGGGATGCGATCAAGGGCAGCTTCCTCACGGCGCCGAGCGGTAGCACCCTGATCGCCATGCCGTTCGCTCATCAGGAACCGCTGGTCCTGCCGACCCGCGCCGAATGCGACGTACGCCTGGAACATACGTGTGCGGCCTGGCGGCGCTGGGCGGACGACCGGATCTGCTCCGGCAGATGGCACCAGGCGGTGATGCGCAGCCTGCTCACCTTGAAAATGCTGGTCTTCGCCCCGTCCGGCGCGGTCGCGGCCGCAGTGACCACATCACTGCCGGAACACGTCAGCGGCGAGCGCAACTGGGACTACCGCTTCTCCTGGGTCCGCGACTCCGCCTTCACCCTGGCCGCCTTCCTCCAGCTGCTCGGCTGCCCCACGGAAGCACACGCCTACTTCTGGTGGCTGATGCACGCCTCCCAGCTCACCCACCCCACCTGCAGGTCCTCTACCGCCTGGACGGCGGCGCCCACACCACGGAAGAGACCCTTCCCTGGGAGGGTTATCGCGGCTCATTGCCGGTCCGGACCGGCAATGCGGCCGCCCGTCAAATCCAGCTCGACACCTACGGCGAGCTGATGCAGACCGCCTCGCTGTACGCGCAGGCCGCCGGACGGCTGGACTCGGACGTCGCCCGGCGCCTGGCAGAACTCGCCAACCTGGTCTGCACCACGTGACAGGATCCCGACTCGGGCATCTGGGAGGTACGCAGCGCACCCCGCCACTTCACCCAGTCAAAGATGATGTGCTGGGTGGCGCTCGACCGCGCAGCAGCACTCGCCGAGCGCCGCTTGATTCCAGACCGGAACCTGGTCGCCTGGCAGTCCGCCCGCGAAGAGATCGCCACGTTCATCGAAACCCGCTGCGTCGCGCCACGCCGCAACTGCTACGTGCGCTCCGCCGGCAGCGAGGACCTGGACGCCGCCGTCCTCCTCGGCCACCTCTACGGCTACGACGGCGACGTTCGGCGCATGCGTGCCACGATCACGGCCATCGGACAAGAACTGCGGCACGGACCGTTCGTCGACCGCTACTCCGGTGAAGACGGCCTGAGCGGACCCGAGGGCGCCTTCCTCGCCTGCTCCTTCTGGCTCGCCGAATCACTCGCCCGCACCGGACAGTTCACCCAGGCCACTGAATTGATGGACCACCTGGTCGATCTGGCCAACGACGTCGGTCTCTACAGCGAGGAGATCGACCCGGCCACCGGTGACTTCCTGGGAAACCTGCCCCAGGGGCTGAGCCACTTGGCGCCCATCTCCTTGCCGCCTGCGCCATCGACGCCGACGGCAAGGAGATGGGCGGATGAGCGCGTGGGGAACGGTCGCCGGGGCGTTCGTCGGCACACTGGTGCTGACCACCGCGTTGCGCGCCGCCGGCGAGATGCGCCTGACGCGCATGGACCTGCCCTTCCTGCTCGGCACGGCGGTGACCGTCAACCGCACGCGCGCCAAGGCCGTCGGCTACCTGATGCACTTCCTCAACGGCGAGATCTTCGCGTTCATGTACTACGCAGTCTTCCTCGCGATCGGCACGGCCGGCTGGTGGCTGGGCGCCCTCTTCGGTCTCCTGCACGGTCCGTTCGCCGGCACCGCGTTGGTCAGCGTTCTCCTGCCGCTCATCCACCCCCGGATGGACAGCCCTCTCACCAGCGCCCCCGAGGTGGCCCTTCTGGAACCACCCGGCTTCCTGATGCTCAACTACGGACCGAGCACTCCCGTGGTCACTGCCCTCGCCCACATCGGCTACGGAGCCATCGTCGGAGGCTTCACCATGCTCGCAGCCTGACAGTCAAACCGGCTGCCGAGTAGCCGAGGGGAATCTCACCCCTCGGCTCTCACAGAACCGTGCGTAACAGTCGCCCGTTACACGGCTCTTGTCGTTCTGATCAGCAGGCCAGTACGGCATCCGTCGTCAGGCGCCAGTGCGCGAACATGTGGGGGTATCGCTGAGCGATCTCCACGAGTTTCGCGTGGGCCTTCCGTCTGCCCGCGAGCCGCTTGTACTTCTGGCGGATCCAGCGCACCAGGTAGGCGTTGATGCGCATCGCGAAGGTGCGTAACTCCCACGGCCGGAACCGGCTGTAGTAGTTGAGCCAGCCCGCCACCACAGGGTTGATCCTGCGGGCGAGCTCGTTCAGAGAAAGGTCCGAGCGGGTGTGCAGGTGCCAGGAGCGCACCTCCCGGCTCATCCTCTTCAGGGCATCCTTGCTGACCGCCGGGTCGAACGACAGGAACTGCCTGCCGTGCCGGTTCCGGCTTCGCCTGGCGCGGAAGGTGTATCCGAGGAAGGTGAACGCGGTGTGCTCGTAGGAGCCTCGGCGTGAGCCGTCCTGGCAGTACACGATCCGGGTCTTGGCCGGGTGCAGTTGCAGCCCGACCTCGGCCATCCTCTCCGTGAGCGAGGCCAGCACCTGGCGGGCCTCGTGCTCGGAGACGCAGTGCAGCACTGCATCGTCCGCATAGCGCTCGAACCAGACGGCCGGGAACTCCCGCGCCATCCACGTGTCGAGTAGGGTCGGGGACTGGCGCGGTGGATGAGTCCCCGTTTCCAGTCCCCGCCGCTTCAAACCGGACATGCGGTTCTCCCGCATCCGGCTT
>NZ_JBIAIV010000078.1:0-25582 GCF_042871645.1 Streptomyces sp. NPDC005774 | reverse complement strand
ACCGCCGGCTTCTCCACGGACTCCTGCTCGACAACGGTCTCGGTCATCTCTGGCGTCTCCTTGATCATCAGATCCGCCGTTGATTAGACACTCCCTCGCCAGCAAGTTGAGGGATGGTTTCGCAGGGGGCGGGTGCGAGATGGTGGCGTGCCCCGCCCCTTGGTGCCGGATCAGCCCAGAGGCAGCGTCAGGCATGCGGCCTTGCCGTCGGGGGAGCTGATCGTTGTGGTGCTGCCGTCGACGCTCGCGTCCGAGTAGAGCGGGTCCTTGCTGGTGACGACCAGCATCAGCCGGTGGTCCTGGGGCAGGTCGTAGCCGGCGGCCTGCAGCTTCCAGGTGGCACTGTGGTCCCGGTCGGGGGCCAGGTCGGTGAGCGTGAGGGGCTCGTGGGTGATGATGCGAGCCATGCTGTCGGGGCCGAGGTCGAAGAGGCAGGCCACCAGGGTCGTGGAGCGGGCCGTGCTGCGCACGGTCAGCGCGAGTTCGCAGATGCCCCGGATCCGGCGTGCCGCGCCACCGTGGCTGCCCGCCGCGATCGGATCGCTCGTCCAGACCGCGAGGTTCTGCCGGTCGAACTTCTCCGTGACGTAGATCTTCGGGTTGCCGTTCCACTCGGCCTGGCCGCTCGTGATGACGGCGTCCGCCGCGACGGCCTCGGTCGGCTGCCCGGCGGTGAACTCCCGCTCCCAGCCCGTTTCCGGTTCGGTTGCCAGGCCGCCGTCACGGTCGTCCGATGCGGTGGCCGTCAGGTACCACCGTTCGGTGGAGGTGGTGACGTCCTCCCAGGACGGGCTGGACTCGCGGGCAGCCGGTGTGACGATCTCGGTGCTTCCGGTCTGCGGATCGGTCCGGGTCTCGTACGTGAACATGATCTGGCTGTTGACCGCGGGCCAGGTGGGTACGGCGTTGTCGATCCCGCGCACGTGGTGGTCCAGCCAGGCGAACGCCTCCTCGACCGGCTGGTTCGGCCCGCTGAACGGGATGGTCAGACCGGCGCCCTCGGGCGCGGCGTGGTCCCCGATCCACAGGTTCAGGTGCTTGGGCACGGTCAGGCCGTTGAAGTGCTCGATGACCTGGTTGGCTGCGAACAGCGTCTCGTGCCAGGTGTTGGAGAAGAAGGTGGGAACACCGCGGGCGTTGGTCTTGTCGGCGTACGAGGAGGGCGCCCGCTTCTTGCCCCACTCCACTACCGTGTCGAGGTTCCGGCCGGCCTGGAAGTCCGCCAGGATCTGCTGGGTGGCCGCGTCGAATTTCCGCTCGACCGGACCGCCGGTGAAGTTGATCAGGGCGGTCACCGCCGCCAGGTGCCGGGTGTCGTGCTGGTAGAGACTCGCGGCCAGGTCGCCCCAGGTGCTCAGAGCCACGACCGCGGCCACGCGCCCTTTCGGATCGTGCGCCGCGACCAGCTGGCTGATACCCGAACCGTAGGACTCGCCCATGAAGGCGATCCGGCTGGGACTGAAGTGCTTCTCCGCGTAGTCGATGACGGTTGAGCCGTCGGTCCAGTCATGGGGTCCGGCGACGTCGATCGTGCCCCCGGAGGTGAACGGCCCGTCCACATAGCCCGTGCCAGGCACGGCCATCGTGAGGCCGATCCCACGGGGGGTGTAGGCCAGTACGTGGTAGCCGCGCAGCGCCAGCTGGAGGTACGTGTACTCGAACAGGCCCCAGCCGAAGGGCGTCCAACCGGCGGGCACGATCACCACGGGAGCGGGTTCATCGGTCTTGAGTTTGATCGTGTGCGCCGACAGCCGTACGCCGTCCTCGGCAGTGATGCGGGGAAAGCCGATGATCGCCTGCTGCTGCACCTGCTCCGTCAGCCTCTGCAGGTCAGGGGGCAGTACCGGCTGCTCAGCCGTGCCGTCCAGGGTGGCGATCAGCGCCTCGGCGACGTGGGCGGCGGCCGGGTCCAGCGACGTGGGCGAGGTGTAGATGCCGTGCCGGGCGATCCGGCTCAACTGTGCTGCGGTACCCACGCCGTCGTCGTTGTGCGGGTGGCTCACGATGCCCGTCCTCTCGCTGTCGCCGACCGAGCCCTGCGGCACCGCCGGCACATGGCGTCTGCCGGAGGCCCGGCATGTGCCCGATCCTTTCGGTCCGCTCCTTCACCGAAGGCAAAGGGCGCAGGGTGTGCAGAAGCGCGGCCACCACTCAGCGCGATCCGAGCGCCCCCTGAGCGCCACGCGCGCCCCGCGGGAAGTGGCTACCGCCCACGACACCCTCGCCGGCCCGTGACCGCAGGCGCGTCCGCAGGCCGGGGCGCAGCGGGAGAGCGTTGCGACAGCCCTCATGTGATCTTGGCGGGCACGATGGGGCGCGCCGTGCCTCGTTGGGTGCCGTGATGGGGGGGCGCCGTCGCTTGTGACCACGCTGGACAGTGGCGCCGCCCATTCCCACCGCCGCCGTGTCCGCACGGACATCAACATCCAGCACGTCCCGCTGCTCGGCAAGGAACGACCGCGGCTCCCCGCGAGGAGCTCGGTCAGGGCGTGGTCGGCTCTGTGGTCCAGCCGTGCCGGCAGCGGGCAGTTCCTGGCACGGACCGAGGTAGCAGCGCAGCCTCACCCGGGAACCCTGACCGTGCGGACGGCGGTCGCGGTCGTCCAGCGCGTGGCGAGTGCTGCCTGGAAGGCGAGGGCGCTGTCGTCGTCCGCGGCCGCGACGTCGACCACGACCAGTCCCGGCTCTACGACGTGCGCATCCTGGATCGACGCACCGCAGCCGGTGCGGGTTCACCACCAGGTGTGTCTTCACCCGGTCGTGGGCGGTTCACCGGTGTGCCTCTGTTCTGCCGCCCGCACTGCGCACACAGCGCGAACGCACCCGGCCCGCTCGTGGTCCTCTGCGCAGTGCGCAGCCGGTGGCCGTGCCGGGGTATGGCAGCCCCGGATTGCCGGCACGAAAGTGCGGTAAGCCCTCGCAGTCCCGTTGCTGCAGTACTGGGTCCGCAGAGACCCCCTGGTGAACCCTTTCACTCCGCCTAAAGAGTGATCTTCTTTTTGTCCGAATTTCAGGCGGACACTCAGCGTGACAAGGTGAATCGTCCGGCTATGCCCGATCCCTCGGAGGAGAGCTGATGGCTCCCGACGTGCAGAAGTGGTTCGACGAAGACTTCGGCGCCGGTCTTGTGCGCCACGCGGACGAAGCGCGCAAGGTTGAGACCAAGTTCCAGGTCAGCATCACCGGCGAGGGCGGCGGGGAGTGGTGGATCGACCCGTCGGCCGGGAAGGTCGGGCGAGGAAACCCGGGTGGTGCCGGCCTCACGATGGTGATGGACGCCTCGACCTTCGCCAAGGTCTATGACGCCCCGAGGTCAGGCCTCACGCAGGGCTTCTTCGCCGGTCACGTCAAGATGACCGGCAAGACCGCAGCAGCGGAGAAGTTCGCTGACCTGCTCCGGCTCGCCAAGCAGTAGAAGCAGCACAGAGTTGAGCGACGTCCGGGACGGCAACGGGTCCGCGAGGACTCAGCGCACGCTTCACCACGCATGTTCCTCAACCAGCGGACGGGTGGCCTGGACAACCGGTGCCAGGACTGTTCCGGTACCGATGCCTCGCCGGAAACCGCGACGCCGGCCTGGCGGAAGTCGTTCAGGGCGGCAGCTGTCGTGTGCGGGGCCGCCCCGACCGAGCAGTCGAGGCGTACGCGTGTGCGAAAGCCTGCCGCGACGGCGTCCGGGGCGGTCGCACGCACACAGTGGTCCGTCGCGATGCCCACCACGTCGACGTCCTCGATCCCGCGGGCACGCAGCCAGTCCGCCAGGGACGTTCCCTCCACGTCCGCGCCTTCGAAGCCGCTCTTGGATGCGCTGTGGGCGCCCTTGAAGAAAACGGCGTGCACCTTGCCGCCCGTGACGACAGGCGCGAAGTGGGGGTGGAACTCGCTTCCTTCGCCTCCTGCCACGCAGTGGACGGGGAAGCTGTCCTGGAAATCCGGGTGTTCGGAAAAATGGCTGCCCGGATCGATGTGATGATCCCGGGTGGCCACCACGTACTGGTAGTCACGCCCCGCACTCCGCTCGACCAGGTCCGCGATCGTCGAGGCGATCCGCGCCCCTCCCGTGACGGGAACGCTGCCCCCTTCGCAGAAGTCGTTCTGCACATCCACCACGATCAGGCCCCGGCTCATCACGACCACCTCATCAGCACGGTGGAACACAGGAAAGAACCACTGCGGAAATCCCTTCCGGTGCTGGACGATCACAGCAAGAAGCGCCCGACCGGCCGCGCCGAACGGGTGACCTCATGCCGGGCGCCACTGGGCACTGGTCCGGCAACCGGAACGGGGCAACCTGCACCCCATCTCAACGGCGCCCTGTCCCCTGCTCGGTGCAGGGATCCCGCGGAGTCCACATCTGCACGACGTGCGGTTCGGAGGGGACACCAGACCGCGATGAATGGACGGAGCACAGGACGTCCAGGGCTTCTCCATCGGCACAAGTGGGAGATGATCTCCACCGGGTACCGGTGCCCTTTGTGCGACAGCGGCACGGACGACACCGGCAACCCCCGACACGGCACAATCACCCCGAAGACCATCCCACACCGTCAGCCGACGTGACAGTGCCCATGCAGGTGATCTTCGGGGAACGCCTGCGTCGGCGGCGACGGTACCGTACCGGCCTGCCCGGCGGTCTCAAGAGGCCTTGCGTTCTTCGGGCTTCGCCGGCACGCACAGCCATGCGAGGCCCGCGGCGGTGAGGTAGGCGAGCGCGCCGATGGCCATGCTGGTGCGCAGCCCGATGTCGTAGTGGGTGGCTGTGGCGAGCAGGCTGCCGCCGAGCGCCACGCCGGTGGCGCTGCCGATCTGGCGGGTGGTGTTGAACAGGGCGGAGGCGGCCCCCGAGTACGCCGGGGGTGCGGCGCCCATCACGGTGGCGGTCGAACCGGTGAGGGCGAAGGAGGTACCGAATCCCGCGGCCATCATCGGGACCACCAGCAGCGGGTAGGCGGGGTCGGCTCCCGCCAAGGCCCAGCCGGCCAGCCCCAGGGCGGCCAGGAGCATGCCGAAGACCACCAGTGGACGATCGCCGGTGCGGCGGGCCAGCCGCCCGGACAGGACGGAGGCGAACATGGTCATCGCCACCGCCGGGAAGAGCGCCAGCCCGGTGCCCAGGGCGCTGTAGCCGCGCTGGTGCTGGAACTCCAGGCTGGCGGTGAACAGCATGCCGTAGAAGCCGAAGTTGAACAGAAGGCCGATGACGGCTCCGCCGCTCATCGTGCGAGACCGCAGCAGGCTCAGCGGAAGGGCAGGAGACCGGGCCAGCCGCTCGCGCACCGCGAATGCCGCGGCGGCCAGCGCGGCCAGGCCCACCCCGGCGAGGACCGCCGGATCGGACCAGCCCCGCCGCCCGGCCTCGTTGAGCGCCGTGGTCAGCAGCGCCACTGCCGCCACGACCGCGCACTGCGCCGGCCAGTCCAGGGACCGTGCGGCGCGCCGGGGCGAGCGGGCCACATGCCGCAGCGTCAGCACCAGGCAGGCCATGCCGGCGGGCAGGTTGATGAGGAATACCCAGCGCCACCCCACCGTGGAGACGAGCAGCCCGCCCAGCAGCGGCCCGGCGGAGGCCGCGATGCCCGCCATCGACCCCCACAGGCCGAAGGCCCGCGAGCGTGAGGCCGGCGCCGGGTAGGCCTGCTGGAGCAAGGCCAGGGAACCGGGCACGATCAGCGCCGCACCGAGCCCCTCCACCAGTCGGGCCGCAACCAGGAAGGGGGTGCTCGGCGCGAGCGCGCACGCGGCCGAGGACACAGTGAACACCGCCACGCCCGAGCAGAAGACCCGGCGGTTGCCCAGCCGGTCGCCCAGCGCGCCACCGGTCAGCAGGAACCCGGCGAAGACCAGGGTGTACCCATCGGTGATCCACTGGATGCCGGTGAGCGAGGCCGACAGCTCCCGGCCGATCACCGGCACGGCGACGTTGATGACCGTCACATCCAGGATCACCATGAAGTACCCGGTGCACACCGCCAGCAGCGGTGCCCAGGACCGCCGCCCGGGCCCTGGGGCCGATGCGGGAAAGGACGTGGACGCACCGTCATCGGCCGACTCCGCGAACGCCACGGCCCCCCACTCCTTCCCGTCCGCGAAGGCCCCGCACCAAAAGTCACCATAAGGGACGAATATGCCGCACTGATGGAGCCGGGTCGGCTGCGATGGTGTCCGGGATCGCCAGAGCCGGGCGGTGGGTCGACGCCGAGGTACCCGGTACGTGTCGGCGATGCCCGGGTTCCAGGGGGTGCGAGGCCCTGGATGACGGAGTACATCGCTGCGCAGGTTGCGGGCGCCCGGCGGCAGGATTCTGCTCAACGTCCGCATCCCGCCCGCCGCGCACACCGCCCTTGTCGTGGTTGTTCTGTCTGCGGTACTGCCTAGTACGGCAACGGTGCTTGTGCTGAGTGCTGGGCAGTTTTCAGGGGCTGCGTCCGCGTCGTTTGCAGTGACTGAGCCTTTTCCATCCTCGGTCTGAGCTGGTCGGATGCAGGCAGAGGACCGTCTGAACGAGGCTGGTGATGCGGGTGGTCGAGCAGCGGGGCTTGCAAAGGATCCGCCAGGATTTGAGGGTGGCGACGGCCTGCTCGACGAGGGCCCGGATCTTCGCGTGGGACCGGTTGACCGCCTGCCGGCCCGTGGAAAGGGTCTCCCGCCGGCCCCGGTAGGGGACACGGACCGTCCCGCCGGCACCGCGGTCTCCCCTGCCGGCCCGGCACCGGACTCCCGCTTGGGCGAGGACGCCGATGATGCCGTGCTCGCGGGCCGCACGGATGTCGTGGACGGCGCCGGAGAAGCGGGGCGCACCGTCGGACGGCCCGGCTGGGTGCCGTTCGGCGACAACGGCGCCCAGCCGGGCCGTCGACCATCCGTCAACGACCACGTTGTGGGTCAGGTCGGTGCGTTCACGGGGCCAGTTCCCAGTCCTTGATGTCGGCGAGCGGCCCGAGGGTGTCGGGGCGCGGCTCGGTCGCGAACTCGAGGCCGTCACGCATCCGGTGGGGCCAGTCCCGCTGCGCGAGGGCGCCCTTGCCGATCGCGATGACGTCGGCGGCCCCGGAACCCAGTGCGGCACGGGCGGCCTTCGGGTCTCCCAGGCCGCCGTTGGCGATCACCGGCAGTCCACTGAACTTCTTCGCGAGCTCGGCCAAGGTTTCCGTACCGGTGGAGAAGGCGGGCTCGAGCGCCTTGTGTTCGGTGGTGTGCAGGAAGTGCGCGCCGGTACGGGCCAGGGTGGTGAAGATGGTCTCGGCATCCTCGGCACCGCCGACCCAGCGGTGGTGGAAGTCGCTGACCTTGGACTGGGAGATGCGGATGCCGACCGCGATCTCGGAGCCCACGGCCTGGAGCACCTCGTCCACGACCTCGGCCGCCAGGCGCACGCGGTTCTCGACACTGCCGCCGTATCCGTCCTCGCGCTGGTTGAGGTAGTCGGTGAGGAACTGGTCGAGCAGATAGCCGTTCGCGCCGTGCACCTCCACTCCGTCGAAGCCCGCTACGACCGCGTGGCGGGCCGCGTCCGCGAAGCCCCGGCGGATGTCCGCGAGCTCACGGGCGTCCAAGGCCCTCGGCGTGGCGTAGGGGCCGCCGCCCCGGTAGAAGGAGAGCTGCTCGCCGCGTGGGGCCACTGCGGAGGGGCCGACCGTTCCCTGGCGCAGGCGGTTCCCCTGGGACTGCGCGCCCGCGTGCATGAGCTGGGCGAATACGGCACTGCCCGCCGCGTGCACGGCCTCGACCACCGGCCGCCACGCCTCGCCCTGGGCCGGTGTCGCGAGTCCCGGCTGGTACAGATAGCCCTGGCTGTGTTCCGTGTCGGTGTAGACGCCCTCGGTGACGACCAGCGCGAAACCGCCGCGGGCGAATCCCGCGTAGTAGCGCGCGTTGCGGTCGGTGACCATGCCGTCCTCGGTGGCACTGACCCGCGTCATGGGGGCCAGTGCGGTGCGGTTGCTCAGGCGGACTCCGCCGAGGTCGAGGGGTGTGAACAGCAGGTCATCGTTCGCGCCGTGCTGCGGGGTGGGGTCGGTCAAGGATTTCTCCGTTGCGCTTGGTCGTATGCGGCAGTTCTCGACTCGGCCTGCCCGGCTCGCACGGCGCGTGCTCACGCGTGCCCGCACGACCCCGCGCCATTGTCGGAATTTATTCGTACTACGAGATTCAACGTACCATGGGGCGTAGACTCCTCATGTGTCCACTCATGTCAGGCGTGCGCCCGCCAAAAAGGCCCTCCCCCACCCCGATCTGCGCGAGGTCCCGGTGGACCTGGTGCTGCGCGCCCTCGGCGAGCCGCTGCGGCTGGGCATCGCACGCTCCCTCGCGCGGGCCGGCCACCCCATGAACTGCAGCGCGTTCGGGCTGTCGGTGTCCAAGTCGACCTCGACGTACCACTTCAAGGTCCTGCGGGAGAGCGGCGTCATTTCGCAGTTCGAGGAAGGCACCTCGCGCTACAGCGAACTGCGCGAAACGGAGCTGGAGCAGCGCTTTCCCGGGCTGCTGACCTCCATCCTCGCGGCCGATGAGGCAATAGCCTTGTAGCGAAGAATGACGGATGCCCACCAAACTGACCTCTTTGCCGGTACCGGCTAAGTTTGCCAGTGAGCCTTTCCAACCTGCGGTGGTGGCTTGCCTGTTGGCCTGACAACGTGGTGAAGCCCCTGGTAGATGGGTTTTCGACCAACAAGAACCATCTCCACCAGAGGCTTCGCGTGCTTGTTCACCCTTCCCCAAGCTCTCGGCTTCTCCCCCAGCTACCGCTGGGAGGTGCCCCTCGACTGGCCCTCGGCACCCGCCGTGCCCACGCGCTCCTGATACGTGCAGGCGGCGCAAGCAGATGATGCTGCAAGCGAGTTGGACCTGAAACGATCATTAAGTGCCCGACCCACATGCTCACACCGGTCCACGTGTGCGGCGTCCGCCGAACTCCTCCAGGTGCCGGGCCGCCTCGGCAGCGCCGGCGCCGCTGACCAGAGCTGTCGCCTCGGGCGGGCCGTCCGGAGGATCGGTCACGACGACGGCCCGTACGGCGCCGGAGTCGATGGTCACCAGCAGGGTGCGCGCTCCGCCGGGATCGGGCAGGGTGATCTCCAGTGAGGTGTCCGGTTCGGACCTCGCCACGGCGGCGAACCAGACCGCGGCCGCGGCCAGGTCCCAGCCGCCGGGTGCCTCGACGGACACGGTGACGTCCGCACCCCGCAGTGGCCGCCAGCCCTTGGGCCGGGCACCGCGCTCGCCGGCCGCACGCCACAGCGCGTCCAGGTCCGCCGCGTGCGCGGTGCGGCCGACCCGGTCGCTGAGCAGGTATCCCGCGGACAGCCAGGACCGGACCCGCAGTCCGGACCCGCCGTCCAGGAGCCGGTCGGTGCCCGCCGCTCGGGCGGCGAGCACCGACCGGGTGGGCGGGGCCAGGATGTCCTCCCAGCGGGGCACGGAACGTCCCGTGCCGCAGGCTCCGCACATCGTGGCTCCCTCTCCTCTCAGATCCTCACGGCATGACGTCGCCGCTGTTGGGGCCGAGGGTCTGCCCCACGTACAGGTTGCCGCCCGGATCACTGGCCAGCAGTACGGCGGTGGGGGCGACCTCCGCCGGGACCCCGAACCGACCGAGGGGCAGTTCGGCCTGCTTGGCCTTCTTCCAGTCCGCGCTGATGCCGTCCACCAGTGGGGTGAACACCGGGCCGGGCGCGATCGCGTTGACCAGCACGCCGCTCGGGCCCACCTCCCTGGCCAGCGCCTTGGTCAGGCCGATGACGCCGGCCTTGGCGGCCGAGTAGTGGACCAGTCCCTCGCCGCCCTTGATGCCCAGCTGACTGGCGATGTTGATGACCCGTCCGCTGCCGCGGGCGACCATGTGGGGAACCGCCCACCGGCAGCACAAAAAGACGCTGCGGAGGTCGATCGCAATCATCTGGTCCCAGGTCTCGACGTCCATGTCGACCAGGGGCACCTCGGTCAGGATCCCCGCGGAGTTGACCAGGATGTCGGGCACGCCCAGCGCGGACACGCAGCTCTCCACCATCTGGCGGGTCTGCTCCGCGTCGGCCACATCGACGATGGCGGTGGCCACCTCCGTGCCCTGTGCCGTGTAGCGCTCGGCCAGGGCGGTGAGCCGGTCGGCGTCGCGGTCGGCCAGGAAGAGCCGCGCCCCCTCGGCCGCGTACGCGTCGGCGATCGCCGACCCGATGCCGCTCGCCGCGCCCGTCACCAGCGCGACCTGTTGTTGGAGGACTCCCATGCCGTTGGCCTTTCTCGCCGCGGCGCTGTCCGCCGCCGCTCCGTTCGCTGCTGCCTGATGTGCTGCCGGTCGGTCTTTCGCCGCTCGGCTTGTCTCCGCTCGGTCACTCCGGCCATCGGACCGTGAGGCCACCGTCCACGATCAGCTCCTGGCCGGTGATGTACGCGGCGTCGTCGCTGGTGAGGAAGCGGATCGCACGGGCCACCTCGTCGGCGTGGCCCACCCGGCCCGCCGGGATGCTCCGGCCGGCCCGCTCCAGCCCCGCCGGGCCCAGGGAGTTGGTCTCATCGAGCGACTGCGGGGTCTCGATCAGTCCGGGGATGACGGTGTTGACCCGGATGCCGCGCGGGGCGAGTTCGGTCGCGAGTGACCGGCACAGCCCCAGTACCCCGCTCTTGGCGGCGGCGTAGTGGGCGTGGTCGTCCCAGCCGTACACCCCGCCGGCGATGGAGGAGACCGCCACCATGGAGCCGGGGCCGGACATCACGGCGGCGGCGGAGCGGAAGGTGCGCAGTACGCCGGTCAGGTCGACCGAGAGCATGTCGTTCCAGGCGTCGTCGTCGAGCTCCGCCAGGGCGGCCCGGCGCAGCACACCGGCCCCGGCGACGGCGATGTCCAGCCGTCCGTACTTCTCGACGGCCGCCCGGGCGAGGGCGTCGACCTGCCCGCTGTCCCGGACGTCGACCGCGACCGCGGTGCAGCGGCCACCGGCGGCCTCGACCAGCCGGACCGTCTCGTCGGCGCTGTGCGGGTCCTTGGGGTAGAAGCCGACGACGCTGTCGGCCCCGGCACGGGCGTACGCCACGGCCAGGGCGCGGCCGATGCCGCTCGCGCCGCCGGTGATGACGGCGACCTTGCCGGCCAGCCCGTCGTCGCGAACCGGTGCGGTGGGTTCGTTGGAAGACATGTCCTGCCTTTCATGGGCTTCCCGGCGCGTGGCGGGTGCGGACCACCACGCACCGGGAAGCAGGGGAAACGGTCGGCTCAGTGCGCCGCGGCCGCGAGGGCGGGCTCGTCGTCCTCGTCCTGGCTGACCTTGTGGGCGCCGAGCATCAGCACGCCGGAGATGAACATCCCCAGGGCGCCCGCGACGAACGCGGCGGTGGTGGCGTTCGCACCGAGGCCGATGATCGCGCTGAGCAGCGCCGAGCCGACGATCGCGCCCACCGGGCCCATCACGTGGGCGGTGTTGGAGCCGATGCCCCGGACCCGGGCCGGGAACGACTCACCCATGTAGAACACCATGGCGGAGTACGGGCCGAGGAGGAAGAAGAGCCCCAGGGCGTACATCGGGATGACGTACGCGGCGCTGTCCGGACCGAAGAGCATCGCCGTCATCACGATGCCGCCGATGGTCCAGCCGACGATGATGGTCGTCCGCCGGCCGATCCGGTCACCGAGGTACCCGTGGAAGAGGTAGCCGAGGAAGCCGGCCATGTTGGCCAGGATCAGCACGACCAGCGCGCTGGAGAACGAGACACCCTTGCCGTCGGTGAGGATGGTGGTGCCCAGCACCGAGAAGACCTGGATGCCCATCCAGTTGAACAGCCACGCTCCGGACAGGCACAGGGTGTGCCGGCGCAGGTCCGGGGCGAAGAGCTGGCGCAGACCGGACTCGTTGTCCCGGCTGATGTCGAGGTCGTACAGCCCCGCCAGCTGGGCCGCCTCGGCGTCGCGTCCGTCCTTGCGCAGTTCCCGCGTCCGCTTGAGAGCGACGAAGGAGGGCGACTCACGGAGCCTGGACCCGGCGATGAGGATGACGATGACCGGGAAAGTGGCGAGGAGGAAGATCCAGCGCCAGCTCATGACCGGCAGCAGCACGGCGGCGAACGCCGCCGCCAGCAGGGCGCCGACCGGCCAGCCGCTCTGCACGAGGCTGAACATGAAGCCGCGTCGCCGGCTCTTGCCGTACATCTCGTTGAGGTAGACGCCGTTGACGACCTCCTCGGAGTAGCCGAGGCCGGAGATGGCCCGGACTCCGATCAGCGAGGCGGCACCGCCGACCAGCGCGGTGAGGCCGGAGGAGAGCGCCGCGCCCGCCGTGGTGACGATCAGGCTCGGCTTGCGGCCCCAGCGGTCCAGCATCGGACCGACCAACAGCGAGACGACGAAGGTGCCGACGGTCACGCCGGTCGCGATCGCCGTGGCCTGCCCGGTGGTCCAGCCGAACGTCTCCGATATCTTCGGCAGCAGGGTGCCGAAGAGCACGAAGTCGTAGACGGAGAAGACCCAGGCCAGGAAACAGACCACGGTGGTGGTCGTGATGGTGCGCCGGCTGAGGGTCGGGGGGCCCTTGAAGAGGACCTCGTCCGAGGGCGCTCCGCTGCGCGGCCACTCGCTCTCGTGGGCTATGTCCTGCTGCACGGTGGTCATCTGCTGTCACCCTTCTGGCGCGGGTTGCGGGCGGCGAAGTCGTCCGCGATCTGGTCGAAGGTCACCCAGCGGACGCCTTCGTGGGAGTTGATGTGCTCGATGAGCCGCTCCAGCATCAGCAGCACCTGGGGGCGTCCGGCCACATCGGGGTGGATGGTCATGGTGAAGGCCGCGTGGTCCATCTCCCGGTAGACCCAGTCGAACTGGTCGCGCCACATCTGCTCGATGTCACGGGGGCTGACGAAGCCGTGACTGTTCGGGCTGGCCTTGATGAACATCATCGGAGGCAGGTCGTCGAGGTACCAGTTGGCCGGGATCTCGATCAGGTCCGTCTCCCGGCCGCGCACCAGGGGCTTCATCCAGGTCTCGGCCGGTGCGCTGTAGTCGATCTTCGTCCAGGTGTCGCCGACCCGGACGTAGTACGGCTCGAAGTCCCGGTGCATCAGCGAGTGGTCGTACTTGATGCCCCGCTCCAGCAGGAGCTCGTTGGTGACGGGGCTGAACTCCCACCAGGGCGCCACGTAGCCGGTCGGGCGGCGGCCGGAGCGGGTCTCGATCAGCTCGATGCAGTGGTCCAGGACCGCGGCCTCCTGCTCACGGTTCATGGCGATCGGGTTCTCGTGGCTGTAGCCGTGCACGCCGATCTCGTGGCCGGCGGCGACGCAGGCGTCGAACTCCTCCGGGAAGGTCTCGACGGAGTGGCCGGGCCAGAAGAACGTCTGGGTCAGGCCGCGGCGTCGGAACAGCTCCAGCAGGCGGGGGACGCCGACTTCGCCCGCGAACAGGCCGCGGGAGATGTCGTCGGGCGAGTCCTCGCCTCCGTAGGAGCCGAGCCAGCCGCCGACTGCGTCGACGTCCACTCCGAAGCCGACGAGAATTTCCTTGGGCATCGACATCTCCTTTGATGACTGTGGTGTGGGTGGTGTGGGTGGTGTGGGTGCGGTGTGTCAGTGAGTCGGTGCGGGGCGGGCGGTGGGTGGTCGGTGGTGGTCAGGCTCCGGAGCCGGACAGCGGGTCCTCTCCGGCGAGCCAGGCGCGGACGAGTGCCTCCGGCGACCGGCCGGGGATGGCGCTCGCGACGGCCAGCAGCAGCCGGGCCTGCCAGGGGTTGAGGTCGCCGGCGAACACGGCGCCGACCCGTTGCAGTTCGGCTCCGCCGCCCGCGTAGAGGGGGGCGACCGGACCGGAGTGCACCCGTGAGCAGATGAGCACCGGGTGGCCCGCGGCCACCGCCTCGGCGACCGCCTCGACCAGCTCCGGCCCCGCGTTGCCCGCGCCGACCGCCTCCACCACGACTCCCGCGGCGCCGGCCGCCAGGCTGGACCGGACGAACAGCCCGTCCGCACCGGGGTAGACCGGCACCACGTCCACCCGGGGCAGCCGGGGGAGGTCGAGATCGAGGGGGAGCCGGGGACTGGGCCTCGGCTGCCACAGCGGTGTCACGAGCCGGTCCATCACGCGGAGCGCCGGTCCGCGCCCGGGCGCGGTGAAGGCATGCGCCGACATGGTGTCGCTCTTGCGGACCCCGCGGGCAGGGAACGCGAAGCCGTCGAAGACGAGCAGGGGGCCGTGCCCGCGGGCCGCGTCGGCTGCGGCGACGGCCAGGGCGTCGCCCAGGTTGGCCGGGCCGTCGGCAGCACGGTCGTCGAACGGGCGCTGCGCGCCGGTCAGCACGATCGGCCGCGGGTCGTCGAAGGCCAGATCGAACAGGAAGGCGGTCTCCTCCATCGTGTCGGTGCCATGCGTCATCACCACTGCGTCGGCCCCGTCACGCAGGGCGCCACGCACCTCGCGGGCCAGCGCCAGCAGGTCCGCGGTGTCGAAGGCGTAGCTGCCCCGGGTGACAACGTCCCGCGCGCTCACCTCGGCGTCTGCCGGCAGTGGACCGACCGACGCGAGCAGCTCCTTCGCGAGCACGGTCGCCCGGCGGCCCTCCGCCCCGGCCCGGCTTGCGATGGTGCCGCCGGTGGCCACGACCTGGATTCGGCGCATGAACCCTCCCTCCGCCTCTTCGCAAACGATTGCGGTGAGGCTACGCAAACGATTGCGCTTTGGTCAATGGTCGTTGGACACTCGTCTGGCCGGAGGCTCGGGAGTATGCGAGGCTCAGCAACGCAACGACGGTAAACAGCTGTCGAATTCGAGCAGAATCGGTCGGGGCCCAACAGGACCCGAAGAGCCGAGCGGATTCGAGAAGAGGGGTAGCGGGAGTGGATCGCCAGGCAGCACGGGCGGGAACCGGTACACAGACCGGTCGTGCCCCGGTCACGCTCGCCCAGATAGCCCGGCAGGCGGGCGTCCACGTCTCCACGGTGTCACGGGCGCTGAGCCTGGACGACGACGTGCGGGACGGAGTGGCCGCTGAGACCGCCACACTCATCCGAGGGCTGGCCGAGGAACTCGGCTACCAGCGGGACCCGGCCGGAGCGGCGCTGCGCACCGGCCGCTCCCGGATGCTCGGCGTGCTCGTCCCGCGGCTGACCGACATCGTGCTGGCCACCATCTACGAAGGGATCGACGCTGCCGCGTCGGCCGCCGGCTACCACACCGTGGTCGCCAACACCGGCGACGACCCCGAGATGCAGCAGCGCCGGGCGGACGCACTGCTCGCCCGGCGCGTCGACGGTCTGGTGCTCGGCGACGCCCGCTCCGACTGCGACCTCGTGGCCGAGCTGGCCCGCCAGCGGATTCCACTGGTGCTGGTATCACGCAGGCTGCCCGGCCGGGTGTCGGTGACCACCGACGACGCCCTCGGCGGACGGCTGGCCGCAGAGCATCTGCTGGGCCTGGGCCACCGGCGGGTCGCGGTGGTGGCCGGGGAGCCCTACGCCAGCACCGGCGTGGAGCGCACCCAGGGCTTCCTGGACGCCTTCGCCGAGGCAGGCCTCCCTGTACCGAAGAGCCATGTCATCGGCTCCACCTTCGATGTGCCGGGCGGCCGTGCGGCGACCGTCCACCTGCTGGGCCTGCGTCCGCGCCCCACGGCCGTCTTCGCGGTCAACGACTTCGCGGCGATCGGCGCGATGGCGGCCGTCCGGGACACCGGCCTGACGGTCGGCCAGGACGTGGCGGTCGTCGGCTACAACGACGTCCCGCTCGCGGCAGCCCTCCCGGTACCACTGACCTCCGTACGCTCCCCGATGTACCGGATGGGCGAAGTGGCCGCCACGACCCTGGTGAACATGCTGAACGGCAAGCCGGGCCGCTCCCGTCGGCTGCGCCCCGCCCTGATGGCCCGCGCCTCGACCCTCGGCGACCCGCCACCCGACCCGGTCCGCTGAACCGACCGATCGGCACGCCGAAGCTGCTGGACAACTCCTCGGACAGACCGTGCCGTTGAAGTGAGCCGGGCGTCCACCCCGCGGACGGAAGTGATCCTCCGTCCTTGCTGCCGAGGGCCTGCCCCGAGGAGGAGTCGGGTGCCGTCGGGCCCCCCGTGTGACGCTGCCCGGTCAGCCGCTTCCTCGTCGTCGAAGCAGGACGCCTGGCCCCGCCCGAAGCCGGGGGCGCTGGTCCCTTGACGGCGAAACACCCGTTCGGCGACGAGGCCGGCCAGAAGGGGGAGCCCCGCCTGCACCGCACCGCCCGTACACCGGGCGGCTCGGCATCAAGGCAGCTGCCGCAAGTTTCGTCGGCACCCTTGAGAAGACAACGACCAGGCACGGCATCGACACCCGGTCGGCCTCCCAATCCCCGCGCCGAGGCCTGGGCAGGGGCCGCCGTTTTCTTCACACTCGTGCCGTGGACGCGGGGGTGCAGCGATCATCGGCGCGGTGGCCGCCCTGCTGGGTGCGGCTATCGGCGCAGGCGGGGCCATCGCTGCCGGTGCAGTGGCGGGAAGAACCCAAGCTCGAGGACAACACGCGCAGTGGCGCAGGGAGATGAGGCGAGACGCCTGCACAGAGTTCGTGCCTGCCTGCCGCTCCCTGCTGGATGAGGTGAGGGATTTCCGGAGCGGTCGCGAGGCAGCACTGGAAGCCGACGACGACCAGGCCGAGCGTCACCAGGCCATCGATGAACTCTTCCAGGAGTACAACGAGTGCACACGTGCCATGGGCCTTCTCGAGCTCGAAGGTGCTGTCACGTTGTTGGGTTTGCAGGTGCCTGCCAGTGTGTCGGGCATGATGGGCCTGCGTTCAGGCCGTGGTGGGTCGGCCGGCGGCGCCGGTGATCTGGTCCCGGACCGCGAAGCGGATGGCCATCTCGGCTCGGTAGCCGAGTGCGGTCATCAGGTGGCGGCGGGGCCGGCAGCGGGGCGAGATGCCGCCGAACGCGGCCAGGAACCGCTGCGCTGCGCCGACGCTGCGAAAGCCCTTCATCGCGCGCTCGCGCTGCCTCGTCGGCTGATGGCTGTTCTCGGCCCGGTTGTTCAGGCCCTGGTGACAGCGATGCTCGACCGAGGGCATCACCTCGCGGTGAGCCGCACCGCAGGAGCGGGGCTTGCCGGTGACGACCACCCGCGGCACCGAACACGTCTTCTTCATCAGGCGGCGGAAGAACCGCCTGGCCGCGGCGGTGTCCCGGCGGTCCTGCACCAGGATGTCCAGCACCGTCCCGTCCTGGTCGACGGCCCGCCACAGGTACTTCAGCTCGCCATTGATCGTGATGAAGACCTCGTCCAGGTGCCACGTGTCCCCCGGCCGGGGCTGCCAGCGGCGTAGGCGCCTGCGTAGGCCCGCCCGAACTTGGCGCACCACCGCCGGAGCGTCTCGTAGGAGACGAGCACACCGCGCCCGAGCATCCGCTCCTCGACCTCCCGGAACGACAGCGAGAAGCGGTGGTACCGCCACACGCAGTGGGAGACGATCTCGACCGGGTACCGGTGGCCCTTGCACGACGGCGGCGCGCTGTCCACGAACGATCCCTCCCGGCGAGACCACCAGAAGATCGTCCCACCCGGTCAGCCAATGTGACAGTGCCCACCAGGGGACAGCGTCCGGCTCGGTGCAGAGGCTGCGGGTGCTCACCGCGAGCATGGGGACCCGGTTCCGGGTGGCGGCGGGGATCAGGACCGCACGCTCGGGCGGAACGGTGCGGGTGCCGTCGACGGTCATGACGACCATGACGCCGGTGGCCCCGTGGAGGAACCGCGCGCGGGTGTCCGTGCCATTCCAGTACGTGACCGGGCGGGTGGTCGGTGCCGATGGGTACCACCGCGCGGTGGACGTGGTCGACGTCGGCGAGGGGGCGCTGGCCATGGTGGTGAACGCCGCCGTCGCCACTGCGGGTGCCGAATCATCATCCGGCCTGGTCAAGCGGCATGTCGGTACTCGCAGAGGGTTCCGCCGGGTCGGTCCCGTCGGCAAACCTTCAGGTCCCCGAGCTGTGGTGGGCCGTCGACCGGTCGGGGGAACGGGCGGAGTGGTGCGGCTTGCCTGAGGGCCCGGTGTGGTCGGTGCTCGTTGTCATGGGTTTCGCACTCACGTAGTACGTAGAGGAGGCGGCTCTGGTTCCGGACCGGGGTGCGGTCCAGGAGCTCGCGTCGGCAGATCCGTATCCAGCGCTCCATGAGGGAGTTCGTCCGGGGCATCCGGATGCCTGTGGTGATCACCTCCAGGCCGGCGTCGGCCACAAGGGCGTCGAAGGCGGTCGTGACCTTCGAGTCGCGGTCGCGGATCAGGAATCCGGCCCTGCTGCCACACCCTCGAGGTCCATGAGGTCCATGAGGAGGTTACGCCCGAGCTGCACGATCCACTGCACGGCCGGGTGCGCGGTGGCGCCCAGGACCCGGATGCGCCTTGCCGCGTGCTCGATGACGGCGAAGACGTACAGCCGCCTTCCGGCCCGGAGCGCGGACCTCGAAGAGACCGCGGGCGAGCAGTGCGTCGGCCCGGCCGCGCAGAAAGTCCGCCCAGGCCGTGCTCTGCCGTTCGGGCGCGGCGGGATGCCGTGCTCCTTGAGGATCTCCCAGACGGTGCAGGCGGCGGCCTCGATGCCCGGCGCCGCGAGCTCACCGTGGATCCGGCGCTACCCCCACGAGCCGTTCTCCCGGGCCGGGCGCAGCACCAGGGCGCGCATCGAGCGGACGGCCGGCGGGCGCCCGCGACGCTCCGGCGCGCAGGTCGCGCCATGGCTCCGCGTGAGCAGGTCGCGGTGCCGGCGCAAGATCGTCTCCGGGCGGACCAGCAGCAGGAGATGCCGCAGCTCCTCCCCCGGCAGGCGGCGGAGGAGACCGGCCAGGATCACCCGGTCGGTGCCGGTGAACGTCAACCTGCCGACCTGACGTTGCAGAATCAGCAGCTGGCGCCGCAGAGCAAGGATTTCGATGTCCTTGCCCCAGTCGCTCATCGGCAGCAGAGGCAGCAGGGCGAAGGCGTTGGCGGCGGCGAGGCAGGCCAGGCGCAGCAGCACGAGAGATCGTGGTGCCGTCCGCATCGGTCCACAAAAAGACGATCAAAGGCCGGCGTGCGCGGCTCCCCGCCGGGCAATCAAGACCGTGACCCGCACGGATGACTCATCGGCACCCGCAGTGGTGCACCGTGGGGCTCGCGGCGCGGCTGGGCCGGACGGTGTCGAGGCTTCGGCCGATACGCAACCATTTTCAACTTATTGCCCCGGAACGCCATCCAAGTCCCGCCCTGAGACGTATCCCATGTACAGCAAGTTTCAGGAGGAACGCAATGGCCATCTTCAGCAGTCTGATTCCTGCCAACCGCCGTGACCGCAACAACGACACGTCGCGCCGCGACGACTTCTCGGGGCATGGTCACGACCACGGGCACGACCACGACCACGGCGACCGCCAGGGCGACCGTCACGGCGACCGCCACGGGCACGGCCACTGGTGACCGCACCGCGGAGGGAGCGGCCCGGAGACCGGAAGGTCCTGGTCCGCTCCCTTCGTCCCTCCACGAGGAACGCATGCCATGGTGCATGTCCTGCGGCGTCTGCTGTCGGTGGGTGAGGCTTCCGATGTGGTGGCGGCCGCGCCCCCGGTGTCTCCGCGCGAGGTGTTCCGGCGGTTCTGGCCCTATACCCTCGGCGGTCGGCGCTGGTTCGCTCCCATCGTCCTCTTCAGCCTGATCGGCCCCGCCCTCGACGCCACGGAGATCTGGCTCTTCAAGATCGTGGTGGACGAGGTGCTCGTTCCCCGCGACGTCGGACCGCTCCTGTGGATCGCACCGACCTATCTGGGGCTCATCATCGGCTCCGGCATTCTGGGGTTCGCCGACGACGTGACGTCCACGTGGGTCAGCGAACGCTTCCTGCTGACGCTTCGCTCCGATGTGTTCCGGCACGTCCAGGGCCTCTCGCTCGGATTCTTCGAACGCCGGCGGCTCGGGGACGTGTTGTCGCGTGTGACGGGCGATGTCGACGCGGTCGAGACGTTTCTGCTCTCGGGAGTGGCGGACGCCCTCTACTACGTGATCCGCCTGGGTGTCTTCCTCGGTCTGCTGTTCTATCTGCAGTGGGATCTGACCCTCCTCGCCCTCGTCATCGTGCCGCTGTTCTGGGGCGCCGCCCGGCACTTCTCGCGGCTGATCAAGGAGGCGTCCCGGGAGCGCAGGCGCCGCAGCGGTTCGATCAGCGCGATCGCCGAGGAGTCGCTGGGCAACGTCGCCCTGGTGCAGGCGTACAACCGGCAGAGGTGGGAAGAGCGCCGGTTCGAGCGTGAGAACGTCGGCAGGTTCCGGGCCACGATGGCCTCGGCGCGGATCCGCGCCGTCTACGGATCCGTCGTCGAGGTCATCGAGGTGTCCGGCGTCTTCGCGGTCATGATCCTGGGCACCTGGAAGCTGGCCCAGGGACAGCTCACGCTGGGCGGACTGCTGGTCTTCCTGGCGCTGATCGGCAACCTCTACAGTCCGGTCCGCGGTCTGTCCCACCTCGGCACCACCTTCTACGCGGCGTCCGCCTCGGCCGAACGGATCATCGAGTTGCTGGACCAGCGGCCGCAGGTCGTCGAGGCCGCCGGCGCCCGCCGGATCGGCCGTGCGCGGGGTGACGTGGAGTTCGACGGTGTCTCCTTCCGCTATCCCGGTACGCCGTCCTGGGCACTGTCGGACGTGTCGTTCCACGTGGCAGCCGGGGAGACGTTGGCGCTGGTCGGGGCCAGCGGGGCCGGCAAGTCGACGGTCGCGAAGCTGCAGCTGCGCTTCTACGACCCCGACCGGGGCGCGGTCCGCCTCGACGGGACGGATCTGCGGGACCTGCGCCTGTCCGACCTGCGGGAGAGCGTCGCGGTGGTCCTGCAGGAGACGCTCGTCTTCCACGGCACCGTGCGGGACAACATCGCCTACGGCCGGCCGGAGGCGACAAAGGCGGACATCGTCGCGGCGGCGCGCGCCGCGGACGCGCACGAGTTCATCGAGCTGCTCCCGGAGGGCTACGACACGATGGTCGGCCAGCGCGGCCGGACGCTCTCCGGCGGGCAGCGCCAGCGCCTGGCGATCGCCCGCGCGATGATCAGGGACGCGCCCGTGCTCCTCCTCGACGAACCGACCACCGGCCTCGATGTGCGGTCCGGCCGGCGGATCATGGACCCGCTGCGCCGGCTCATGGCCGGGCGGACGACCGTCGTCATCTCCCACAACCTGCTGACCGTCCGGGACGCCACGCGCATCGTGGTTCTCGACCAGGGCAGGATCGTCGAGTGCGGTGCCCACGACGACCTGCTCGAGTGCGGCGGGACGTACGCCCGGCTGCACCGGCTGAATGCCCTGGCCGGTGCCGCCCCAGCCGGGTCCTCGGCCCCCGGGACGGTGCTGCCGTGAGTGTCCCGGCGGTGCGGGCCGCCCCGCCCCTGGCACCCGGCACGAGACCGGTCCCGGGCTACGAGGTCCTGGCGCATCTGGCGCGCACCGGCTGGCTCGACGTCTACGACGTCTGGAGCGAGGAACGGGACTGCCGCTGTGTGATCAAGGCCGTGCGCCCCGGCCGCCGGGACCGGGAGCAGCTGCGCGACCAGCTGCTGCGTGAGGGGCGGTGGCTGGGGGCCTTCACCCATCCGCACCTGGTCCGCGCGTACGAGACGTTCGAGTCGCCGGTGCCGCTCGTCGTGCTGGAGACGCTGACCGGCGAAACGCTGTCCCACCTCGTCCACCGGTTGCGGCGCCGGCCGTCCGCCGCCGACGTGGCGCTTCTCGGGGTGCAGCTGTGTTCCGCGATCCACTACCTCCACGGTCAGGGTCTGCTGCACCTGGACCTCAAGCCGTCGAACGTCGTGGTGGACTGCGGTCACGCGAAGGTGCTGGACCTGAGCATCGCGCGGCCGCCCGGGCCCGCGCCCGCGGGGGTGGGCACGTTCTGCTACCTCGCTCCCGAGCAGGCCCGCGGCGGGCCGCTGTCGGCAGCCGCGGACGTGTGGGGCATCGGCATCACGTTGTACGAGGTCGCCGCCGGGGACGTGCCGTTCGGCCGCGGGGATTCCCGCGAGGTTTCTCCCCGTGGGGAGAAAGGGGACGAGCCCTGCGACGGCGGCGTCACGGGCGGCCGGGACGACTGGTATCCGCAGCTGGAAGGGACCGCCCCGCCGATCGGCTCGCGGCGGCGTCTGCCCGGGGGGCTCGCGGCGGCCATCGACGGCTGCCTTCGGGCCGATCCGTCGTCCCGGCCCTCGGTTGCCGAACTGGCCGCCGCACTCGACGCGACGATGCCCGGCCCGGGGCGCCGCACCGCCCGCCCCTGAGGCCGTGGCGGGGCGCCGATCTCACGCGCTTCGGCCGGTCTCGAAGTGGCCGGTGGCGAGGACGGTGCCGTCGGAGGCGGTCAGGCGGGCGCCGGAGAGTGCCGCGGGGTCGACCGGGGCCGCCGCGCCCCAGTCACCACGTCCGTTGCTCAGGGTGAAGGTGCCCACGCGGATCGTGGTGCCGTCCGTGCGCTCCAGGAGGCAGACGACCTTGCCGCTGTACGGAGTGCCGACGGCGGCAAGGTCGACGCTCATGTAGATCCAACCGGGTCCCCCCGGGTCTCCGGGGTGAGCGTAGACGTCGCCGGCCGACGGCCCGGGGCCCGAGGCCGAGGTCAGCTCTCCCTCCATCAAAGGCGTCTGGACCTCCACGGCAGGGGAGCTCGAGGCGGTGAGACTCTCGATGGCGGTGCCGACCGCCCAGCCGGTAACCCCGAATGCGAACGCGAACGCGGCCACGGCGGATGCGACCCACAGCCGGACACGGCGTGCGCGACTGCGGACCGTCTTGTGCGCGAGGCCGGACGCCCGCGGGTGGGGGCCCCCCTCGTGCGCCGTCACGTCCTGGGGCAGTCTGCGCGCCACCCGGGTCTCGAACCCGAGCGGCGGCTCGCTGCCCGGCACCAGCCCGATCAGTCCGTCGCCCACCAGGGTCATGTGCTCGATGTACTCCCGACAGGCCGCGCACCGGTCCAGATGCGCGACCGCCACCGCCCGCTCACGGCCGGGCAGCACGCCCAGTGCCAGCTCGGCGCCGATCTCCCGCAGCTTCTCGCAGGTCACGTCACTGGCCATGGTCCCCTCGATTCGGAGAGGCGAGTGTGTTCCGCAGCTTTCCCATCGCTGTCCTGATCCGCGTCTTTGCGGTGCCCAGCGGGATCTTCTCCCAGTCGGCGATCTGCTGGGCCGTCATTCCGTAGATGCCCGCCATCACCAGGGCACGGCCCTGCTCCCGCGGCAGCTGCGCCACGGCGGCCCGCAGCTGGGAGGAGGCCTCGTCGGCCAGGGCCCACTGCTCGGGAGTCTCGGTCACGCCATCGAGGAGCGCGTCGAGGTCCTCGGGTGCCACCGGCTCCGTCCGCCGCGCACGAACGGCGTCGATGGCGAGATTGTGCGCGATGGTCGTCAGCCAGGTCGTCACCGACCCGCGGCGCGAGTCGTAGATCTGCGCATGACGCCACGCACGCTCGAACGTCTGCTGGGCGATGTCCTCGGCAAGCTGCGGATCTCCGGTGACGGCGATGGCAACACCGAAGACCGCGCGCTGGAACCTCCGTACGAAGGTGACCGCGAGCTCCGGATCACCGGTGGCCAGCCCGGACAGCAGAGCCTCGTCCGGGAGACGGCCAACGGGGAACCGGAAGCTCGGCACACCTATGTATACGGTCCGCCCCCGCCAAGGGATTGCCCGGCCGCTGCGGAAGATCACATTCTCATTCTGCGCCGGTTTCCCCGGCTACACGAACTGCTCGCAGCGCGGTCAGTGACCGTTCTGCGCCAGCCGCAGCAAGTGATCCGCCAAGGCCGGGCCTTGTCCCCGAAGAGGGCACACCTATTCGTAGCGTCATGCGGCAAGTGTCAGGGGAGCCGGCTGCTGTTCGCAGGCGATCGCTGCCTGCTGTCCGTTCGCCGAGTGCCGGCGGCGGGCGTTGTAGCGGGTGGTCCATCCGATGGGGCTTTGAACAGATTGCCTAGATCGCCGGCAGCAGGTGCTGCTGCATAACCCCGATCGGCTGCCTTCAAGAAGTCACGTACTTCGGCAGCGAAGGCAAGTCGGGTCCTACCTTCCGCATCGAGTCCCAGGGCCGTCCCTGCCGCGAAGCTCTCCAGCCAACGAGGCTCGACGCCGCTCTCCTCGCAGAAGCAGCGAAGCGGTGGTGCTGCGTGTCCCGGCCTACCGTGAGGGCCGCCAGGACCGCTCGCTGGACCTGCTCGACACACCTCATGGCGTCACGACCGTCTCACTGGACTTGAAATCTTCGTGCGCCGTGGAAAGCGCTGTTCGACCGAGTGGAGGTGGAAGACCTGCACCGCTCACCCCGTCGCAGCGGGGCGAGCGTAGCTGGCGGCAGTCTGACCCGGGAGGTGCCGGGGAGGACGGGAGCAGCCGCGACAAAGCCGGGACGGCCCAGCACTGCCAGATGGGTCGGGTCCGGCGAGCGAGACGCAGAGGTGCACGAGAGGAACCGGCGTTTACGCCCCGAAATGAGTCACCGGCTCGAACCTGGCGGATCTGGGCCGGATGCGGTGCGCAACCCGCTCCCGAGGGGTGGGGGAACTCCCGGGCAGGTTTGCAGTTGCAGGCCCGGGAGGCCGTGGTGAATGCCTGCGGCGTAACCACGGCGAGGCCGCCGGGGCAGAGCCGGGCACCTACTGCGACAAACGGTCAGCAGTGAACACGGGAACCGTCCCGGATCTGCCACCGCACCGTGCGGCCAGCGCGGTTCGGAGGCTGGACCCATCGTCGGCCGACCGGCCCGGGACGGGGCGGAGCCGCCGTAGTACTCGGAGCCGGGGAAAGCCCGGAACAGGGGGAAGGGCGGCAGCAGTTACCAGAAGGGAAGGAGACTGCAATGCCAGAAGACGCACCGCCGAACGGCAGTGCTCCGGCCGGACCGGCCCCGCTGGGGCCATCGGGCCGGGTACTGGAGATGCAGACCAAGCTTCACCGTTGGGCGGTGGCCGACCCCGGCCGCCGGTTCGACGACCTGTTCAACTTCGTGCACGACCCGGCGACGCTGATGATGGCGTTCGACCGGGTCTCGGGCAACCAGGGAGCCCAGACCGCAGGCGTGGACGGCCTGACAGCTGCCGACGCCGCCTCGACTCCGGGATTCCTGACGGTCCTGCGCGCGGACCTGAAGTCCGGATCGTTCCGGCCGCTTCCGGTGAGGGAACGCAAGATCCCCAAGCCGGGCGGATCCGGAAAGATCAGGAGCCTCGGAATTCCTTCCGTGGCCGACCGGACCGTTCAGGCCGCGCTGAAGCTGGTATTGGAGCCCATCTTCGAGGCCGACTTCCTGCCGGTCTCCTACGGGTTCCGGCCCATGCGGCGAGCCCAGGACGCGATCGCAGAGATCCAGCGTTTCGGCACCAAGGGTTACCGCTGGGTGCTGGACGCGGACATCGAAGCGGCCTTCGACAACGTTTCGCACCGCGTCGTCATAGACGCGGTCCGGGCACGGGTCAAGGACAAGCGCGTCCTGGCGCTGGTGAAGGCGTTCCTCAAGGCAGGCATCCTCACCGAGGACGGCCAGCACAGGGACGGGACCTCCCCCCGGGTGGTGGACACCCTGACCTCCGGCCCCGGTGGGGGCCGGGAGAGGGTGACCGATTATGGTGATGAAGGTCTATTCGCC
>NZ_JBIAIV010000077.1:0-26628 GCF_042871645.1 Streptomyces sp. NPDC005774 | reverse complement strand
CTGGCGGCGAATCCCAGCTCGTTGCCCTGCTCCGCAGGAGCTGTGTTTCCTCCCCGAGCTAAAGCACGGGGTATCCACACAGGAGGAAGAGATGACCACGACCCTGCGGCCGGCCGAGCCGCTCCAGCGGAATCCCGACGGCACGCGTTCCCGTCGCTACCAGGTGTGTGTCAACAGCCGTCCCGTCGGACACATACACATCGGTACGCATCCCGTCTTCGGTGACGCCGTGGCCCGGATCATGCGCCTGCGGATCGAGGAGCCGGACCGCAGACGCGGCCGGGGCACGGTGGCCGCGCTCGCCGCCGAGGAGATCGCCCGCGGCTGGGGCTGTCGCCGCATCGAGGTGACGGTCCCCGCCGAAGCCGAAGCTGAAGCCGGCGACGAGGCCGGCGACGAGGCCGGAGGAGCGGAGGGACGGGCGGCCGGATCCGATGCCCTTGCCGGGCCCGCGTTCCGCCTCGCCACGGCGCTCGGCTACGTCGTGCGCAACTACAGCATGGAGAAGGCACTGGGGGACGTCCCGCCCGCCCTGCCGGAGGGCAGTCGCGGACGGCCGATGACCGACGCCGAGTTCGGCCCCTGGTCGGCCAGGAGCGAGGCGGAGTACGCGCGGGACTGGATCGAGCGCGGTGTGCCGGAGACCGAGGCGCGGGCCAAGGCGGCCAAGGACCATGCCGCCCTGCTCCCCGACGGGCGGGACTCGGAGGGCATGCTCCTCAGCGTCCTCGAACACGAGGGGACGTCCGTGGGCACGCTGTGGCTCGCGGTACGCGGGGAACAGGCATTCGTGTTCGACGTCGAGGCCGACGCCGCGCACCGCGGCCGGGGGCACGGTCGTTCCCTCATGCTGCTCGCCGAGGCGCAGTCGATCGCCGCGGGGAAACGCGCCGTCGGGCTCAACGTCTTCGCGGGCAACACCCCGGCGGAGCGGCTCTACGCGTCACTCGGCTACGGGACGAGGCGGTACGCGATGTACAAGCACCTGCTGTAGGGCCGGGGCGGGGGAGCTCCGCGGTCAGCCGTCCTGCTCGGCGAGGAGTCGGTCCGCGATCTCCTCGACGCGTTCACGCAGACCCTCCTGGCTCTTGCCGCCGTCGAGACGCTCGCCGCCGATGACATAGGTCGGGGTGCCGGTCACCCCGATCGCCTTGCCCTCGGCCTGGTCGGCGTCCACGATCAGGATGTGCCGGCCGTCGATCAGCGCGGTGTCGAACTCCTCGGCGTCCAGCCCGAGTTCCTGAGCGACCTGGACCAGGAAGGGTTCTCCCGCACGGTCCAGTTCCTCGACCCGTCCCAGTACGGCCTCGACATAGGCCCAGCCCTGTCCCTGCTCGGCCGCCTCCTCGGAGGCCTGGGCGGCGGCGAAGGAGTGCTTGTGCTTCTCCAGCGGGAAGTGCCGCAGCCGCAGCTCCAGACGGTCGCCGTACCGGGCGCGCAGGGCACGGAGATCGTCGAGGGCGTCACGGCAGTCCGGGCACTGCAGCTCGCACCACACGTCGAGTACGGGGGCGGCACGGCCGGGGGAGGAGTCACTCATGCCCGACAGTCTCCCAGCCCCGCGCCGAGGCACCCAATCGGCCCTGTCGCCTGCCCGGCCCCGAGGGCCTTCCGTGTGGATCAGGCTGTATCGGGAGCCTGGGCCCGCGAGCCCGGCCTGGTCCGAACGACAGGCCCTGGGGGAGTACACCGCACCGGCACCTGCGGAGGAGCCGACCCGGAGATGTCCCTGATCTGCGGCCGGAGCATGGCCCGGTGGGGGCCGGAAGGTGCAGGATGGAAGGGACGAAGTGCCCGATGCCACCGAACCCCTGCCTGGAGGACCGGATGATTGCCGAGACCGTCTGCTCCGCCGTGTCCGCGGCAGGACTGGGCATCGCGCTGGTCACGGCCTACCGCAAGCGCTTCCTCACCGCGACCCGCATCGCCGCCTATGCTCTCGTTCCCATCGGCCTGGTGATGACCGGTGTCGTCGAGTGGCTGGCCGACACCGCTTTCAGCCCCACGGCCTGGGCGGGTTTCGGCGTGCTGGGCCTGTCCTGGGTGCTGTTCATGACCACGCGCGCGGTGGAGCGCCGGCGCGGCGGCACCCGCCAGGGACGGAAGGAACGCAAGCAGCAGCGCCGGGCGGCCGGGGCGGCCGGGGCGTCCACACAGCCCGGGGCAGTGGCCCCCACGGCCTCGGCCCCCTCCCTGGGCCCCGGCTCCCGCCCGGCGGCCCGCCCCACGGCCGCGCCCAAGAGCGACGACGACTTCAGCGACATCGAGGCGATCCTCAAGAAGCACGGCATATGAAGGCGCCCCGGGCGGACGCGCCGCACCGCAGGTGACGGGGGTGACCCGGGGCGGAAGGAAGCGGGCCGAAGCGTCACAGACGGTCTTGGAGCGTGCGCAAACGATCACAACCCGGACCGTGGGTCGTGGAAACCGTGCCCTCGCGTTCAGTCCGTGAGTGGTGATCGCATCGAGTGCTCCCGATGCGTCATGATCCCCGCGAGATGCTGGACACGACACAGAGCGAGGCCGCGCCGCCGCAGGACGAGCCGCGCGGATGCCTCTTCGCCCTTTCCCAGCCACCGCTGATGATCTTCCTTGCGGTGATCGGGTGTCTGCTGCTCACGGCTGCCCTGCACGACCTGCTCTGGCTGTGAGCCGTACCCGCGGTACCCGGCGCCACCCGTCGGGACCGCGTCGGCACGGCATCGGAAGGTCACCCGCCGCTATGCCCGGCCCACGCGGCTCAGCCCGGAGCCCGGCCCCGCCCCGCTGCGTACGCTCAGCCCGCCGCCTCCTTGCGGCGTGCGCGGTACGCGGCGACGTGCAAGCGGTTGCCGCAGGTGCGGCTGTCGCAGTAGCGGCGTGAGCGGTTGCGGGAGAGATCGACGAAGGCGTGCCGGCAGTCCGGGGCCTCGCAGCGCCGCAGCCGCTCCTGCTCGCCGGCGACCACGAAGAACGCCAGTGCCATCCCGCAGTCCGCCGCCAGGTGATCGGTGACCGAGGCGCCGGGGGCGAAATAGTGCACGTGCCAGTCGTAGCCGTCGTGGTTGGTGAGCCGGGGCGTGGTGCCCGCGGCCGCGATCAGCTCGTTGATCAGTTTGGCGGCGCTGTGGGCGTCGGGAGCGGCGAAGACCGACGCGAACCGTCCGCGGATCCGGCGCACCGCCGACAGGTCGAACTCCGTGAGAACCCCGACCTCGCTGACCTGGTGGCCGCGCACGAAGGCCTCGAGAGCCGGGACGTCCGGCAGCCCGTCCGGTGCCGAGTCGTCCTCCGGCGCGGAGTTCACCAGATCCACCACGGTGTCCAGCGCGCACCGGGTGTCGTGGGTGATCAGCACGATTCGCTCCCTGGCCTGAGGGTCGGGCGGGCGCCCGCCGATGCTGGCCGATGGTAGTGGCTCCCGCGAGCCCATGAGCGCTCCTCGCTCGCACAGGGCTTCGAGGCCCGCCGGGGAACGGTCCGCTGGGGTTCCGTGCCCGGAGCTCGCGCACAGCACAACGGCGCCGTCCGCGGTGTCCCGCGGCGTCGGCGCCGTTGCGTGCCGTTGCACGGCTGTCAGGGCCCGAGCCGTCACCCCGAGTCGACGGCGTCGGGCAGCTTGGTGAACCCTCGCCTAGCTTTCCGCCAGAATGTGCGAGAGCTCCTGATCGAGATCGAAGTGCCGGTGTTCCGTGCCGGGAGGCACGGCGGCGTCCGTACGCTTCAGGAAGGACTCCAGAGCCCGTGCCGGGGCCTCGAGCAGAGCCTCTCCCTCCGGAGAGCTCAGGGCGATGCAGACGACGCCCTGACCATGGCTGCGCGACGGCCAGACGCGGACGTCGCCGGTGCCGGTGGGGCGGTGAAGCCCCTCGGCGAGGAGGTCGCGGGCGAACACCCACTCGACGGTCTCCTCGGCTCCGGTGTGGAAGGTGGCGTGCACGGCGTAGGGGTCGGCCGTGTCGTACCGCAGGCCTGCGGGGACAGGCAGGGAGGACTCGCTCGACACAACGAGGCGCAGGTGCAGCTCGCAGCTGACCGTGGTGTTCATAAGCGCCAGGGCCTTTCGCTCAGTGTGCGCTCGGGGATTCGCACGTCGGCGAAATCGACATGCCACCTACGGTGCCGTTGTAAACCCCTCTGAGTGTTTTGCATGGGTTTACGTAACTCAACCGGCCGAAAGGCCGTTCGCGAGCTGCGCCCGTTCCGGTGAAGTGAGGGGCTCCGGTAGTGTTTGGCCGTATGAATACGGGGAGTGACACACCCGGCGAGGCGGCCATGACGGCGGATCGAGCGGGAATGGACAGGGCTGACCAGGCATCGGACGAACGGGCGCTGGGCTCCAGGGCGCCGGCCTTCGTCAAAGCGCGCCGCACCCTGCACCTGAGCTGGCAGGTGGGCGTCTTCGTCGTGGGGCTCGCGGTCGTGACGGCCGGCGTCGCCATGCTGGTGCTCCCCGGACCGGGCTGGGTGGTGATCTTCGGTGGCATGGCGATCTGGGCGACCGAGTTCGTCTGGGCCCAGCTGGTGCTCCGGTGGACCAAGCGCAAGGTCACCGAGGCGGCGCAGCGCGCGCTCGATCCCCGGGTGCGGCGCCGGAACATCATCCTGACCACCGTCGCCCTCGTGATCGGGACCGCGCTGGCCGGGATCTATCTGTGGAAGTTCGGCCTCGTGATGCCCTGGAAGATCGAGAACCAGTGAGCCGCGGCGGGGGCGCGACCACCGGTCCCCACCCGTCACGGGCACTCCCTGACATGGGGTAATGTTCTTCCTGCGTCCGGGCGATTAGCTCAGTGGGAGAGCGCTTCGTTCACACCGAAGAGGTCACTGGTTCGAACCCAGTATCGCCCACCGGATCGCACCGCGGCCCGGCTCACCGACAGTGAGCCGGGCCGCGGTGCGTCTGTGTGTCCCCGGTCGGCACGCGGATGCGTGGCGGTGCGGTCGTGCGATGCCTCCGCCCGGTGTCCCACGCCTGCCCGGTGGGCGGTGGGACCGCTCCGACCGCGCCGTCCTTCACTCAACCGTGACCTTCCGGGTCCCGCCCTCCGGCGGGCCCGGCGGCGTTCGGTCCGTCGGTCGGGCTGCGTGGACCTGGGTGTTTCCGGCTGTCTCCGCCGAAGGGGCGCGAGCCGTGGCGGATCCCGCTTGGCCGGTGTGCCCATCCATTCCTGTCCGAATCATTGACGTGCTCGTGGGTCCTCCGTACTTTGTGCCAGCAAGCGCTTACTTGAAACGATTCATGAGGCGGACACGACGTCGCGGGGAGGCTCGTATGCAGCAGGGCGGGAATGCGCGGAGGCAGGCCGGGAGGCGGACGGTCCTCAAGGTGGCGGGAGCCTCGCTGGCCGTCGCGGGGCTGGGCGCCACGGCCACCGCGTGCGGCGGCGGAAGCGGAGCGGGCGACGGGACGGTGACACTCCGTTACTCCTGGTGGGGTGCCGAGGACCGGGCCGAGCGCATCAACAAGACCATCGCGCTCTTCGAGAAGAAGTACCCGAAGATCAAGATCAAGACCGACTTCCAGCCGTACCCCGACTTCTGGAAGAAGTTCAACACGCAGGCCTCCGGGGGGAATCCGCCGGACGTTTTCCAGAATGCCATCGGCTTCCTGCGTAAATACGATGCGAAGGATGTGCTGCTCGATCTCAGTGAGCAGGTGAAGGCGGGCAACCTCTCCATGGACGGATTCCGGGCGGGCCTGGAGACGTTCGGCGAGGTCGACGGCAAACTCCTCGGCGTGCCCGTGGGGTCGAACTCGCTGGCCCTGGTCATCGACAAGCCCGTCTACACCCGGGCCGGGGTCAAGCCCGAACAGGGCTGGACCTGGGACGACTTCGACGAGGCGATGGCGAAGATCCGCGACAAGTCGGGCCGGGCCGGGGACAGCGGCATGTACGGCGTCATGTACCTCTACGACCTGTATCTGCGGCAGAACGGCAAGGCGTTTTTCACCGAGGACGGACTGGGCTTCACCGAAGCGGATCTGACCCGGTGGTGGACCAAGGCCGAGAAGGGCGTCAGGACCGGCCTGTTCGCCGACCCGAAGAAGGTCGCCCAGATCAAACCCAAGTCGGCGCTCTCCGCCGAACTCGCCGGATCCGAGTTCACCTGGGACAACTTCACCGTCCGCTACACCTCCGAGGGCAAGAGCGAGTACGGCCTCGCGCCGATCCCGACCACGGACGGCAAGAAGACCGGCCAGTACCTCGGCTCCCTGATGCTCAGCGCGTCCAAGCGCACCCAGCACCCCAAGGAGGTCGCCCGGTTCATCGACTTCATGGTGCACGATCCCGAGGTCGCCAAGATCATGGGATACGACCGAGGTGTGCCCACGACGCAGGTCCAGTTCGACGCGTACCGGCCGGCCGATCCGGTCAACAAGGCGATCGCCGCCTACGAGGAGTCCCTCGTCGAGTCGGGCGTCCTGGAGCCCATCACGCCGCACCCGAACGGCGCCGACATCTGCGAGGCGGCGTTCCTGCGCATCGCGGAGGAACTGGGCCTGAGCAAGCGCTCCGTGGCGGACGCCGTCAAGCAGTTCTTCAACGAGTCGAAGACGGCTCTCGCCGGCTGATGGGAAGCGCCGTGACACACGCCCCTGCGACGGAGGACCTCATCCGGGACTCCGAGCCGTGGCACGGTCCGGTGAAGTCCCCGCGCCCCGCCGCCCTCAAGCGGCGGGGCCGCCGGGAGAACCTGGCCGGCTACCTCTTCATGTCCCCCTGGATCGCCGGGTTCCTGCTGCTGACGGCGGGCCCGATGGCCGCCTCGCTCTACTTCGCGTTCACCGACTACAACCTGTTCGACGCTCCCCGGTGGATCGGCCTGGACAACTTCTCCGAGATGTTCGCCGACCCGCGCTGGCGCCACTCGGTGCAGGTCACGCTCTGGTACGTCGTCGTCGGTACGCCGATCAAACTGATCGCGGCGCTCGGGGTGGCGCTGCTGCTGGCCCAGAAGCGGCGCGGACAGGCCTTCTACCGGGCCGCCTTCTACGCGCCCTCGCTGATTGGGGCGAGCGTCTCCGTCGCCATCGTGTGGAAGGCGATCTTCTCCGACGACGCGATCGTCGACCGCACGCAGAAGATCTTCGGCGTCGATGCCGGCGGCTGGACCGGCGACCCTGACCTGATCATCTACAGCCTGGTGGCACTCACCGTCTGGCAGTTCGGTGCCCCCATGGTCATCTTTCTGGCCGGTCTGAAGCAGGTGCCGCGCGAGCTGTACGAGGCGGCGGACGTCGACGGAGCGGGCCGACTCCGGCAGTTCTGGAACATCACCCTGCCGATGATTTCCCCGGTCCTCTTCTTCAACGTGCTGCTGGAGACCATCCACTCCTTCCAGATCTTCAGCTCGGCCTACATCGTCGGCGGCGGCGCCGGGGGCAACGCCTGCGGTCCCGCGGACGGAACCATGGTCTACACCTGTTATCTGTACGTCCAGGGCTTCGAGAACAGCCGGATGGGCCTGGCCTCCGCGATGGCGTGGATGCTGCTGGTCGCGGTCGCCCTGGTCACCGCGGTGCTCTTCTGGTCCCAGAAGCGCTGGGTGCACTACGAGGAGGGCGGCCGATGAGCTCCCCCGATCTCTCGACTTCGCCCGGTCAGGGGACACCCCCACCGGCCACCGACGTCACACCGGCCCGGTCCACCGGGGCGGGCGCCCTGCGGCGCCGTCTGCCCGGCTCGCTCGCCTGGCACACCGGGTCACTGGCGATCCTCGCGGTGATCCTCTACCCGGTGATCTGGGTCATCGGCGGGTCCTTCAAGAACAGCGAGGACATCGTCGGCAGCCTGGATCTCTTCCCGGCCGACCCGATCACCGCCAACTACACGAGCCTCACCGACGGCATCGCGGACATCCAGATCTCCACGTTCTTCGTCAACTCGCTCTTCCTCGCCGTCGGTTCGGTGATCGGGATCGTGGTGTCCTGCTCACTGACCGCCTATGCCTTCGCGAAGATCAGGTTCACCGGCCGCAATCTGCTCTTCACCCTGATGATCGGCACCCTGCTGCTGCCGTACCACGTCCTGCTCATCCCGCAGTACGTGCTCTTCCGCAACATGGACATGATCAACACCTACACCCCGCTCCTGCTGGGGAAGTACCTGGCCACGGAGGCGTTCTTCGTCTTCCTGATGGTGCAGTTCATGCGCAACCTGCCCAGGGAACTCGACGAGGCGGCACGCCTCGACGGCTGCGGGCACTTGCGCATCTACTGGTCGATCGTGCTCCCGCTGTGCCGGCCGGCCCTGATCACCAGCGCCATCTTCACCTTCATCAACGTCTGGAACGACTTCATGGGTCCGCTGATCTACCTCAACGAGCCCAGCAAGTACACCGTTTCGCTCGGTCTGAAGATGTTCGTCGACCAGGAAGGAATCGCGAACTACGGCGGCATGATCGCCATGTCCCTGGTCGCGCTCCTGCCGGTGCTGGCCTTCTTCCTGGCCTTCCAGCGCTACCTCATCGACGGCATGGCCACGTCCGGCCTGAAGGGCTGAGGTGAACCGATCATGACCGAGGCGCACACCGGGACCCGTGCCGCACGCCGTACGGGCCGTGCCGCACACGGCGAGTCACCGCTCGCCGGGAAGTTCGCCCTGTTCGCCGAGTGCCTGCTCACCGGGGTGTGGATCGCGCTGGCCTCGCTGCCACTGGTCACCTACCCCGCCGCGTTCGCGGCCGGCTCGCGGCACCTCGGGCGCCACCTCGCCCATGAGCGCGGCGGGCTGCGGGAGTTCGCGGCCGACTTCCGGTCGGCGCTGCGCGGCGGGTGGCTCGTCGGACTCGCGGGGTGGGCCGCCCTCGCCGTGGTCTGGGTGGACGTGCGGGCCGTACGGGCCGGACTGCCGGGCGGCGAGCTCGTGGGCGCCGTCGGTGTGCTCGCCCTGATCGCGGCAGCCGTCGCCGGGCTGCGCGCGGCGGTCTCCTGGCGGCCCGGGGCCTCCTGGCGGTGGCTGTGCGCGCAGGCCGCCCGCCGCACCGTGCTCGACCCCGCCGGATCCTTCCTGATCGTCGGCGGACTGGCCGTGGTGGTCTGCTCCGCCTGGTTCAGCGCGCCGCTCGCTCTGCCCGTCCTGGGCGCGGTCGCGGCGGCGGCCGTCGCCGTGGAGGAGCGCCACCGGCACCGCTGACGGGCGGTGCCTTTCGTACCAGGGCCGGCGCCCCGGCGCCGCGCCCTTGCCTGTCATGCCCTTGACAGCCCCTTGCGTCCCGCACGGAAAGGAAAGGCCATGTCCCCCATCCCCCGCAGGTCCCTCCTGAAGGCAGCCGCCGTCGCAGGCGCCGCCGCCCAGTTCAGCTGGGCCCTCGGCAGCCGCGACGCCACCGCCGCACCGAGAGCCGAGAACGCCGGCGCCGACCCCGTGACCCTGGACTGGCTCGAGGACGGCGGCCTCGGCGCGGCACCCGGCTCCACCGTCGGCGTGCCCTGGCCCAAAGGCGTCCACCGCGACGACCAGACCTTCGCGCTGACCGACGCCGACGGCAGGGCCGTACCCGTACAGTCCTGGCCACTCGCCCACTGGCCGGACGGCTCCCTCAAGTGGACCGCGCACGCGGTGAATTCCGGCACCGGCAAGCTCACCCTGACCGCCGGAACCCCCGCCGCGCCGGAGAAGAAGGTCACCGTCGACACACGCGGCGGCACCATCGACATCTCGACCGGCGTCATCACCGCGAAGATCGCCAAGTCCGGCGCCACCCTCGTCAAGTCCGTCACCCGCGGCTCGACCGAGATCGCCAGGAACGGCCGCCTCGTCCTGCTGCGCCAGCCCGAGTTCGAGGACGGCGACCAGAGCACCGTCAGGACCGAGCGCTTCGACGGCACCATCGACGAGGTCACCGTCGAACAGGCGGGGCCGGTCCGGGCCGTCGTCCGCGTCGACGGCACACACCGTAAAGGCCGCCGGAGTTGGCTGCCCTTCTCCATCCGTCTCTACTTCTACGCGGGTGCCGACTCCTTCCGCATGGTGCACACCATCACCTACGACGGCACACAGGAACCCGGCAGGGCGAGCGGCGACTTCATCCGCGGCATCGGCGTCCGCTTTACCGTCCCCCTGCGTGACGAGTCCTACGACCGGCACATCCGCATCGGCGGCGACGACACCGGACTGCTGCGCGAGGCCGTCAAGGGCATCACCGGACTGCGCCGCGACCCGGGCGCCGCCGTACAGGCCGCCCAGTTCGCGGGCGAGAAGCTGCCCGACCCCGCCACCTGGGACCAACGGGTCACCACCCGCCTGCAGTACATCCCCGAATGGGGCGACTACACCCTCTCCCAGCTCTCCGCCGACGGCTTCGCCCTGCGCAAGCGCACCAAGAAGGGCTACGGCTGGATCGGCGCCGGCGGTGGACGACGCGCCTCCGGCTTCGGCTACGTCGGCGGAGTCAGCGGCGGACTCTCCTTCGGCCTGCGCGACTTCTGGGAGAAGCACCCCGCCCAGCTCGACATCCGCGACGCCCACACCGACGCGGCCGAGATCACCCTCTGGCTCTGGTCGCCCGAGGCGCAGCCCATGGACCTGCGCTTCTACCACGACGGCATGGGCCAGGACACCTTCCCCGAACAGCTCGAAGGCCTCAACATCACCTACGAGGACTACGAGCCCGAGTTCGGCACCCCCTACGGCATCGCCCGCACCTCCGAACTCCTCTTCTGGGCCAACGAGTCGACCCCGAGCGCCGAGGAACTCGCCCGACAGGTCGAGGCCGTCCGCGTCCTCCCGCAACTCGCCGCACCGCCGAAGCAGCTCATCGGCGCCAAGGTGTTCGGTCCCGGCCTGTTCTCCGCGCCCGACCGGTCCACTCCGGCCAAGGCGAAGATCGAGGACCACCTCGACTTCCTCTTCACCTACTACAAGGACCAGGTGGAGATGCGCCGTTGGTACGGCTTCTGGGACTACGGCGACATCATGCACACCTACGACACCGTCCGCCACCAGTGGCGCTACGACATCGGCGGCTACGCCTGGGACAACTCCGAACTCTCGCCCGACCTCTGGCTCTGGTACGCCTACCTGCGCTCCGGCCGCGCCGACATCTTCCGCTTCGCCGAGGCGATGACCCGGCACACCGGCGAGGTCGACGTCTACCACCTGGGCAAGTGGGCCGGCCTGGGCACCCGGCACGGCGTCCAGCACTGGGCCGACAGCGCCAAGCAGCAGCGCATCGCCAACACCACCTACCGGCGCTACTACTACTTCCTCACCGCCGACGAACGCGTCGGCGACCTCATGCACGCCAACGTGGACTCCGACGAGACCTTCCTCGCCCTGGACCCCCTGCGCAAGATCCGCACCGAGCCGTACACCCCCGACCGGCACGCC
This sequence comes from Streptomyces sp. NPDC005774, assembly GCF_042871645.1. NCBI lineage: Bacteria > Bacillati > Actinomycetota > Actinomycetes > Kitasatosporales > Streptomycetaceae > Streptomyces > Streptomyces sp. NPDC005774. Next base: position 15,313 of record NZ_JBIAIV010000077.1, on the reverse strand, counting down.
CTGTCCATCGGCTTCGGCACCGACTGGAGCGGCCTGGTCTCGGCCTGGCTCACCGAATGGGAACGCCGGGGCCCTAAATGGGAGAAGGCAAAGGCACGCGTCCTGTCCACCATGGAGACCATCGCCGCCCAGCCCAACGGATTCGTGCAGGGCAGCGGACTGTACGACCTGGACACCGGGAAGTTCGCGATCGCCGAGGAACCCGTGGTCGGCGTCTCCCACCTGTCGGCCGTCTTCGGCCTGAACGAACTGTGCGCCGAACTCATCGACCTGGTCGACATGCCGGCCTTCGAGGAGGCGTACTACGACTACTGCCGCTACTTCAACGCGAGCAAGACGGAACAGGCGGCACGCTACGGATCGAACTTCGGCAGCCTGATCCTCTTCCAGGGCCACTCCCGCCTGGACGCCTACGCCGCCGTGCAGACGGGCGACGGCGAACTCGCCGACCGGGCCTGGGACAAGTTCTACAACTCCGACGGGTACAAGGAATCCGCCCCCTGGCAGACCGAGAAGGTGACCGGGCCGACTGCCCTGGTCGCCGGCAGTGAGGCCACCTGGGTGTCCACCAACGACACCGCGCTCTACGGCCTCGCCGCCATCGAGAACCTCGCCCTACTGGGACACCGGATGCCATAAGGGGCGGCAGGAGACCGTACGGCCCGGGCACGGGTGGGCACACTCCTTCCATGGACCGGAACCATTACCGCTTCCGCAGTCTGTGGAGCCTGCCCGTGCCCTCCGGGCCGGTGTACCGCGCCCTGGAACGCATCGAGGACTATCCCCGCTGGTGGCCCCAGGTGTGTGAGGTGACCCGGCTCGACGCCGCCGGCGGGGTCGTCCGGATCCGCTCCGTCCTGCCCTTCGACCTGACGGCGACCCTGCGGGAGACACGGCGCGATCCCTTGGCCGGAGTCCTCGAAACGCACCTGTCCGGGGACCTCGACGGCTGGGCCCGATGGACCGTCACCCCCGCCGGCCCCGGAGGCACACTCGCCCGCTACGACCAGGAGGTCGACGTCCGCAAACCCCTGCTGCGCCGCTTCGCGGTGCCGGGCCGCCCCCTCTTCCACGCGAACCACGCCCTGATGATGCGCTCCGGGCGGCGCGGGCTGGCCGCGCATCTCCAAGCGGTTTGAACCAAGCCCGCCCCGCCCTGTATCGTTCGGTCCGTTCCCGGGCGATTAGCTCAGTGGGAGAGCGCTTCGTTCACACCGAAGAGGTCACTGGTTCGAACCCAGTATCGCCCACCGGGAAAGCCGGTCCGCCACAGGCGGACCGGCTTCTTTGCGCTCAGAGCCACACGCCCGGAAGGCCCCCCCGCACCGCCGCCCGCAGTTCGGACGCGGGGCCGGACAGGACCGGGCAGGGGCGACCGGTTCCGAAGTGCCGCCGCGGGCGAACCAGGCCTGAAGGCCCCGGCCCCGGCCTGCGTGCCGCACTCCCTGCGGGGTGGGGAGGTCGCCGGGGGACAGACGCTCCAGGCGAAACGCGAAGCGGCGGCCCACTGCGCGAGAGACCTCCGGAAACGCCACCACGTCGCGGAAACCACTGTCCTCTCCGGCGAGACCCGCGGCCTCGCCGGCGACCCCCGGGACGGCACGAGGGTCGCCGGCGGGGACGGCGGCGGATACGGCCGCGGGCAATGATTTAGACCCGCACCGGTCCGGGTCGGTACGATCGCACCCATGCGTGCGCTCAGGTATGGCGCCGCGGCCCAGCCTTCAGTCAGGAGAGACCGGTGTCAGACGTCCGTGTGATCATCCAACGCGATTCCGAGCGGGAAGAACGCGTGGTGACGACGGGCACCACGGCCGCCGAGCTCTTCGCCGGCGAGCGCTCGGTCGTCGCCGCGCGTGTGGCCGGTGAGCTCAAGGACCTGGCCCACCAGGTCGGCGACGGCGACACCGTCGAAGCCGTCGAGATCTCGTCCCCGGACGGCCTCGACATCCTGCGCCACTCCACCGCGCACGTCATGGCCCAGGCCGTGCAGGAACTGTTCCCCGAGGCCAAGCTGGGCATCGGCCCGCCGGTCAAGGACGGCTTCTACTACGACTTCGACGTCGAGAAGCCGTTCACGCCCGAGGATCTCAAGGCCGTCGAGAAGCGGATGCAGGAGATCCAGAAGCGCGGTCAGCGCTTCTCGCGCCGCGTGGTGACCGACGACGCCGCCCGTGAGGAGCTCGCCGACGAGCCGTACAAGCTCGAGCTGATCGGCCTCAAGGGCTCCGCGTCGCACGACGACGGCGCGGACGTCGAGGTCGGCGCCGGTGAGCTGACGATCTACGACAACCTCGACGCCAAGACCGGCGAGCTGTGCTGGCGGGATCTCTGTCGTGGCCCGCATCTGCCGACGACCCGGAACATCCCGGCGTTCAAGCTGATGCGCAACGCCGCCGCCTACTGGCGCGGCAGCGAGAAGAACCCGATGCTCCAGCGCATCTACGGCACCGCCTGGCCGTCCAAGGACGAGCTGAAGGCGCACCTGGAGTTTCTCGCCGAGGCCGAGAAGCGCGACCACCGCAAGCTCGGCAGCGAGCTCGACCTGTTCTCCATTCCGGAGCAGATCGGCTCCGGCCTCGCCGTCTTCCACCCCAAGGGCGGCATCATCCGCCGGGTCATGGAGGACTACTCGCGGCGCAAGCACGAGGAGGCCGGTTACGAGTTCGTCTACACCCCGCACGCGACGAAGGGGAAGCTCTTCGAGACCTCGGGCCACCTGGACTGGTACGCCGACGGCATGTACCCGCCCATGCAGCTCGACGAGGGCGTGGACTACTACCTCAAGCCCATGAACTGCCCGATGCACAACCTGATCTTCGACGCGCGCGGCCGGTCGTACCGTGAACTGCCCTTGAGGCTCTTCGAGTTCGGCACGGTCTACCGCTACGAGAAGTCGGGCGTCGTGCATGGTCTGACTCGCGCCCGCGGCTTCACCCAGGACGACGCGCACATCTACTGCACCCGCGAGCAGATGGCGGACGAGCTCGACAAGACCCTCACCTTCGTCCTGAACCTGCTGCGCGACTACGGCCTGACCGACTTCTACCTGGAGCTGTCCACCAAGGACCCGGAAAAGTTCGTCGGCACCGACGAGGTCTGGGAAGAGGCCACCGAGACACTGCGCCAGGTCGCCGAGAAGCAGGGCCTGCCGCTGGTCCCGGATCCGGGCGGCGCCGCCTTCTACGGCCCGAAGATCTCCGTCCAGACCCGTGACGCGATCGGCCGCACCTGGCAGATGTCGACCATCCAGCTCGACTTCAACCTGCCGGAGCGCTTCGACCTGGAGTACACCGCCGCGGACGGCTCCAAGACCCGCCCGGTCATGATCCACCGTGCGCTGTTCGGCTCCATCGAGCGGTTCTTCGCGGTGATGCTGGAGCACTACGCGGGCGCCTTCCCGGCGTGGCTGGCACCGGTGCAGGCGGTGGGCATCCCGGTCGGCGACGCCCATGTGGAGTACCTGGAGAAGTTCGCCGCCGACGCGAAGAAGCAGGGCCTGCGGGTCGAGGTGGACTCCTCCTCGGACCGCATGCAGAAGAAGATCAGAAACGCCCAGAAGCAGAAGGTGCCGTTCATGGTGATCGTCGGCGACGACGACATGAATGCGGGCACGGTGTCATTCCGTTATCGCGATGGTTCGCAGAAGAACGGCATTCCCCGTGACGAAGCGATCGCCGAGATCGTTGACGTGGTGGAGCGTCGGGCTCAGGTCTGATGTGCTCCCCGCCTGCGCGGGGATCGGCCCCCGGGAGAGGAGAACCCCGGGGGCCTTTTCCGGCTCCTCGCCCCGACGCCATATGCTGCACGTATGACGAGTGAGCCGGAGCAGCAGATCGGAGTGGGCACGCAGGACGCGTTCCAGCGTCTGTGGACGCCCCACCGGATGGCCTACATCCAAGGCGAGAACAAGCCGAGCGGCCCGGGCGCCGACGACGGCTGTCCCTTCTGCTCCATCCCGGCCAAATCCGACGAGGACGGGCTGATCATCAAGCGTGGCGAGCTGGTCTACGCAGTGCTCAATCTGTACCCCTACACGGGCGGCCACTTGATGACGGTGCCGTACCGCCACATCGCCGACTACACGGACCTCACGACGGCGGAGACGGCGGAGCTCGCCGAGTTCACCAAGCAGGCGATGAGCGCCCTGCGCAGTGCCTCCGGCGCCCATGGCTTCAACATCGGGATGAATCAGGGCACCGTGGCCGGCGCGGGCATCGCCGCCCACCTGCACCAGCACGTCGTGCCCCGCTGGGGCGGCGACACCAATTTCCTTCCCGTGATCGGCCACACGAAGGTGCTGCCGCAACTGCTGGGCGACACCCGCAAGATGCTCGCGGAGGCCTGGCCGACGGTGTGATCCGCCCGTTCGGCGAGGGGCGGGACAACAGCCTCGGCGACTGCCCCGCCCACGGCCGGAGGCCTACGCGTCGTACACGTCGGCCTTCTTGGGCGCCGCGTCCTGGATGGCACCGCTCAGGCCCGCCGAGCGGGCACCGAACTTCTCCGTGTCCACGCCGTTCTCCTTCAGCACCTTGATCGCCGCCGAGTGCACCGCCCGGAGGACCGGCGTGGCCGCGCGCAGCGCGTCGTCGGCCATGAAGCGGTGCCGCCACGGCTTGTCCGCCCAGGCGTGCCGCAGGCCGAAGGGCTCGGGCAGCGAGAGCTTGCCGCCCAGCCAGTAGAGCAGCGGCGGATACCAGGTCAGCGGCGCGCGGGCGGCCAGGCGCACCACTTCGTCGGTGTCGACCAGCGGGAGCTTCACCGTCCGGGTCTCCCAGAACCTGACCGACTTCTGGACGCTCTTCTCCTTGGCCGCCGGCTTGCTCGTGAACAGGGAGTGCACCGGGCCCAGGGCATGCCCGGTGACCTCGATGCGCAGCGTCTCGTGCAGCACCGTCACCGTGATCAGCATGGTGAGGACCAGTTGGCCGTCCCACAGGGTCCACTGCACGCCCAGGTAGTGCCGGTCGCCCGCGCCGAACTGCTGGTTGTTGCAGATCTCCTGTATGGCGTGCGGCTTGATCCGGTACGCCTCGACGTCGGTGCCGTCGGGCCGGGACACCGCTTCCGCGTTCTCCCCGATCGGGGTGACGATCCAGTGCCGTACCGTCGGCTTGGGGAAGCCGCCGGTGTGCAGCGGGCCGCGCTCCAGCATGCGCAGCCGGTCGTGGACGGCCTTGATGACGTCCCAGCTGCGGAACGGGTTGATCTCCCGGTCCGGATCGATCGGGAGCAGCTCCTCGGCGAGCTGCCAGCTGCCCCAGCGCGTGCCCATGCCGAGTATCCCCTTGGGCCCGGCGTAGAACACGGAGTTGGACTGCTGTTCGGCACTGAGCCGGGCCAGCGACTGCCGCAGCTCCTCGGCGGCCGTCTCGCCGGGACTGCTCGGCACCGCCTCGGGCACCTTGGCGCCCACGCTGCCGCCGGAGAGGAGGCTGCTCCAGCGCTCCCTGAGGTCGTGCGCCGTGCGCTCGCAGATCCGCTTGGCCCAGAACCAGCCGATCACCGGGGCGACGACACAAGCGCGCGCGTACCAGCCCCAGAATCCGTCGAAGGGCATCCGGAGCAGGAAGACCACGGCGAGGAGTCCGATCGCGACCAGCAGCGTGGTGGCGAGCGCGCCGGCCCGCTTGTCCTCGCGCCTGGCGATGGTGGTGCGGATCTGGAAGACCAGCAGCCAGACCAGCAGTCCGGGCAGGAACAGCACGCCGCACAGCACCATCACGGCACTGAGCCAGTTGTCCCGTTCCCTGCGGATGCGGTGCGCCGCGAGGCTGTGCTCCACGACCGCCTGCGGCTGGGTGCCGAAGGACTGGATGAGGGGTGCCCGCCCGGAGCCCAGCATCCGGTCGATGACCGCCCGGGAGAACGCCTCGCCCAGATTCGGCCGGAACAGCGCGATCCGGGGCTTGCCGACGGACGACTTGTGCCACTCGGTGTTGGCCTTGAGTATCTCGTCGGCCTCGTTGTCCCGGTAGGCGGCCGAGGCCAGCGCGAACGTCGGGGTCTGCCCCTCGTCGCCGGTGCGTGGCACCTGCGGACCGAAGAACTCCGCGTAACCGCCTTCAACGGCCATTCCCGCCCCCGATCGCCGCGACTGTCGTCTTGCGGCCTTCCCGACTTCCTTGCCCCGCACACCTGTTGAACTGGTCTTCAGAGTATCCGCCGCCGACGGCGTCCGTCGGTGGACGGCCGAAAGCCGCCTACCGGTACGAATACCGGCACGAAATGAGGCCTCTCGGAGGCGCTTTCCGCCGCTTCCGGGCGCATGTACGCGCTCATGCCCGGGGGCGGTGGTGCGCGGGCGCCCGCGGAACTGCAGGGACTGTCCCGAGAGCGCCGGCGCCGGATCCCGGGCCATGCCGAGGAGGAGGCGCGCGCCTCCTCCTCGGTCAGGCGCTGACTGCCTCCTCCCGGACCCGCTCGGCGACCTGCGCCGGCATCGGCTCGTGCCGCACGTACCGGCGGCTGAAGCGCGCGGTGCCGTGCGAGAGCGCCCGCAGATCGACGCTGTACCGGCCGATCTCGATCTCCGGGACCTCGGCCCTGATGAGGGTGCGTCCGCCCGCAGACTGCTCGGTGCCGAGCACCCGGCCGCGCCGGCCGGACAGATCGCTCATCACCGGGCCCACGTAGTCGTCACCGATCAGCACGTCCACCTCGGCCACCGGCTCCAGGAGATTGATCGGCGCGTCCGCGGCCGCCTCCCGCAGCGCCAGCGCGCCGGCCGTCTGGAAGGCCGCGTCGGAGGAGTCCACCGAGTGCGCCTTGCCGTCCCTCAGCGTCACCCGTACGTCGATCAGCGGGTGGCCGGCCGCGACTCCCTTGGCTGCCTGGGCCCGTACGCCCTTCTCGACGGACGGGATGAACTGCCGTGGCACCGCGCCGCCGACGACCTTGTCCACGAATTCGATGCCCGAACCGCCCGGCAGCGGCTCCACGTCGATCTCGCAGATGGCGAACTGCCCGTGCCCGCCGGACTGCTTGACATGCCGTCCACGCCCGGAGGCCTTGCCGCCGAAGGTCTCGCGCAGGGGCACCCGGTGGGCCACGACGTCCACCTGGACGCCGTACCGGCTGCGCAGGCGCTCCAGGGCCACGTCCGCGTGGGCCTCGCCCAGGCACCACAGGACCACCTGGTGGGTGTCCTGGTTGTGCTCCAGGCGCATGGTGGGGTCCTCCGCGACGAGGCGGGCCAGTCCCTGCGAGAGCTTGTCCTCGTCCGGTTTGCTGTGTGCCTGGATGGCCAGGGGCAGCAGCGGGTCGGGCATCTCCCAGGGTTCCATCAGCAGGGGGTCGTCCTTGGCGGACAGGGTGTCCCCGGTCTCCGCGCGGCCCAGCTTCGCCACGCACGCGAGGTCGCCCGCGATGACGTGGGACACCGGGCGCTGCTGCTTGCCGAACGGTGTGGACAGGGCGCCGATCCGTTCGTCGACATCGTGGTCCTCGTGGCCCCGGTCGGTCAGTCCGTGTCCCGAGACGTGCACCGTCTGGTCGGCGCGCAGGGTGCCGGAGAACAGCCGGATCAGCGAGATCCGCCCGACATACGGGTCGGACGACGTCTTGACGACCTCCGCGACCAGCGGGGCGTCGGGGTCGCACGGGTTCAGCTCGCGCGGTGTGCCGTCGACGGTGGTCACCCGCGGTGTGCCGTGTTCCAGCGGGGTCGGGAAGCCGCCGGTGATCAGCCCCAGCAGTTCGACCGTACCGAGGCCCTGGCGGGTGCCGTCGGCCGCGGGGGAGGCGGCCAGGACGGGGAAGAACCCACCGCGCGCGACGGCTTTCTCCAGGTCCTCGATCAGGGTCTTGACGTCGCACGGTTCGCCGCCGAGGTAGCGGTCCATGAGGGTCTCGTCCTCGCTCTCCGCGATGATCCCCTCGATCAGCCGGTTGCGGGCCTCCTCGATCAGCGGCAGCCGGTCCGGGTCGGGCTCGTACTCCTCGCGCTCGCCGGACGAGTAGTCGAACAGTTTCTGGGTCAGCAGTCCGATCAGGCCCGTCACGGGCGCGTGCCCGTCGGGTCCCTCCGGACCGTGCAGCGGCAGGTACAGCGGCAGTACGGCGTCGGGGTCGTCCCCGCCGAACGTCCGGGCGCACACGCGCGTCATCTCGGTGAAGTCCGCGCGCGCCGCCTCCAGGTGCGTGACGACGATGGCCCGCGGCATGCCGACGGCCGCACACTCGTCCCACACCATGCGGGTGGGGCCGTCGACCCCGTCGGAGGCCGAGACGACGAAAAGGGCCGCGTCCGCCGCTCGCAGACCGGCCCTGAGTTCACCGACGAAGTCGGCGTATCCGGGAGTGTCCAACAGGTTGATCTTGATGCCGTCCCATTCGAGGGGCACCAGGGAGAGCTGTACCGAGCGCTGCTGCCGGTGCTCGATGTCGTCGTAGTCGGACACGGTGCCGCCGTCCTCCACCCGGCCCGCCCGGTTCACGGCTCCCGCGGTCAGCGCGAGGGCCTCCACCAAGGTCGTCTTGCCCGATCCGGAGTGGCCGACCAGCACCACATTCCGTACGGACGTGGGGTGGTCGGCCGCCTGTGCCCTTCCGGCGGCTCCGGGGTGTGTGTGCGCCTTGTCGCCCATGGTCCTGCCTCCCGTGCACGGTGAGGTCGCTGTGGGCGCGGACGCGCGGAATCCTTCCGGGGCCTGCCCGGGGGCACCCCGAGCGGTGACGGCTCCGGCGACGCCCGCGGTCCTTCGAGCTTTCCACTCCCGTCACGGTGCGTCCATACGAAGGACGCGATCCCACGCCTCCCGGCGCTGCCCGACCGTGCCTTCGGTCGTCCCGGCACCGGCTCCGGCCGCGACGTTCGGCCCGGTCCGGTCCGCGGGGCCGGGCGGCGGCGGTCCCGTACCGGGTCCTCAGGTGCCAGGCCGTCGGTGGCACGCGCACGTGACTACGATGGGCCAGCCGGTGGCCAGTGGGGCCACACGGTCACACCGACCGTCGGGAAGGCCATGCTGAACAAGTACGCGCGTGCATTCTTCACGCGTGTCCTCACACCGTTCGCCGCGTTTCTCATCCGGCGGGGGGTCAGCCCGGACACGGTCACGCTCATCGGCACCGCCGGTGTGGTCGCGGGCGCGCTGGTCTTCTACCCCCTGGGCGAGTTCTTCTGGGGCACGGTCGTGATCACGCTGTTCGTGTTCTCCGACCTCGTCGACGGCAACATGGCCCGCCAGCTGGGCCGCTCCAGCCGCTGGGGTGCCTTCCTCGACTCCACCCTCGACCGGGTCGCCGACGGGGCCGTTTTCGGCGGCTTCGCCCTGTGGTACGCGGGCCGGGGCGACGACATCGTGCTGTGCGCCGTGTCGATCTTCTGCCTGGCCAGCGGCCAGGTGGTGTCGTACACCAAGGCGCGCGGCGAGTCGATCGGACTGCCGGTGGCCGTGAACGGGCTGATCGAGCGGGCCGAGCGGCTCGTGATCTCGCTGGTCGCGGCCGGTCTGGCGGGTCTGCACGCGTTCGGCGTCCCCGGTATCCAGTACCTGCTGCCGGTCGCCCTGTGGATCGTCGCCGTCGGCAGCCTGATCACGCTGATCCAGCGGGTCGTCACGGTACACCGGGAGTCCGCCGAGGCAGAGGCCGCGGAGGCCGCGGAGGAGCAGGAGGCCGCCGGGGAGCAGGAGGCCCGCGGGAGCGGGGCCGCGAAGTGAGCGCGCGGGACCGCCTGAGCGACGCTCTGTACGGCGCCGGCTGGGCCACCGTCAAGAAGCTCCCCGAACCCGTCGCCGTGCGGCTCGGCCGGACCATCGCCGACCTCGCCTGGAAGCGGCGCGGCCAGGGCGTGCTCCGGCTGGAGAGCAACTACGCGCGCGTGGTGCCCGACGCGGGCCCCGAGCGGCTCGCCGAACTGTCCCGCGCGGGCATGCGTTCGTACCTGCGGTACTGGATGGAGTCCTTCCGGCTGCCCGCCTGGAGCCCGGAGCGCATCGCGAACGGCATCGACATCAAGGACATCCACCGGGTGACCGACGGCATGGCGGCCGGCAAGGGTGTCGTCCTCGCGCTGCCGCACCTCGCCAACTGGGATCTCGCGGGCGCCTGGGCCACCACCGGGCTCGGCATTCCGTTCACCACCGTCGCCGAGCGCCTGAAGCCGGAGACGCTGTACGACCGCTTCGTCGCCTACCGCGAGGGCCTCGGCATGGAGGTGCTCCCGCACAGCGGTGGCAGCGCGTTCGGCACGCTGGCCCGGCGGCTGCGCGACGGGGGACTGGTCTGCCTGGTCGCCGACCGCGATCTGTCGGCCTCCGGTGTGGAGGTCGAGTTCTTCGGCGAGACCGCGCGGATGCCGGCCGGCCCCGCCCTGCTCGCCCAGCACACCGGGGCGCTGCTGCTGCCGGCGACGCTCTGGTACGACGACTCGCCCGTGATGCGGGGCCGGGTCCATCCAGCGGTCCCGGTTCCCGAGTCAGGTACGCGGGCCGAGAAGACGTCCGTCATGACACAGGCGCTGGCCGACGCCTTCGCCACGGGGATCGCCGACCATCCGGAGGACTGGCACATGCTGCAGCGCTTGTGGCTCAAGGATCTCGATCCGGCGCGTGACTCCGAGCAGGACGCCCGGGAGGGGACTCCGTGAGGATCGGCATCGTCTGCCCGTACTCCTGGGACGTACCGGGCGGCGTCCAGTTCCACATCCGTGACCTGGCCGAGTACTTCATCCGCCTCGGCCACGAGGTGTCCGTCCTCGCCCCGGCCGACGACGAGACCCCGCTGCCGCCGTACGTCGTCCCGGCCGGCCGCGCGGTGCCGGTGCCGTACAACGGCTCGGTGGCCCGGCTCAACTTCGGCTTCCTGTCGGCGGCCCGGGTGCGTCGCTGGCTCCACGAGGGCGCCTTCGACGTGATCCACATCCACGAGCCGACCTCGCCCTCGCTCGGCCTGCTGGCCTGCTGGGCGGCCCAGGGACCCATCGTCGCCACCTTCCACACGTCCAACCCGCGCTCCAGGGCCATGGTCGCCGCGTACTCCATCCTGCAGGCGGCGCTGGAGAAGATCAGCGCACGGATCGCGGTGAGCGAGTACGCCCGCCGCACACTCGTCGAACATCTCGGCGGCGACGCGGTGGTGATCCCGAACGGGGTGGACGTCGACTTCTTCGCCCGCGCCGAGCCCGAGCCCGCGTGGCAGGGAGACACGATCGGCTTCATCGGCCGCATCGACGAGCCCCGTAAGGGCCTGCCGGTGCTGATGCGGGCCCTGCCGAAGATCCTCGCCGCCCGCCCGCAGACGCGGCTGCTGGTCGCGGGGCGCGGCGACGAGAAGGAGGCGGTGCAGAGCCTGCCCGCCGAACTCCGTCCCCGGGTCGAGTTCCTCGGCATGGTCAGCGACGAGGACAAGGCCCGCTTCCTGCGCAGCGTCGACGTGTACGTGGCGCCCAACACCGGCGGCGAGAGCTTCGGCATCATTCTGGTCGAGGCGATGTCCGCGGGGGCGCCGGTGCTTGCCTCCGACCTGGACGCCTTCGCCCAGGTACTCGACCGGGGGGCGGCCGGCGAGCTGTTCCCCAACGAGGACGCCGACGCGCTCGCCGAGGCCGCGGTACGCCTCCTGGGAGACCCGGAGCGGCGCGCGAAGCTGCGCGAGCGGGGCAGCGCCCACGTCCGCCGCTTCGACTGGTCGACCGTCGGCGCGGACATCATGTCCGTCTACGAGACGGTGACCGCCGGAGCGGCGGCGGTGGCGGCCGACGAGCGGACGACGGGGCTGTGGTCGCGCTTCGGGCCGGCGAGGGACTGAGGGCAGCTGTCATGGCCGGGCCCGGCCATGACAGCCCGTACCTCCGGTGAACGGCGACGAGCGAGGGCGTCGGCGCCCGGGGCGCCGCGGGCACTCGCCCGGGCGGGCGCGGCGCCCCGGTAGCCTTGCCGCCCGTGACCGCAACCCTGATCTGGATCCTCGTCGCCCTTGTCGTGATCGGCCTCTACCTGAGCTGGACGGCTGGGCGGCTGGACCGGCTGCACGCCCGGATCGACGCCGCACGCGCCGCACTGGACGCGCAGTTGTTGCGTCGCGCCTCCGTGGCCCAGGAACTGGCCACGTCAGGGGTGCTCGACCCGGCCGCCTCGATCGTGCTCTACGAGGCCGCGCACGCCGCGCGGCAGGCGGTGGAGGAGCAGCGGGAGGTCGCCGAGAGTGAACTGAGCCAGGCGCTGCGGGCCGTTTTCGCCGAGTCGCAGCAGGTGGATGCGGTCAAGGAGGCGCCCGGGGGAGAGAACGCGGCGGTGGAACTCGCCGAGGCGGTCCGCAGGGTGTCCATGGCCCGCCGTTTCCACAACGACACCGTACGGGCCGCACGCGCCCTGCGCCGGCACCGGAAGGTGCGCTGGTTCCGGCTGGCGGGACACGCACCGTTCCCGATGGCGTTCGAAATGGACGACGAACCCCCGGCCGCCCTGATCGAACGCGCGGCCTAGGATCTCGGCCCCGCCGCTCCGGAATGATCCGCCGGACAGGCCCTGTCGGCGGCACCCACCGGGAGGGCGGCCGGGATTTCCGCCCAAAACGATCCACCGCCTCTCCATTGGCTCTTGCCGTGGACTGGCCCGTTCACGTTTCCTCGGTGGTGCAGCAACCCCCCTCTTCGTCATCAGTGAGGTCATTCGTGTCCAGCACGCTCTCCGAAAACCAGGGTCCCGAGACCGGCACCGCCCGTGTGAAGCGCGGCATGGCCGAGCAGCTCAAGGGCGGCGTGATCATGGACGTCGTCACACCGGAGCAGGCGAAGATCGCCGAGGACGCGGGCGCCGTCGCCGTCATGGCACTGGAGCGAGTCCCCGCCGACATCCGCAAGGACGGCGGCGTGGCCCGTATGTCCGACCCGGACATGGTCGAGGGCATCATCGCGGCCGTCTCCATCCCGGTCATGGCCAAGTCCCGCATCGGCCACTTCGTCGAGGCGCAGGTGCTGCAGTCGCTCGGCGTCGACTACATCGACGAGTCCGAGGTCCTCACCCCGGCCGACGAGGTCAACCACTCCGACAAGTGGTCGTTCACCACCCCCTTCGTCTGCGGTGCCACCAACCTCGGCGAGGCCCTGCGCCGTATCGCCGAGGGCGCCGCGATGATCCGCTCCAAGGGCGAGGCCGGCACCGGAAACGTCGTCGAGGCCGTGCGCCACCTGCGTCAGATCAAGAACGAGATCGCCCGGCTGCGCGGCTTCGACAACCACGAGCTGTACGCCGCCGCCAAGGAGCTGCGCGCCCCGTACGAGCTGGTCAAGGAGGTCGCCGAGCTGGGCAGGCTGCCGGTCGTGCTGTTCTCCGCCGGTGGTGTCGCCACCCCCGCCGACGCCGCCCTGATGCGTCAGCTCGGTGCCGAGGGCGTCTTCGTCGGCTCCGGCATCTTCAAGTCCGGCGACCCGGCCAAGCGTGCCGCCGCCATCGTGAAGGCGACCACCTTCTACGACGACCCGAAGATCATCGCGGAGGCGTCCCGCAACCTCGGCGAGGCCATGGTCGGCATCAACTGCGACACCCTCCCCGAGACCGAGCGCTACGCCAACCGCGGCTGGTAGGCCCCGGGCATGAGCGACATCGTCATCGGTGTCCTGGCCCTCCAGGGCGACGTACGGGAGCACCTCGTCGCCCTGGCCGCGGCCGACGCCGTCGCCAGGCCGGTGCGGCGCCCGGAGGAGCTCGCCGAGGTCGACGGCCTGGTCCTCCCCGGCGGGGAGTCCACCACCATCTCCAAGCTGGCCGTCCTGTTCGGCCTGATGGAGCCCCTGCGCACACGCGTGCAAGGCGGCATGCCGGTCTACGGCACCTGCGCCGGGATGATCCTGCTCGCCGAGAAGATCCTCGACCCTCGCTCCGGTCAGGAGACCGTGGGAGGCATCGACATGATCGTGCGACGCAACGCGTTCGGACGGCAGAACGAGTCGTTCGAGGCGGCGGTCGACGTCAGGGGCATCGAGGGCGGCCCTGTGCACGGGGTCTTCATCCGTGCCCCCTGGGTGGAGTCCGCCGGCGCCGGTGCGGAGGTGATCGCCGAGCACGACGGACGCATCGTCGCCGTCCGCCAGGGCAATGCGCTGGCCACGTCGTTCCACCCGGAACTGACGGGTGACCACCGAGTGCACGGCCTGTTCGTCGACATGGCGCGCGGGTGCCGGGCGGCCGGACCCTAGGACCTGTCCGGGATTTTCCCGCCTGCCCGGCGGCGTCTGGCACGCACTCCCCCAAGCTCTTCGAGCAGGGGGGACCCCCCAGCCGCGTTGCCGAACCGCCCACGTGGCTCCTCCCCCGCTCTCGGCTCCGCTCGAGCAGGGGGGACCCCCATGACGCCGCCGGGCCTGCCCTACGGGCGGACGACGGGAAAATCCCGGACAGGCCCTTGTAGGATTCCTGCGTTCGTTGCAGAGATGGGTTACGCGAAGGAGACAGGCAGATGTCCGGCCACTCTAAATGGGCCACGACGAAGCACAAGAAGGCCGTGATCGACGCCAAGCGCGGCAAACTCTTCGCGAAGCTGATCAAGAACATCGAGGTCGCCGCGCGTATGGGCGGTGTCGATCTGGAGGGCAACCCGACCCTCTACGACGCCGTTCAGAAGGCCAAGAAGCAGTCGGTGCCGAACAAGAACATCGACTCCGCCGTCAAGCGCGGCGGCGGTCTCGAGGCCGGTGGCGCCGACTACGAGACGATCATGTACGAGGGCTACGGCCCGAGCGGTGTCGCGGTGCTCATCGAGTGCCTCACCGACAACCGCAACCGTGCCGCCTCCGACGTGCGCGTCGCGATGACCCGCAACGGCGGCTCGATGGCCGACCCGGGCTCGGTGTCGTATCTGTTCCACCGCAAGGGTGTCGTGATCGTCCCCAAGGGCGAGCTGACCGAGGACGACGTCCTCACCGCCGTCCTGGACGCGGGAGCCGAGGAGGTCAACGACCTCGGTGAGTCCTTCGAGGTGCTCAGCGAGGCCACCGACCTGGTCGAGGTCCGTACCGCTCTGCAGGACGCCGGGATCGACTACGACTCCGCCGAGGCCAACTTCGTCCCGACCATGCAGGTCGAGCTGGACGAGGAAGGCGCCAAGAAGATCTTCAAGCTGATCGACGCGCTGGAGGACAGCGACGACGTGCAGAACGTCTTCGCCAACTTCGACGTGAGCGACGAGATCATGGAGAAGGTCGAGGTGTAGCGCTGCCGCGTGCACGACGATTCCGGCGGGGGGGCGGGGGGGGGTGGCCCCCCCCCCCCCCCCCCCGGGCGGGGGGGGCCCCCCCCCGGGGCCCCCCCCCGGCCCCCCCCCCCCCCCCCCCCCCCCCCCCCAGTGGGACCCCCCCCCCGGGCGCCCC